>NZ_JBEORW010000047.1:0-69902 GCF_040302565.1 Streptomyces sp. NPDC097981
ACAGAGACCTTCGACAAGCCTCATCTTCCCAGCTCAGAAGGCACTTTCGCTTTTCCGATCACGACTCGGACACCGCCGCAAGTGAAACGCGCAGGCTAGGAAGTCAATGTCCAAGGCCTCCTCGCCACCGTGCTTCAGCCGCCGGTCCGCACCAGGCACACGCTCGGCGCGGCTGCCGGCGCAGTCCTCGGCGACCCATCCGAGCTTGATCTGCTTCTCCCCGCGGCCGCTCCCGAGCGCCGACGAGTCGGCTCCCTTTCCTTGGCCCGCTCGTCACCATGCGCCAAGACCATGAACTCCGCAGCCAAGGCGCCCCGGCCCACCGCATACCCGCCAGGAGCGTGGCGCGTCAGTGCGCGCTGGCTGCTGGAGCCCAGCGTCAACCAGTCGGGAGATGAGACCGCGGCTGGTGCACGCATGTGAGGCCGCATGGGCCCGGTAGTGACTGCGTTGGCGGGCTCACCGGTGAGTCACCGATCTGTTAACCAGTCACCACCTTTGGTGACTCACCAGGCTAAGTCACCGATCTGTTACTGAGGTTTTCAGGGTGGGGTCGGTGGGTCGATAGCCAGGCGTGTGGCGGTAAGTCAGCCGTCGATCAGGCGGAGCCGGAGTTGGCTTCTGCGTAACTCGCGGCGGAGCGTGCGGTCGAGGTCGTCCGCGTGCTCGTCGCGCTCCAGGGCTCGGCGGGCGGGTGCCTGCCAGGATCAGCCGTGCCGTCTCAGCGGCCGCCACACCGTCGCCATCGACAGATTCACCCGCAGCCGGCGGTGGATCACCGTCTGGACCCGGGCGAGGGTCCACCGCTGATCGTCGAAGCCGTGCGCCGACGGGCCCTTGCTGAGTTGTTCCACCAGCACGGCGAACTGGGCATCGGTGATGGTCGGGGAGTTCGCCGGCCGCGCGGAACGCAGGCCGTCCCAGCCGCCTTCGCGCCAGGCACGGCGCCAGCGTTCCACCGACCGCACACTCACCCGCAGGTCCTTCGCGATCACCGTGGTCTTCTCACCCGCAGCGAACCGCTCACCAGCCTGAAGCCGGATCCCCTCACGAAACGCCCGACGTTCAGCGGTCAGGCCCCCACCCTCCGGATATCTCACCTCACCGGCGTACCGCAGGGATCACGAACCGTCACTACCCGACGACGACCCGAAAACCTCAGTAATGGCTTGGAGGCCGTACCCAGGGAGCGAAGCGTTGATCGGGGCCTACATCCTCGCGCCAGTACCGCAGGACGGTTTCCTGGACGATGTCGAGCCGCTCTGCGGCGATGAGGCACGTGACCGGCTCTTGTCCGCCGGCATCGGCCTCAAAGGCAACCGTGACGACCGGCTCCTCGCCGAGCTGGAGAGTGACTTTCAGGAGCTCGTCCGGCGTCGGTGCGCGGAAGGCCGGATCGTGAAAGGCGGACGGGCAGCTGACGAAGACCGGATCGCCGAAGACCAGTTCCAGGCCGTGGTGATAGGCCAGGTCGTGGCCGGCGGCGAGCCTGAGCTGTCCGCCGTTCCAGGCGATGACGTCCCAGTCCCACCAGGACCCTTCAGGGAGCTGGATCGCAGCATGTGCCCCTTCGCCACCCACCCGCAGCCCCCTCATCTCACGCGAAACAGATCGACAGGCTACACAGGAGTGATGAGCGTGAGACTTGACGAGATAGGACCCTGAGGTATCTACCGACTGCCCGAGAACCGCAAGACGGAGCTGGGACACGAGGGTGCGACCCAGATCGTCATCGTGAGGACGCTCGTTGCAAGTCCCCATCCTTTGCTTGGGGGTGGGACAGACCTGTTCGCTGAGATTCCCTACCCACTCGTCGCCGTTACACCCCCACATGCGGTCCCTGGCCGGTACGGCATAATCGCGATCAACTGGGTGGACAACGGTGGGGGTGGGGACGTGGGGATTTTTGGCTCGCGAAGCCGACGTAAAGGCATACCGAACGAGCCGGGGTTACTGGCTGCGGCTGCCGAGAATCCCGGTGGCAGCGTCGCCGAGATCGACCCGACGCATATCAACGACCCGAACGGCTACGTACCTCCCGAGGCAATCCGCGGCGCGTGGCTGGTGGACAACAGCGGCAAACTGACAGGTGAGTACCAGGAGAATCCCCGTCACGGCGTGCCACAGGACGACTTCAGCAAGCTCACTGATCCTGATCACTGGCTGGGCTGGCTCGGCGATGATCCCGCGGCCGCCGTCCGGAAGAGCATCGAAGAGTCCCTGCGCGCCCAGGTGGCAGACGCAGCGGTCGAGTGGGTCAAGATCCTTGAAACGCCCCGGTTCCTCACGGCGGGGCGTAGACACACTGAGGACACACAGGCCATGTTGGTCACCCGTGCGGCACTCGCCGCGCCGTTTGCGTTGTCCGTGCGCACAACGCAGCACGGGCGTTCCATCCTCTTGGGGGTGTTCTCCTGGGCAGCGGTGAACCTCTCATCGCCCGAGGCCCGCAAGGATCGGCACTGGTTTGACCTGGACGTCGGGCTGGACTGGGCCGGTGAGCGGCTTCAAGGCCGGCTCTACGAGATCGACGGCGCGGACGGCACCGCCGAGCGGTAGTAGGAAGCCCCGGATGGTGCTCAGGCCGCCGGTGGAGCAGCGCTCGGTCGTGACCCAAGATCAGCTCCCCGATGCCCTTGGCCAGGAGGGAGTACTACGTCTCCGCCACTGTCGCCGCGACACCACCGAAGCGATCACCGCGCGGTCACCGGCGCCCTGGCCCGCCCGCAGCTCCTGCTCCTGGGCCGATACGACACCCGCGGCCGCTTCCGTCTCGTGGGCCGCACCGTCCCCCTGCCCGCGGACGCGGCCTCGCAGCTCGCCACACTCCTTACCCCGCCGGCCCAGGCCACCCGTGGACGGGGATGCGGTTCCCCTCCGCATGGGGCAGCACGCAACCACTCGACGCGACCCTGATCCGCCCCGGCCTCGTCGCCGAGATAAGCGCGGACACCGCCATCGACCGCGGTGGCGTCCACCGCCACCCGCTGCGCTTCACACGCCTGCGCACCGACCTCTCGGCTGCGGACGTGGCCCTGTTCGGGGAAGGCTCCGCTGCTATTGCCGGGTGAGCGGCACGCCGGGGCGTTGCCGGGGTGGCGCAGTATCGTTTCGGCTGGTGAACTCGCCCACCCGCCCAGGTGAGTTCCTGGCCCACCCTCTGTCCTGGTGATGCCGGGGACAGCTGCAACCCTGGTCCGTGATCAAGAATCTGCTGCAGCACGGTCTGCCCGCGCCGGCCCTCACCGCCCTGCCCCTGCTCATCTCCACCGCGCCGGCGGCCCACGCCGTACCGGCCGCGCCCGGGGCGGTGGCGGTCATCGGGCGCGGTGGTCTGCCACGGGGCACCGTACGCCGGCCCGGGGGAGGGGTGCACGTGCTGCCGACCTACGGATTCAGCCAGGCCGCGTGAGCCGGCCAAGGGTCGGATGCCTGAGCCGGCCGGGCGCGTGTCGGCGAGCACCTCACGGAGCCCGGGCATCGCGTCCGAGGGCTGATCGCGGGAACCGGGCTGAGGTCACAGCAATCGGTCGACCAGCCCGTCGATGTACTCCGGGGTGAGCGGGACCATGCCGAACAAGACGCGGATGTACATCGGGGCCAGGATGTGGTCCAGCACGCCGAGCGCGTCGGGTGCGTGCTCGCCGCGTTCGCGGGCGCGATCGAGCATGGACTGCAGTTGCCGCATGCGTTCGGCGCGCAGGTCGTCACCAGCCTGCAGGCCCTGCTGACCCTTGCTCGACAGGGCGACGGCCAGGCGCACCACCGCCAGACCGTCGGGTCCGGTGATCTCGCGGGCCACGTTGGCCGCGTAAGTGCGCAGGTCGCCGGCCAGGCTCCCGGTGTCGGGCATCGGCGACTGCGCATTGAGGCGGGTGAGCGCCACGTCGGTGAGCAGGGTTTCCAGGCTGCCCCACCGGCGGTAGATGCTGCTGTCGGCCACGCCCGCGCGGGCTGCGACTTCGCCGACGGTGAAGTTGCCGTAGCCGCGCTCACGGATCAGGTCGGTGACGGCCTGGTGCACCTGCGCGCCGACGCGGGCGCTGCGCCCGCCGGGCCGCGGGGCTCGCTGTCGGTCGTTCATACCCCCACCTTAACGCAGTCATGACTTGCGTTTGTGGGGCAACCCTCCTTACAGTCGCCTAACGCAGTCGCTGACTGCTTTAGGGCGCTCAGGTGTATCGCCACCCGCGTCGACCGTGGCCGGGCGCAACGAACGATTGAGAGGAATCCCCATCGCTGCATCGCATGAGGCCGTAGGCAGTCGATCAAACCGGGCCGTGCTGCTCACGGTGACCTGCCTGGGCCAATTCATGGTCCTGCTCGACAACACGATTGTTGGAGCGGCGCTGCCCGATATGCAGGACCGGCTGCACACTCAGTTGACCGGTCTGCAATGGATCGTCGACGCGTACGTACTGCTGGTCGCCATGCTGCTGCTGTCCGGCGGCATCTTCGCCGACCGGTTCGGCCGCAAGCGGGTGTACCTGACCGGCGTGGCGGTGTTCACCACCGCGTCGGTGCTGTGCAGCCTCGCGCCCTCGGCCGGCTGGCTGGTCGCCGGCCGGGTGCTGCAGGGCATCGGGGCCGCGGCGCTGAGCCCTGCCTCGCTCACCCTGCTCGCCGCCGCCTATCCCGTGCCGCAAGAACGGATCAAGGCGATCGGGCTGTGGGCCGGATTCAGCGGAATCGGTCTGGCCGCAGGCCCCGTGGCCGGCGGCGTGCTGACAGATGCCTTCGGCTGGCCCGCCATCTTCCTGGTCAATCTGCCCATCGGCGTGGTCCTTCTGCTGGTCGGTCTGCGCAGCCTTGAAGAGGCCCGCAATCCGAGCGCCCCCGCAATCGACGTCCCGGGGACGGTGCTGTCCGTTCTGGGGGTGGGGGCGCTGACCTACGGGCTGATCGAGGGTGGTGCCCGCGGCTGGACGTCGCCGGTGATCCTGGGCAGCTTCACCGCCGCGGCGATCCTCCTCGCCGCCTTCGTCGCCGTCGAAGCGCGGCGCTCCGCACCGATGCTGCCGCTGCGGCTGTTCCGGCAGCGCCTGTTCACCGTGTCCAACACCGCCATGATCGTGGTGGGGTTCGCACTCATGGGCTCGTCGTTCTTCTTCTCCCAGTTCTTCGTGTACGTCCAGGGCAGCTCGATCCTGCACGCCGGCCTGCAGACCCTCCCCGCCTCCCTCGCCATGGTGATCGTCAGCCCGTACGCGGGCCGGCTCGCCGCCCGGTACGGCTTCCGAATCGTGGTCACCACCGGCCTGGCCCTGGCCGGCCTGGGACTGCTGGCGCTCGGCATGGTGCACGCCGACACCGGCTACGGGAACGTGTGGTGGCGGCTGGGAGTCGTCGGCACCGGCTTCGCCCTGACCATGTCCCCACTGACGGGAGCCGCCATCCAAGCAGTCAGCCCGCAGGAAGGCGGCCTCGCATCAGGCATCAGCAGCACCACCCGGCAGATCGGCGCGGTGCTCGGCGTGGCGGTACTCGGAGCCATCGTCCGCACCCGGCAATCCGGCGGCGCCTCCTTCGAGACCGGCCTCAACAGCGCCTTCGTCGCGGCTGGCGCCGTCACATTGGCCTCCGCCGTGTTCACCGGCCTGTGGCTGGCGAAGTCCAAGCCCGCGGAAGGCTCCGCGGCCCTGCAACGTTCCACCGATCCAGATGCGGTCACCACCTCGAACGAGGCATCCGCGAACAGCCGTTGACAACAGCAACCGCATTGGCCGGGAGGTGTCCCGCTGTACGTCGTGTTCACCACGCTGCAGGAGGCGGAGTGGAACGCCGTCGTCGTACGCGGAGACCTGGCTGCCGAGATCGCCGAGGTCAAGGATCAGTACAGGGGGCGACATCCTCATCTACGCCGGCGGTGAGCTGACGACCCCTCTCATCGAACTCGGGCTCGTCCGCGAGCTCAAGCTCTGGATCCATTCGGTGGTCGTCGGCAACGGCAAGCGCCTGTTCCCCGAGGGCACTTCCGGCACCTCGTGGACCCTCGCCGGCACCACGAGCTTCAGCACCGGCGCCGTGGTCCTGGATCTCCGCCCCGTCGGCTGAAAGCAGGGGCCGGACAACACACAGCGCTTGTGGTCGGCCGGCCGACGAGAGCACGCATGCGTCATGTCCGGACGAACGTCAACTCAACTCAACTCAGCTCGACCCTTGGAGTCATCGCCTTGTCCGAGCACGTCCACCTCACTCCGCTCCACCGCGTCTCGGCCACCGACGCCGCCGCCTGGCATCAGGTCGTCGCCGCCTCGATGGCCAGCGACCTGCCCGGTGTACCGCCTCCCGGCCCCGAGCAGATCCACGCCAAGCTCGCCAAGCCCAGCTTGGACAGCCACCGGCTGACCTGGCTGGCCACCGGAGCGGACGGCGTCTCGGTCGGGGTCGCGGGCCTGCGGCTGTTCGCCTCCCCAGGGAGGGACCACCTGGCCGAACTGGAACTCCACGTCGACCCCGCACACCGGCGTCTGGGCACCGGCTCCCTCCTGCTATCGGCGGTCGTGGAGGCCTGCCGTGCCGAGGACCGGCGCAGCCTGATCGTCGAAGCGGCGGCCGACAGCCCGGGCGAAGCCTTCTGCGAGAGGCGGAACTTCCGCCAGGCACTGGCCCTTGACCATCTGATCCTGCACCTGGACCAGTTGGACGAGGCAGCCGTTCTCCAGGTCGCCGAGGCCGAGCACCCGGGCTACCGGCTGACGGGCTGGAACGGCACGGTGCCCGACGGCCTCGCCGCCGTCTTCGCCGCCGCCAAGAACGCGATGAACGACATGCCCGTCGGAGACCTGGACTTCGGCACCGTGGACTGGGACGTCGACCGCGTACAGGCCATGGCCCGGGTGATCGCTGACCGCGGCGACACCCTGCTGACCCTCGCCGCCGTCCACGACGACGGCACCATGGCCGGTTACACCGAGATCCTCCTCCCGCAGGGCGCGCCGCCCCGGGCGCAGCAGTACGACACCGCCGTCGTGCCCGCGCACCGCGGCCATGGCCTCGGGCTGTGGCTCAAGGCCGCCATGGTGCGCCGACTGCGCGCCGAGCACCCTGGTGTTGTCGAGATCGAGACCGACAACGCCGAGGACAACGTTCACATGCTGGCCGTCAACCATCGCTTGGGATTCCGCTCCTACCGGCGCACGCGCGAGTTCCAGCTCGACCTTCCTGTTGCCTGATCCCATCCGAGGCGCCGCCGTGAACGTCTCAGCCTCCGCCCTCTCCCCGAACGCCACCATGACGGGCCTCGCGGCCCCAGCCGTGGCAGTGCCACCTCAGCACCTGGACGGTCGAGATGGCAGCCGACGCGACCGGACCTGAGCACTCCATCAGCCGTGAACAGGTCTGGACGGTCACCGCGGGCGCCCTTGAGGTGACCTGCGACGGTCGCACCGAGAAGGTCTCGGCCCGCCAGTCCCTGATCCAGCCGCCGGCCCTCGTACGTCGGATCCATGCCCCCTGGGCGCGGTGACCACGGCTGCCGCGCGCACGAGCTTGTCCTCAGGGTGCTTCCGGCAACGCCCGGACTCTCCCGCACCATCGCCCGCCGAGGCCGGAATCCACAGAAACGAGAATGACGAAAAATGCGTGTGCTGATCACGGCTTACGGGTCGCGTGGCGACATCACGCCGCTGGCCGCACTCGCGGCACAGCTGCGGGAACTCGGTGCGCAAGTGCGGGTGTGCGCACCTCCGGACGAGGAGTTCGCGCAGGTGCTGGCCGGAGTCGGCGTGGAGCACGTGCCGTTCGGCAGATCGGTGCGAGCACTGGTGACCGGGACTCCGCCGTCACCCGGCTTCGTGACAGAGTTCGCGGCCGAGCTGGTCGCAGCGCACTTCGGCACGGTCGCCTCGGCTGCCGAGGGATGCGACGTGTTGGTGGCGACCGGCCTGATGCCGGCCGGCGCGCGATCGGTGGCCGAGAAGCTGGGCATCCGCTACGTGTATGCGGGCTTCCACCCGTTCGAGATGCCCTCCGCGCACTACGCACCACCGCCGCGGCCCGGGCGGCCGGCTCCGCCCCACATGACCGACAACCAGGCCCTGTGGGACCTGGACGCCCAGAAGGTCAACGCCCTTTACCTCAAGCCCCTCAACGCCCACCGCGCGGCTCTGGGCCTTGCACCGGTGGACAACGTCCGGGAGCACGTCTTCACCGAACGGCCGTGGCTGGCGGTGGACCCGGTCCTGGGGTCGTGGCAGCAGCTGACGAACCTCGACCCCGTGCAGACCGGTGCGTGGATCCTGCCCGACGAACGCCCCCTGCCCGCCGATCTGGAGACGTTCCTGGACGCCGGCACGCCACCGGTGTACGTGGGCTTCGGCAGCATGCCGATGCGCGCCGCGACAGACCTCGCCCGGACAACCGTCGAGGCGGTCCGTGCACAGGGCCGCCGCGTGCTAGTCTCCCACGGCTGGGCGGACCTGGGCCTGGTGGACGACTCGGACGACTGCTTCGCCGTGGGCGACGTCAACCACCAGGCGCTGTTCCCCCGGGTCGCGGCCGTCGTGCACCACGGCGGCGCGGGCATGACGACGACGGCCGCCCGAGCCGGTGCGCCCCAGGTGGTGGTGCCCCAGTTCGTGGACCAGCTGCACTGGGCCGCCCGCGTGGCCGAACTGGGCATCGGCGCGGCCCACGACGGCCCGGCCCCGACCTTCGAGTCCCTGTCGGCCGCACTCAGGACGGCCCTGACCCCCGAGACGGAAGCACGGGCGAAGGCCGTCGCCGGCACGGTCCGCACCGACGGGACTGCGGTGGCCGCGAAGCTGCTCCTCGACACGGTGGACGCTGCGCCGGTGAGCCGGGAACAGATCTCCGTCATTGCGCATGCCGACCACCCGATAAAGTCCCCGCTCGAGGACGAATCGGTCAGCCGGCTGCTCGAACGCGGCCTCCCGCGGGGCGACGAGCGAGTGCTCGACCTCGGATGCGGCACAGCAGAATGGCTGCTGCGCGCCCTGGCGACGCGTCCGCACCTGCACGCGGAGGACGTCGACGTCTCCGAAGTCGCCCTGATTCGGGCCCGCCAGGCAGCGAGCAAACTCGGGGTCGACGAGCGCCTGGTCCTCCACCACCAAGAGGCGGCGGATTTCGACTCGGCACAGTCGTTCGATCTGGTGATCAGCGTCGGTGCCACGCATGCCTTCGGCGGGCTCCTCCCCACCCTCGCGGCGGCCCGCAAGCACCTGGCCCCCCGGCGGCCGCGTCCTGATCGGTGAGTCGTTCTGGGACCGCACCCCGTCACCGGAGGCCGTCGAGATGTTCGGTGACCTCGACGACCTGGCGACCACGGTGGACCGCGTCGTCGCCGACGGATGGACCCCCGTCGCGCGGCCACGTCAGCACGCGCAGCGAGCTGGACGCCTACGAGTGGGCCTGCTGGGGCTCGCCGGCCGCATGGGCACTGGACCACCCTGCAGAGCCGGACGCCGCACAGGTGCTGGAGACGGCCAACGCCCAGCGTTCGCAGTGGCTGCACGGGTACCGGGACAGCTTCGGCTTCCTCTGCCTGGTCCTGCGTCAGACACCCGTGACGGCCGGAAAGTGATTACCCGGAAAGTCAGCACACAGATGCCACCGACGTTCGTACTGGTCCACGGAGCCTTCGCGAACTCCTTCTCCATCGCGCCCCTCCAGGCGGAACTCGGCCTCCTCTACGCCCGGGCACTGACCTGATGGGGTGCGGGTGCGCCGTCACACGTGCAGGGTGGTCCCCCGGCCGGTGTCGGCGGTGAAGGCGCTGAGCAGTGCCTGATCGCCGACCAGCCGGACGACGGGCACACCCGAGCGCAGCGCGGTGAGGGCGCCAGACAGTTTCGGCAGCATGCCGTCCCGCGGAGGCCGGTCGCGCAGCAGCGCCGCGAGGTCGGCGCTGCCCATGCGCGGGATGATCGACGCGGGATCGGCCGGATCGGCCATCAGACCTTCCACATCGCTGACGTAGACCAGACGGTCGGCGGGCAGAGCAGCGGCCAACGCGGCGGCAGCGGTGTCGGCGTTGAGGTTGTGGGGCAGGCCCGCGGCATCGGGCGCGACGCTGGCGACCACGGGTATCAGACCCGCCTCCCACGCCATGGTCAGCACCTTCGTATCGACGGCGGCCACCTCGCCCACCCTGCCGAACCTGGCGACGCCGTCGACCCGCAGCGTGCGCGCTGTCATCAGGCCGGCGTCCTCGCCGGACAGTCCGATCGCCGGTACGCCGACGCCCTGGAGCTGACCGACCAGGTCCTTGTTGATCCGGCCGACGAGCACCATGCGGACGACGTCCATCATCTCCGGGTCGGTGACCCGCAGACCATCGAGGAAGCGCGGGGTCAGACCGCGCCGGGCGGCCTCCTCGGTCACCTTGCGGCCGCCGCCGTGCACCAGGACGAGCCGCCGGCTGTCGCCGGCCAGCACGGCCAGATCACGCATCGCGGTGGCGGACAGACGGCCGCCGTCCATCGCCGCGCCCCCGTACTTGACCACGATCGCCGTCCCGGCCGTGGTCACTGCCGCCCCCCGACCCGATACTCGGTCACCGCGGCGACGATCGCCCCGAAGGTGGGCCGGCTGACCGGCACGTCGAGAGGCAGCGAGCAGTCCAGCGCCTCGCCGAGCAGCACCATGAGTTCGGCGGCGAGCAGCGAGTCGCCTCCCGCGGCGAAGAAGTCGTCGTCGTCCGCCGGCGCCGCGCCGTCGAGCAGCCGTTGCCACAGTCCACTGGTGTGCTGACGGACCGAGGGATCGCCGGTCGGCGGGGGAGCGGTTTCCGCGACTGGCGCCGGAGCGGAGGACGGCCCGGAGCCGGCAACCGGTCCGGGGCCCGGAGCCGTTCCGTCGGCGGCACCCGGCCCGGGCTCCGAAGGCCCGCTCGGCTGAGGCGCCCCGCCGGGGGAATCCTGCCTGGGAGGCCGCGGCTCGGACGCCATACGTTCCAGTACGCTGATCAACCTCGCCGTGAGCCGTGCCGCCTCCGCCGGGTCGATCAGGTCCGGCGAGTACAGCAGTCCCCCACGGATCGTCCCGTCGGGCTGCGGACCGAGTTCGAGCGTGATGTCCGTGGTGCTGGACAGGGCTGCCGCCGGGAGCGTCGTCGTCTCGGCGCCGGCCAGCCGCAGCGGTTGGCCCAGGCCGTCGCGCAGGGCGACCAGGACATGGGTGAGCGGGTTGACCGGCAGGGTGCGGGGCAGCCCGAGTTCCTGCATCAGCAGCGGGAACGGCACGTCCTGGTTGTCCATCGCGGCGAGCATGACCGAGCGTGTCTCGTCGATCAGCTGGGCCGTGGTCGCCGTCGACACCGGGATGCGCAGTGGGACCGTGTTGGTGCTCAGCCCCACCAGGCGGTCGAACTCCGGCAGCGACCGTCCAGCCGTCGACATCCCGATCAGGGCCTCCCCGAGGCCGGTCTCGCAGGCGAGCCACCGGGCGACCGCGGCGATCAGCACGGTGGAGACACTGGTCTGGGCGTCGACGGCAAGCGTGCGGGCTGCTGCGGTGAGCGGCACGTCGCAGAAGATCTCCTCCCAAAGAGCGTCCGGTCTGCGGATCACGGGCCGCGGCTTGAGGAAGGGCAGTGGTGCGGGACCGGTGATGTCCTTCAACCGCTCCTTCCAGTACGCGATCTGCGCGTCGAAGCGCCCGGTGTCGAGCCCCTCCTGCTGCCAGGCGGCGAAGTCGGCGAACTGACGGTGGACCGGGGGCAGCGCGTCCGGCCGCTTCTGCACGAACGCCTCGTAGCAGGTGGCGATCTCCTCCCGCAGGACGCCCATCGCCTGGCCGTCCACGCTCACGTGATGCGTGGTCAGCAGCACGGTGTGCCGGCTCGGACCGTGCCGCAGGACCCGGCAGCGCAGCAGTGGACCGCGGCCCAGGTCGAACCGGGTCCTCGCCTCCTGCCTGGCCAGTTCCCGGACATCGGATTCGGCGACGTCGTCGAGGAGAGCGAATCCCGGCGGGAGTTCGGTGTGCACGACGCGCAGCAGCTCCCCCTCCCGCAGGGTGAACGTGGTGCGCAGCGCTTCGTGGCGGGCGGTCATGAGGGTCAGCGCGGCATGGAAGGCTGCCGGGTCGAACGGTCCGTCGATCCGCCAGGCGTAGGCGAGGTTGTAGACGGGCGTGTCACGGGCGTACTGCGTGGCCAGCCACATCCGCCGTTGCAGCGGGGTGGCCGGCGGGTGGAAGGGCAGGGTGTGCAGCCGGGCGCTACGCATCGGCTGGGGTTCCTTTCGGACGGGTACCCGTGGTCCGCGGACGCGGCCGGGGCATCAGGTCACGAGGTCGGGACACCAGGTCCTCCACTCATCGGTATGCCTGACGTTGCAGCGCGTGGAGCTGCGCGTACGAGCCGTCGAGCGCGAGGAGTTCGTGGTGCGTGCCGACCTCGGCGATCCGGCCGTGGCGCAGCACCACGATCAGATCGGTGTCGCACATGCTGCCGAGCCGGTGCGAGACGAGCAGGGTGACCGCTCCGGTGGCCCGGCCGACGGCGCGTGCCGCCGTCGCGTACTGGTCGAGGAGGACCTGTTCCGCGGCCGGGTCGATGGCCGCCGTCGGCTCGTCGAGCAGGAGCAGCAGCGGGGCGGGACGCATCATGGCACGGGCGACGGCGAGTTTCTGCCACTGTCCGCCGGACAGGTCGGTTCCGTCGTCGAAGCTGCGCCCGAGCGGGGTGCTCAGCCCTCCGCCGAGGGTGTCCGGGAGCGCCTCGGCGTCGGCGGCGCGCAGGGCGCCGGTGACGGCGAAGGTGTCGTCGATCCGGGGGAGGTCGCCCATGCCGACGGTCTCGCGCAGCAGGAACTGGGGCTTGGCGAAGTCCTGGAAGCCGGCGGTGATCCGGGAGCGCCAGTCGGCCAGGTCGAGGTCACGCAGGTCGGTCCCGTCGACCAGGATGCTGCCGTGCGTGGGGGTAGCCAGGCCCGCCAGCAGACGGACCAGGGTGCTCTTGCCGGCTCCGTTGTCGCCCACGACTCCGACCACGCTGCCGGCCGGCAGGAACAGGTCGGCGTCGGTGAGCGCGTCGTGGTCCGCGTCGGCGTACCGGTAGCCGAGACCGCGCAGTTCGATGCCCCGGGTGAGCTGCTGCGGCGCCGGCAGGATGCCCGTCCAGAGTTCCTCGGCCGCCTGGGCCCGGGCCCGCAGCCGCAGCAGCCGGGTCCCCGCCGCCTTGCTGTTGTTGACCGCGTTGCCGAAGCGCACGGTCTGCGCCATCTGCTGGCTGACGCTGGCCACCAGGGTCAGGGTCAGTACGACGTCACCGAGGCCGATCCCGCCCGTGACCGCCTGGCGTGCCACGAGGATCACGGCCCCGGCGTAACCGGCGGCGAAGACCAGCCAGCCGCCGGCGACGTACAGCGTTCCCAGCGCGCCGGCGCGGTCCAGCCGTGCGTCGGCCGCGAGCAGGTGGCGCAGGTGACGGCTGCGGAGCTCCTCGCGCAGGCCGTAGATGCGCAGTTCCTTCGCCGGGCCGGCGCTGGTGGCCTGTTCGAACAGGAAGCGGGCCTGGCGCTGGTCGGCGGCCGTGTCGGTGAGGGCCCGCTGCCTGAGCCGCTCCATCCGGGAGCCGGCCACCAGCGAGGGCCAGGCGAGCAGCGGCAGGAACAACAGGAAGGGATTGACGAAGGCGAGCGCGACCCCGGTGGCGACGGCCCGCAGCACGGCGCCGATGAGCAGCGAGGTGACGTCGCAGCCCTCGGCCAGGTGCATCCGGTCGGTGGCCAGCAGTTCGAGTTCGTCCAGCCAGCCGGAGCGTTCGGCCGGCTCGACCGGCGTGGTCGACAGCCGCATGAGTTCGAGGTCGACCAGGTGGGCGGTCTGCTCGATGAGGGGGACCGCCAGCCGGATCGCCACCGAACCGGCGGCGAAGCCGAGCGCGTTGATCAGGGCGATGACGGCTGCGAGCCGGATGGTCGAGCCGAACTGGTGGGCCTGGATGGCTTCGACTGCCAATTTGAGCCCGTACGCGGAGGCCACCAGGGTCAGCGGGCGCAAACCGAACAGGACGGTGAAGGGGAGCGCGCGGGCGCGGTCGGCGCGGAAGGACAGCCCGAAGGCGGCTGCGAGGCCGCGCAGCGATTCACGCACGCGCCTCACCACCCGTGCGCGGGCCGTCGAACCGGTCGGCCTGGATGCGGAACATCCGGGCGTACGCCCCGTCGGCGGCCACGAGGTCGTCGTGGCTGCCGCTCTCCAGGACCGTGCCGTGTTCGAGTACGACGATCCGGTCGGCCCGGCGGGTGGTGGAGAAGCGGTGCGAGATGAGCACGGAGGTCACTCCCTCGGTGAGCGAGAGGAACCGGTCGTTCAGCTCCGCCTCGGCCCGTACGTCGAGGGCGGAGGCCGGTTCGTCGAGGATCAGCAGCCGGGCGCCGTGCCGGACCGCGAACAGCGCGCGGGCCAGCGCCAGCCGCTGCCACTCGCCGCCGGACAGGTCACGGCCGCCGGGGAACCTGGCGGACAGCATGTTCTGCCAGCCGTGGTCCAGACGGTCGATCAGCTCCCTGGCTCCGGCCTGGTCGGCGCAGGTCCGCAGGCCCTCCATGTCGTCGAGGTGCTCGACGGCACCGAGTCCCACGTTGTCCGCGGCGCTCAACTCGTAGTGGACGAAGTCCTGGAAGACCGCGCCGATCCGCCGCTGCCAGCCTGCGGTGCCGGCCTCCGCCAGCGGGACTCCGTCGATCAGGATGCGGCCGGCCTGCGGTCGGTACATGCCGGACAGCAGCTTGACCAGGGTGGTCTTTCCCGCGCCGTTGACGCCGACGACGGCCAGGGACCGTCCGGCCGGGATGTCCAGGTCGAAGCCGCTGAAGACCGGTTCGGACCGTCCGGCGTAACGGAAGCCGACCGCCTCGAACCGGATGGCCGGCGGCGGACCGCCGAACGGCCTGTCCGCGGCCCGGGCGGTGGAGACGGGCGCGGTGGAGTCGGGCGCGGTGGATACCGAGGCTGCGCCCGTGGGGGCGGGGACGGGCGGCAGGGCGCGTTCGAGCGCGCGGACCAGCGGAATGGCGGCGGCTCCCTGGTCGATCTTCACGTTGTCCGGGCTGACGCCCATGACGGCACTGAGCCCGAGCAGAGCGCCTGCGTAGGCTGTGAAGCGCCCTGCGCTCAGGTCGCCGCTGGAGGCGGCGAGTCCCAGCACGGTGAAGCCGCCGAGCTGCACGGCCATCACCCCGGCGGTGAGCGCGGGCATCAGGAGACGGCCGTCCCGGCGGGTCTGCCACAGGCCCGCCATGGCGACCCGCCACTCCTGGTGGAAGCGCAGGTCGAGCCAGTCCCGCAACCCGAAGACCCGGATCTCCTTGGCCGCGTCCGGGTCCCGCGCGAAGTCGCGTACGTACGAGGGGCGCCGCAGCCGCGCCGGGGTTCCCATCAACGCCTGCTGGCCGCGCCGGTAGTCCGCGACGGCTCCGCTGGTCAGGACGGCGAAGCCGGCCAGCAGGGCCAGGGCGAGCCACCAGTGGAAGACGGCGATCAGGGCCGCGCAGGCCACCGCCTGAAGCCTGGCCACGCCGATGTTCGCGGTCGCGATCAGGGCGTCGCGCGGGGTGAAGCCGGCGGTGCCGACCCCCTGCGCACCCCTCACCAGGTCGAGCGTGTCCGGGTCCTCCAAGTGGCCGATGCCGGTGGGGGTGAGCGAGGCCGCCATGACGCGGTCCCGCAGCCGGCGGGTGAGCCGCCGCCCGAGGACGTCGGCCGTCTGCTGGGCCACCGGAACCAGGAGCTGCTGGAGCAGGAACCCGAGCGCGATCAGGATGCCCAGGACGGTGACCTGCCGCAGCGCCGGGGCCTGGCCGTGGGTGGCGGCGCCCGACACCACGTCGACCAGGCGGCCATTGGCGATCGTCAGGGCCACCGGCGCGAGCGCGGCCCCGACCAGTGCGAACAGCAGCAGTCCGGTCAGCGGGAAGCTGACGGACGGCAGCATCCCGAGCATCGCCAGGAGCGGCGACCCGCGCCGGGCGGGCCGTTCACCCCCGGGGACGGGGGGCTGCGAGGGCATGCGATCGTTCTCCTTCCGGTCTCCTGGCGGAGCCGCGTGATACCCCGGACGTGCGTCGACGGGCGGAGGAGCCGGCATCAGATGAGACGGCGCGGCGGTACCGTGTTGTGGGCGCGCACCCAGCGGAAAGCGTCGCTGGTGGCCTGCTGGCCGCCGTGGACCGGGAGGGTGACCCCCGAGATCCAGCCCGCCTGGTCGCTGCACAGGTAGAGCACCGCGGCGGCGACGTCGGCGGGGTTGCCGAACCGGCCCAGCGGATAGAGGGAGGCACGGTCCTGCCGGTCGTCCTGGTCCGTCAGCCACGGCTGGGTCATCGCGGTCTCGATCAGGGCCGGGGCGACGGCGTTGACCCGGATGCCGCTCGGTCCGAGTTCGTAGGCGAGGGCGCCCGTCAGGCTGATCAGGGCGGCCTTTGCCGCTCCGTACAGGGCTTCGCCCGGGGCTGGGAACAGGCCGTCGATGGAGGCGGTGGAGACGATGGCGCCACCGGTTCCCTGGGCGGTCATCGCACGGGCCGCGGCCATCACCGTGAGCAGCGGGGCCTTGACGTTCATCCCGAACACGGAGTCGATCGCAGCCGCGGTGGCCTCGGTCAGCGGCCCTGTCGAGCCCGGCACGTCGCCCCAGCCGCCGACGTTGCCGACCAGGATGTCCAGCCCGCCCATCCGGTCGACCGCCTCGGCCACGGCCTGTTCGGCAGCCGCGGGATCGGCGCAGTCGGCGGCGATCCAGTGCGCGGTGCCGCCGGCGCCGAGGATCTCCCCTGCGACCGCCTCGACGTCGGCGGCCGTGCGGGCGACGACGGTGACCTGGGCGCCTTGGCGGGCCAGCAGCAGTGCCACCTCGCGGCCGATACCGCGGCCGGCACCGGTGACCACGGCGCGTGCGCCGTCGAGACGAAAGGGCTCCGACACTCGTTCTCCTCGTCGATCACGTATCACTTGATCATTTGCCGGACAGGGCGGCTACGACGGGGGCGAACGCCTCCATCGCAGCGGCCGGTACGGTCACGGTGGACAGTCCCCAGCGCTCCCTGCGCCGTTCCAACTGCTCGGCGGCGGACGTGGTGCTGCCGATCAGCATGGCGGGGTTGTCCGCCACCTGTTCGGGGGTCTCGTTCATGGCCTTGGCGAAGACATCCAGGATGGGCCGAGGGTCCGGCAGCACCATGCACTCCCACAGCACGTGGTTGAGCCGCAGCCGGGGGAAGCGGGGGCCGGCCGCCTCGCGGACCCAGGCGACCTTGCGGTCCACGGCCTTCGGTGTGCTGTCCCGCTGGTCGATGGTGTGCTCCGCGGTGGTGCGCGGCAGAAGGCTCACCGTGTCGGCGCAGCGCGCGGCCAGCGCGAGCGCGCCGCGCCGCGCGCCGCCCAGCAGGAGGTACGGGCGGGTGCCGTCCGGGCGGCGGGGGGCGAAGTCGTCGACGTGGACGGTGTGGTGCTGTCCCTCGTGGTGGCAGCTTCCGGTGGCGAGGAGCTGCTTCACGATCGCGACCGTCTCGGTCAGCCGGGCCAGGCGTTCCGCGCCGGGGCCGAAGGGGACGCCGGTGCTCCGGTAGTCCTCCGGCAGCCAGCCGGCACCCACGCCCAGGGTGAAACGTCCGCCGGACAGGCTGTCGATCGTCGCCGCCTCCTGCGCGAGCAGGACCGGGTTGCGCAGGTCGTTGCCAAGGACGTACGTGCCCAGGCCGATCCGGGTGGTCAGCACTGCGGCGGCGGCCAGGGCCGGTAGCGGGGCCAGACCCTGGCCGGCGTGATCGGTGATCAGCAGGAGGTCGTAGCCCAGGTCCTCCGCGCGGCGCACGAAGTCGGGCCAGCCGTCGCCGGGTTGGTTGCCGGAGGTCGTCACGGCGAACTGGAAGGGATGGTGTGTCATGCCTCTCCCGGCGGGATCGGTACCAGCCGCGTGGCGGCGCCGCCGGCCGGCGGCGGGTCCAGCGGCCGGGGGGCGGCGGTGAGCCATGCGGCGAACTGGTCGCGGTAGAACGGGCTTCGCGGGTCGCCCGACTGGCCGCCCGGGAGGTTGAGGAGTGCCTGCGCGGGCCGGCCGGGGGACGCGGCCAGCCGTAAGGCCGGGCCGAAGCCCGGCCGCGCTGCGCAGACCGACTCCGGGCAGCCCGGCATCTCGTCCTGGGGCAGGTCGAGGAGTGCGGCCAGCTCCGGCGCGAGGTGCGACATCGAGTGCCGTATGCCGGTGGGGTTCAGCATGCCCCACCGCAGCGCGTCGAGTCCGGTTCCCGGGGCGAGGTGGCGCAACAGGGCTCCGCATACGTCGAGTTCGAACAGCAGGAAGCCCCGCTGGTCGCGGTGCGGCGGGGGGAAGAGCGAGGCGTCGCCCAGCATCGCGCGCAACGGGGCCTCGTGCGAGTGCCAGCAGTAGACGAAGTCCTCGTCCTTGGACGCGCAGCGGTTCAGCAGCGCGGCGAAGAGCGACTCGCGCAGCAGCTCGCGCCAGGCGACCAGCACGGCGAGTCCGATCGCGTCGGTCCGGGCGGTGCCGTCCCAGGCGCGGACCGCTTCGCGCAGCCGCCCTCGCTGCTCGTCAGCCTCGGTCACGGGGTCGGTGAGGACGGTGAGCGCCAAGTCGCGGTAGAAGGCGTAGAACTGCGCGTCGCTGTCGCCCTGGAGCGCCAGCAGCCGGTGCTCGTCCCAGTTTCCGCCGGCGTCGAGCAGTTCGCCGATGCGTGCGGCCCGCCGGGAGGAGAAGTGGTTGGCGGCCAGGCCGGGGACCGTGCCGTGCTCCCGTACACCGTTGTTGGCGCTGACCAGCCGTCCGGAGTCGGGGTCGGTGACGTACGGCAGTTCGTGCGGGAGCCGGTGGGCGGTCCAGGCGCGGTCGGGGGTGACCGGTCCCGTCCCCTCGCGCACGGGGAAGCGGCCGGAGACGGTCCAGGCGATCCGGCCGCCGGTGTCGGCCAGCAGGATGTTCAGCGGCGGGCCGCCGGCCCGCCGGGCGGCCTCCGTACCGGTGTCGACGTCCCCGGCGGTCATCAGCGCGCCCAGCCCGAGGTCCACAGCGCCCGGTTCGCGGCCCACCCAGTGGCGGGCCAGCAGGACCCCGTCGGGTCCGGATACGTCGACCGGACCCCACGGACTGTCCGTCACCTCCACGTCGACGGGGTCGCCGCGGTTGACCAGGACACGTTCCGGCCGGGTCGTCAGTTGCGCGGGCTCCACCTCGACGAGCTCGACCACGTCCGCCGCCAGCCGGGTCGCGCCCCAGGCGAGGGCGGAGCTGACCCCGGCCACGAAGACCGGGAGGCCGGGGACGGTCACGCCGTCCACCCTGCCGCCCGGCCAGCGCAGGCCGGCCCGGTGAAAGAGGGCGGGCGCGCCCAGCGGCAGGTGCATGTCGTTGGCGAGCAGCGCCCGCCCGTCGGCGGTGTGCGAGCCGGTCAGGGCCAGGGCGTTGGATCCCCAGGGCCGGTCGTCCGGGGCCACGATCTGGCGGTCGCCGGTGAGCGGGCCCGGGGCCTCGGCCAGCAGGGCGCGCAGTGCCTGCGTCGGCGGGTCGGTCCTCCTGCCGTGGGCCGGCCGTCCGTCCAGCCCCACGAGATAGGGGTCGGTCTCGCCGAGCAGGAAGCCGACGACCTCGGGCGGCAGCGAACGGGCCATCGCCGCGTACATCCGGTGGTGTTCGCCGTCGCCGCTGAGCATCTGGGCGAGCAGCAGGGCCACCAGCAGTGAGTCGCGCGGCTGCCACGGCTCCATGTGCCGGCCGAGCACCTCGTGTTCCAACGGTGGCGGCGACGAGGCGATCACCGCGTTGATGCCGCCGGTGTAGGCGGTGAGCACCGCCCTTTGGTCCGCGGGCAGTTCACGGAGCGCCCGGTCCGCGGCCCCGGTGAGCCCGGCCCGCCGCTGGGCGACGTCCTGTGCGACGGCCGACGGGCCGAAGAGCTCGGCCAGGCGGCCGGCCGCGCTGCGACGCAGGAGGTCCAGTTGGAAGAGGCGGTCGGTCGCGACCGCGTACCCGAGGCCCGCCCAGCCGTCGGGCAGGCCGGCGGCCCGGACGGTCGGCACGCCGCCGACGCCGCGGTCGATCGTGACGTCGGCCCGCAGTGCCGACAGGCCGAGGCCGGCCACGGTCACCCCAGCACACCGGTGCAGTGGGCCACCGGCTCGCCGGGGGCCGCCAGCAGGCGGTCCAGCAGCAGCCGGGCCTCCTCCAACAGGTGCCGGGCCGGTTTCTCGTCCAGTACGGACCTGCTGACCTCCAGGACGAGCCGCAGGTCGTCCCCCTCCTCGCGTACGACGAAGGACGCCGCAGTCGAGGACGGCAGCACGCCGGGGTTCGATCCGCCCGGGGGCCGGTGGACCTCGAAGCGGGTCGGACCGACCTGATGGGGCGGACGCGGCGGCTCCCATGCCACGCCGATGCGGAACGGCGGCTGCCCCGGCGGCAGCACGTCGAAGGCCAGCTCCATCGGGGTCCGCTGGTGGGAGAAGCTCTCCAGCGCCTCCGCACGGGCGGCGGCCACCAGCGTGTCGAAGTCCGCTGCCGGGTCGACCGGCACGTCCAGCGCCACGGTGGTGCTGAACAGGCCGACCGCGTGCTCCCAGGCGGCCTCCTCGCGGTTGGCCGTCAGGGTGCCGAGCCGCACCGGCGACGGGGTACCGCGGGCGTTCAGCACGGTGGCGAGCGCGGCGGTCAGGCAGATGAACGGCGTGGCTCCACGCGCCGCGGCGAAGTCCCGCAGCCTGCACGCGAGTTCCGGGCCCAGCGCGATGTCGGCGGTGACGAAGCTGAACTGGTCCGCCCCCTTGGCGGGTTCGGGGCCCAGCCGCGGCTCGGGCACCGGGCGGCTCAGCTTGGCGGCCCAGTACGCGAGGTGGTCGGCGTACCGTCCCTCCGCCAGCCGTGCCCGCTGGTGTCCGGCGTACCGCAGGTGCACCGGATCGGCGTCCGGATCAGCGCCGACCCCGCCGGCCAGCCGCGCCCGGTACGCCTCGGCGAGGTCGGCCAGCACGACGTGCAGCGACACCCCGTCGCAGAACAGGTGGTGCACCGCCAGCAGCAGGTACGAGCGGTCCGGTGCGAGCCGCACCAGCCGGGCGCGGAGCACCGGCCCGTGCACCGGGTCGAGCGGCTCGGCCATCAGGCGGCGGGCCTGCCGGTCCGTCGCCTCCTCGGCGGACTGCGCGGACTCGGTGGCGAGCGCGCTCAGGTCGGCCACCGGGCAGGGCGGCGCCGCGGCCGGGGCGACCGTCTGGGTCGGCTCACCGCCGTCGGACGAAGGGACCACGCGACCCCTGAGCGCGGGGTGCGCGGCGACCACGTCACCGAGCGCGGCCGTCAGCACGGGCACGTCCAGCGGTCCGCTGACGAGGACCGGAAGGAGCGCCGTGTTGAAGGGGGTGCCGGCCAGGAACTCCTCGGTGCGCCACAGCTCCTGCTGCTGCACCGAGAGCGGGCAGGGGGCGTCGGTGTCCCGCTGCGGGCCGTCCGCCTCGCGCCGCGGGAGGCGGGCGACGGCCGCCGCCACCGCGCGGACCGTGCGGTGCTCGAAGATCACGCCGACGTCCACCGCGCGGTCGAGCGTCCTCGTCAGTCTGCCTGCCGCCCGGACGGCGAGCAGCGAGTGGCCGCCGAGTGCGAAGAAGTCGTCGTCGGGCGAGGTCGCGGGGCGGTCCATCAGCCCGTTCCACACCTCGGCGACCTGCATCTCCAGCGGGGACCCCCACGTCACCGGTTCGGTGGGCAGCTGCGCCTCCTCGAATGCCTCGGCGGCGATCCTGGCCCGGTCCACCTTGCCGTTCGCCGTCAGAGGCAGCCGGTCGTAGACGCGCAGCGCCGCCGGAACGAAGTGACCGGGCAGCCGGGTGGCCAGCTCGGCCAGCAGGGCAGCGGACAGGTCCGGGCCCGGACGCACGGACTCGACGCCCGCGGCGAGCACGACCGCGCCGCGGCTGTCCGAGGAGACGGCGAGCGCGGCGCGGCCCACTCCGTCCAGCGCTGTGAGGGCCGCCTCGATCTCGCCGGGTTCGACGCGGTTGCCGCGGATCTTCACCTGTTCGTCCAGCCGCCCGCGCAATCGCAGGGTGCCGTCGGGCAGGAGGGCGCCCACGTCGCCCGTACGGTAGAGGCGGTCGGCCCCCGTGCCGGTGAAGCGCTCGGCGGTCTCGGCGGGCTGTCCCCGGTACCCGCGTGCGAGGCACAAGCCTCCCAGGTGTACCTCGCCGTCCTCGCCCGCGCGGACCGCGCGGCCCGTGTCGTCCAGGACGAGCACCCGGACGTTGTCGACCGGACGCCCGACGGTCAGCTCGGCTCCGGCCGGCTGGAAGCCGCCGGTCACCTGGACGGTGGCTTCGGTGGGGCCGTAGACGTTGGCCATCGCGCAGTGCGGCAGCAGCCGGCGGGTGCGCAGCCACAGCTCCTCGCGCACCCGGTCGCCGCCCAGGAACAGGCTCGACAAGGCGGGCGCCGGGACGGCGGCGGACTCCAGGACCAGCAGCAGTTCCTCCCACAGCGCCGGCACGCAGTGCAAACCGGCGCCCGGACGAGCGGTCAGCTCGCTCAGCAGGCGCTCCGGATCGAGGCGCAGTCCCTCGTCCACCAGCCAGACCGCGTCGCCGCGGATCAGCGGGGCGATCACCTGTTGGAGGCAGGCGTCGGAGGTGAGCCGGGTGGTGGCGGGCAGGAGGGCGACACAGCCGTCGACCCGGTTGGCCCTGGCCACCCAGCGGCAGTAGTTGACCAGACTGTGGTGCGCCACCTCGACGCCCTTGGGTACGCCGGTGCTGCCGGAGGTGAACATCACGTAGGCGAGGTCGCGCGGCTCCACGGGGACGTCGACCGGCTCGGCAGGGCCGGACCACAGGTCCGGTCCGAGGACGACCGAGGGCGTGGCCGAGCCGGCCCGCAGAGCCCACTCGGCGGACTCCTCCTGCGCGCACAGCGCGGCGTCGGGGAGGGCCTGTTCCAGCAGGACGCGGGTGCGCTGCGGCGGGTCGTCGAGGCCGAGCGGCAGCCAGGCGGCACCCGCCTTGAGCGTGCCGAGCATCCCGGCCATGAGTTCGGGGGTGGCCGGGCCGAAGACCGCCACCAGCGATCCGAGGCCCACGCCCGCCTCGCGCAGCCGGGCGGCCACCCGGTCGGCCGCCATGACGAGTTCGCGGTAGCCGACCGTCCGGCCGGGAGAGTGGAGCGCGACGGCGTCCGGCCGGCGCCGGGCGTGCTCCGCGACCAGGTGGTGCACGCAGGTGCCGGTCACCGGCCCACCTGCTCGGTGATGAGCGTGCCGACCGCCGTCTGCGGCTCGTCGGCCACCGTACGCAGGATGCCGCCGAAGGCGGCGACCAGGGCCTTGATCGCGACCGGCGGGTAGCGGTCGGCCTTGTAGGCGACGTGCCCGGACAGCGCCGGGCCGTCCGCACGCAGTTCCATCGTCAGTCCGAAGGTGGTGGGGTCGAGTTCCTGGCCGTCGCCGAAGGCCAGGCCGGACGCCTGGCGAAGGAAGCCGCCGGGCACGGGGGTCTCGGGCACCCAGGCGTCCTGGAGGGCGAAGCCCACCTGGAGCAGGTCGGCGGGGTCGATGCCGTCGCGCTCCCGGAGCGCGTCGACCACCTCCTCCAGCGGGACCTCCTGGTGGTCGAACGCCTCCAGCAGGGCCGTCCTGACCGTCCGCAGGTACGCCTCGAAGGCGGCGTCGGGATCGATGGGGGCGCGCAGTACCAGGGTGTTGGCGAACAGGCCGATCAGCTTCTGGGTGCCGGGCCAGCGGCGATTGGCGACCTGGATGGCGGCCATCGCCTCCGGCGTGCCGCTGCGGGACGCCACTGCGAGCAGGAAGACCGCCAGCAGGACCGTGAAGTCGGTGGTGTTCTCCCCCCTGGCCAGCCGCGCGACCGAGGTCATCGTCGCGGCGGACACGGTGACGGGCTGCGTGCCGCTACGGTACCCGTCGTCGCCTTCCAGCGCCTCGGGCAGCCGGAGGTCGGGGTAGGGCGCCGCGAGCCGGTCCAGCCAGTAGGTGCGGGAGCCATCCATTCCCCCGGCCGCCCGATGGGCCACCTGCCAGGTCGCGAAGTCGGTGTACGTGAACGCGAGCGGCTCGGGCGCAGCCGTGCCCTCGACCCGGGCCCGGTAGTTGGCGGCGACGTCGGCCACCAGTTGGTTGCGCGACCAGCCGTCGAAGGCGATGTGGTGGGTGACCACCAGCACCGCGCTGCGGGTCGCGGTGAACCGCAGCACCCTCAGCCGCAGCGGGATCTCGCGGACCAGGTCGAACGGCAGCTTGGCCTCGGCCTTGGCGGCCTGCCGGATCGCCTCTTCGCGTGCCGTCTCGTCCAGGTCCCCGCACTCGCGACGCCGGACGGGAACGGTGAAGTCGGGGCGTACGGTCTGCCGGGGTCCGTCGGGACCCTCGCCCAGGGTGGTGCGCAGGACGTCGTGCCGGCGGATGGTGCCGCGGAGCGCGGACAGCAGCATGCGCGGGTCGAGGTCCCCGATCAGGTCCACCCGCATGACCTGGTTGAAGAACGCCGCCTCCGGCAGCGTCCGTTCGACCTTCCAGAAGCGTTCCTGGAGCAGGGCGAGCGGAGCGCTGTACGGGTGCAGCGGGGAGTGGACGAGCGGGGCCGGGCCGTCGGCCGGCGCGTCGGCCGACGTGCGGGCGCCGGTCACCTCCGTACGCTCCCGGGCGGCGGCGACCAGTGTTCCCAGGCCGGCCAGGGTGGGGTTGTCGAAGATGTCCCGGAGCCCGAGGCGGACGCCGAACTCCTCCCCGATGCGGCCGATCAGCCGGGTGGCGATGAGCGATTGGCCGCCCAGGCTGAAGAAGTCGCGGTCCTCGTCGCCGTCCGGCTGGTCGAGCAGTTCGTTCCACAGGGTCCGCAGGCGCTCGCCGGTATCGGTCACGCGTGCGCTCCGGCGCCGCCGAGCGTCAGGACACCGGCCGCGTCGGCTGCTTCCCGCAGCTGCTGCAAGTGCACCAGGTTGGCCAGCACCTCCTTCGGTGGGACGCCGAAGTCCACCAGGCAGGCGATCTCGGTGACGCCCGAAGCGGCCAGCGCACGGACCCGGGCCAGCGCGGTGTCCGGAGTCCCGAACAGCCCGTTGGTGGTGAAGTAGCGCTCGAAGGCCAGCTCCGCCAAGGCCGCCCGGTCCGCGGCGCTCACCTTGGCGGGGTCGATGGCCACGTCCTGGCTGTCGGCCAGCTTGGCGAACAGCTCCATGTGCGAGCGCAGGTAGCCGATGAGCGGTCCGTGGACCGTGCGCCGCACGCTGTCCTGGTCGAGGCCGACGAAGGTGTGGAGCATCGCGGTGACCGCGTGCTCGTCGGGATCGCGTCCCGTGGCGCGAAGTTCCTCGCGGTAGGCCGCGGCCTTTTCGGCCAGTTCGGTGTGGTTCTGCTCCAGCAGGGCGGTCAGGACGTGCAGGCCCTCGCGTGCGCCGGTGCGCCAGGTCTCGACCGAGGAGGACGCGGTGATCCACAGCGGGATCTCCCGCTGCACCGGGCGCGGGAGCGTGCCGATCTCGATGAGGCTGCCCGCACCGTCCCGGCGCTGGAGGGTGCTGCCCCGCCACAGCTCGCGCAACTGCCGGATGCCCGCCACCGTCCGGTTGCGGCGGTCGGCGTAGGCATCGGGGGCAAGGGCGAAGTCGTTGGGGTGCCAGCCGGAGGCGAAGGAGACCCCGGTCCGGCCGCCGGACAGGTTGTCGACGACGGCCCACTCCTCGGCCACCCGGACCGGGTCGTGCAGCGGGAGCACGACGCTGCCGGCCCGCACCTCCACCCGCTCGGTGACCGCGCAGACGGCGCCGGCCAGGACCGCCGGTGCGGGGTAGGGGCCGCCGAAGGTGTCGAAGTGGCGTTCGGGGAGCCAGATCGCCGTGAGGCCGTTGCGGTCGGCGAAGCGGGCGCAGTCCAGCAGGAAGGCGTAGTGCTCCTGGGTGGTGTGGTCACCGCCGGCCGAGAAGAAGAACAGGCTCCACTTCATCGGCTGCCCGCCGTGGCGGACGGGGGCCGGGGCAGGGGCCTTCGCGGGCGCCGGAGACTGCTGGCGGGCGGCGAGCCGTTCCTGGAGCAACTGGCGCTGCTGCGGGGACAGGGCACGTATTCGGGCGTCGATTTCCACCACGGGCGAGGATGCCTCCGTGAGACGGCCGGTACGCCGTCCCGTGCCAGCGGGTCGTTGGTGCCGGCCCGGGAGCGGACGCGCGGAACGGTGAGCCGGGTGAGTGACAGCGCGAGTCGGGTGGAGCATCAGCGATCACCCAAGGATGTTCACTCGTCACTCTTCCGTCAAGGGCGCCCGATACGGTCGCCCCGACGCCCGGAGTGTGCCATGGTCGATCGGCATCTGACGCTTGGGAGGGCGGGGCGGGATGGCAGGGGAAGCGCGAGCGGGCGCCGCGCCCGCGGGCGGAGCCGGGAACGACCTGGCCGGACGTCTGGAACGGCTCACTCCGGCTCAGCGGGCGCTGCTCGCCCGCCGGCTGGGACAGCGCGCGTCGCCCGGACCGTACCGGCTGTCCGCAACGCAGTTCGGCATCTGGCTCTTCGAGCAGCTCAACCCCGGGACCTCGACCTACCACAACCCTGCGGCCGTACGGCTGTCCGGGCCGGTGGAAGAGGACCTGCTCCGCGAGGCGCTCCAGCGGATCCAGGACCGCCACGAACCGCTGCGCTCGCGCTACATCGCCGACGAGGACGGCGTCCCGCGCGCCTTCGTGGAACCGCCGGGCGCGCTGCGCCTGCCCTGGCGGTTGGTGGACGTCGGCGATCTGCCCGACGCCGGGCGGGAGGCGGCGCGGATCGTACGGGAGGAGGCGGTCACGCCGTTCCGGCTCGACCGGGGTCCGGTGTGGCGCTGTCTGCTGGTGCGTACCGGACCCGACGAGCGGGTGCTGGTCGCCACGTTCCACCACATCGTCTCCGACGGCGGTTCGCTGGGTGTGCTGCTGGCCGAACTCGCCGCGCTTTACCCGGCGTTGATGGCCGGTGAGCGTCCCAACCCCGCCGCGCTGCCCAAGGGGTACTTCGCGCTCGCGGCGAAGGACACCGTGGCGCCGGGCGCACTGGAGCACTGGCTCGGGACGCTCGACGGCGCGCCGGACCGGATCGACCTGTCCGCGCTGGCCGAGTGGCCCGGGCACTGCGAGTGGCCGCAACCGTCCGCGTCGGCCGGGGAGTTCGTCTCGGCCGACCAGACCGGGCGGACCGAGCGGCCCGGTCAGTCGCAGCGCGCCGCGGCCGGTCGGAAATGGGCGGGCCGCGAGATGACGCTGCGGGTGCCGGGCGGCACGGCCGCGGCGCTGGAACACCTGTGCTCACGCCGCTCCGCGAGCCTGTTCGCCGGATTGGTGGCGGCGTCGGCGGCCACGCTGTACCGGGCGAGCGGTCAGGGCGACCTGGTCCTCACCACCCCGGTCGACCGGCGCGACCGCGAAGGGCTCGCGTTGATCGGCTGCTTCGTCAACACGGTGGTGCTGCGCCTCAGGGTCTGCCCCGAGGACCGGCTGGACGCGCTGCTGGAGCGGGCCGCCGGGGTGGTGGCCGACGCGCTGGCCCACAGCGACCTGCCGTTCTCCCGGCTGGTCTCGGCGCTGCCCCGCCGCGGCGACGGCCGAAGCCCGTTCGGGAACGTGGCCGTGGTGCACAACAACGCGCCGCTGGACACCGTGTCCCTGGGAGACCTGAGGCTGAGCCACCACCCCCTGCCGCCGGTGGAGGTGAAGCACGATCTCGCCCTGTCCTGGAACCGGCGACGGGACGAGCTGACCGGCCGGATCGAGTACGCCGCGAGGTTCCCGGACGCCGCGGTGGAAGGGCTCGCCAGACATCTGCGGTACACCGTGGAGACGCTGGCCACCGCGCCCGCCACCCGCGTCGCGGATCTGTCGCCGCTGTCGGAGCCGGCCGGATGACCGGCGCTGCCGGCGCCGGACCGCGACTGTCCGGCTCGCCCTGGTTCCCGTACGCCGTCGAGGAGAGCGACGCCGCGACACGGTTGTTCTGTCTGCCGTACGCGGGAGGCGGCTGGGCCTTGTTCAGGAGCTGGCAGGAGCAGCTCGGGCCGGACATCCACGCCGTACCGGTGAAACTGCCTGGCCGGGCGGAACGTCTGCACGAGCCCGCGGTGGCCCGGATGCACCGGCTCGCGGATCTGCTCGCCGCGGAGCTGACCCCGTTGCTGGACCGGCCGTACGCGCTGTTCGGCATCAGCATGGGGGCGCTGCTGGCCTTCGAGACGGCCCACCGGCTGGTCGGGCGCGGGCTGCGCGCTCCGGAGCGGCTCTTCGCCGCCTCCTACCGTGCACCGCGGGAGCCGTTCACCACGCCGCCGGTCCACGGGCTGCCGGACCCGGCGCTCATCAAGGTGCTGACCCGCCTGACCGCGACCCCGCCGCAACTGCTCGCCAATGCCGAGCTGATGCGGCTGGTCCTCCCCGCCGTCCGGGCGGACTTCGCCTGCACCGAGACCTACGTACGCCCCGACCGCGCCCCGCTGCCGGTGCCGCTGACGGCCGTCCGGGGGCGGTACGACGACACGCTGACCGAGGCGATGGCCGACGGCTGGCGCGCCGAGACATCCGCCGGCTTCGAGCAGGTGGAAGTCGCGGGCGACCACTTCCTGGTCCACGGCGACCAGCGCGAACTCATCGCGCTGGTCCGCGAACGGCTGACGCGGGGTGGGCCGGACACGTAGTCCGCGGGGGAGGAAGTCCCCTCCGGTGCTTCTTCCACCCCACGGCCCGGTCCGACCCGCCCTGGCGGTGGGTCAGGCGTTCTCCTCGCCCTCGGTGCCCAGTGCGGCCTCGATGTCCGAACTCGACAGTCCCTCGATCTCGCTGAGCAACGCCTCCAGTTCCGCGGAGGTGACCTCGCCGACCTCCACGTCCACGGCCTCCACCCCTTCCGCGGCCTCCGCAGGCCCGGGCGTGCCGGTCGGCGCCGCCTCACCGGCGGCGCGGATCAGCTGGGCGATCGTGGCCACGGTGGCCTCCTGGAAGATCTCGCCGAGGGGCAGTTCGATCCCGTGGGCATCCCGCAGCCGGCCGACGAGCTGCATGGCCAGCAAGGACTGCCCGCCCAGTTCGAAGAAGCTGTCGCGGACCCCGATCTCGTCGATGCCGAGCAGGTCGCGCCACATGCCCGCGACGTACTCCTCCGTCTCGTTTCGCGGTGCGACGAAGGGCACGGACATTTTCGGCCGGCCCTTGGCCGTCCCGGCGGACGAGTGTCCCGCCGGTCCGCCGTCGGCCGGCAGCGCGGCGGTGACGGAGCCGGCCTCGGCCTGCCGGGCCAGCGCCTCGCGTACGTCGGGGTCGGCCGCGCACACCGTGAACGGTCCGTCGCCGCCCGCCGCGGTCAGCAGGCGGTACAGCTCCTTCGCCTCCTGCGGTCCGCAGCCGGCGGCGTCCCGCAGACCGGGGGAGTCGGCCTCCCGCCAGTGCTCCCACTGGACGTTGAGCCAGCGACGGGCCGCGGTCCGGTTGCGCAGCGCCACATAGGTATCGGCGTACCAGTTGGCCGCGGTGTAGGCCGCGCTGCCCACCCCGCCCAGCAGGCTGGAGAGCGATCCGACGACCAGACAGCGGTCGTACGCCACGCCTTCCAGCGCCGCGTCGAGCGCGTGCAGCCCGGTCATCTTGGTGGCCATGTGCTGCGCGAACAGCCCGGGCGAGGAGTCCAGCACGGCCCTGATGCCGTCGAAGACGGACATGCCCGGGGTGTAGATGACACCGGCCAGCCGGCCGTCCCGCTGCGCCGCGGCTTCGCGGACCGCCGCGGCCAGCGCCCCGGCGTCCTCGGCGTCGCCTCGCCGTACGGTCAGCCGGTCGCCGCCCAGCGCGCGCAGCTCCTCCAGCTGCCGCCGCGCCGACGGGGCGAGCGCGGCGGGATCGGCGCGGTCGTAGAGCACCACGTGGGCGGCCGGGTCGCGCAGGATCTCCGCGGCCAGGGTACGGCCGATCATGCCGAGGCCGCCGACCAGGAGATGGGTGCCGCGCGAGGAGGGAGCCTGGTTGCCGACGTGCACCCGCACGTGCGCGCGGACGAACCGGTTTCGGCCGCGAAGGGCCACCGGGGACGCCTGCGATGCCTGGTCGCCCAGCTCGGCGACCAGGTCCGCCACCGTCTCCGGCAGGCGTTCGTGCGGGTCGCGCGGGTCGAGTTCGACCACCCGGCAGTCCCAGGAGGTCTCCTGCGGCACGACCCGGCACAGACCGACCGCGGTGGCCAGGCCCGGACGCACCGGGTCCTCGCCGGTCACGTCGAACACGTGGCGGGTGACGTACAGCAGCCGGGGCGGCTGGGCCCCGCCGGCCGGCAGGAGGTCGAGCAACGTCCGCAGGCCGACCGCCTGCTCCTGGTCGACGTCGCCTCCGGGGGCGGCGTCCAGCGAACGCAGGTGCACCACGGCGTCCGGGCGGGAACCGGGTAGGGCCAGCGCCGCCCGCAGTGCGTCCGCGGCGTCCGCGTCGGTGTCCACCAACGTGACTCGGCCGCCCAGGGCCGTCAGCCGCTCGCCGAGGGCCGCGCCGACGCCCGACCGGTCGGCCAGCACCACGACACCGCCCGGCGCGGTCCCGGGCGCGACGCCCCCGGACTCTGCCCCGCCCGCCCCGCGCGGTACCTGCACCCAGCGGGGCTGGTGTATCCACTCCTCCGGCCCCCGGGGAGCCGCCTCCAGCGCGACGGCCGCGTTGTCCGGCACGGCGTCGATCCAGCACCGGGTGCGCTGGAAGGGGTACGTGGGCAGCGGAACACGAAGGCGGGGGTGCTCGTGGGTGCGCTGCCAGTCGATGCGGACCCCTTGGTGCCACAGCTCGGCGAGCCCGTCGAGCAGGGCCGCCCGCTCGCTGCCCCGCTGGTCGGCGGCGGGCATCGTGGTGGCCACCGACGGCGTCCGCGTACCCAGTTCGTTGTTGGCCAGGGCCGACAGCTGGCGGCCGGGACCGACCTCGATCAGGACGCTGCCGGGAGGCGCCGCGGCCTCGCGCAGGCCGTCTGCGAACCTGACGGTCTCGCGCAACTGCCGCGCCCAGTAGCCGGGGTCGGTGGCCTCCTCATCGGTCAGCGGCCGGCCGGTGACGCAGGAGATGACCGGGATCGTCGGCGGATTGAGCGCTGCCTTGTCCACTTCGGCGGTGAAGTCGGCGAGGACGGGGTCGAGCATCGCGGAGTGGAAGGCGTGGGAGACCCGCAGCCGCCGGCTCACCACCCCGTCGGCGCGCAGCCGGGCCTCGAAGGCGTCCACGGCCTGGTGCTCCCCGGCGACGGACACGAGCGCGGAACCGTTGACCGCGGCGATCGACAGTTCCTGGTCGCCGATCAGCTCGCGGACCCGGGCCTCGGGCAGCGGCACGCCGAGCATCGAGCCGCGCGGCAGGTCCGCCACCATCCTGCCGCGGGTGGCCACCACCGACAGCGCGTCGGGCAGGCTGAAGACGCCTGCCAGGGTCGCGGCCACGTACTCGCCTATGCTGTGCCCGAGCAGGGCCGCGGGTTCCAGGCCGTACGAGAGCAGCAGCCGGGCGAGCGCGTATTCGACGGTGAACAGCGCGGGCTGGGCGAGGTCGGTGGAGGTCAGGCCGTCGGCCGAGGGGTCGCGGCGGGTCAGCAGCAGCGGCCGGAGGCGGTCGGCGACCTCGGCGGGCATCAGGGCGAGGCACTCGTCGACCGCGGCCCGGAACACCGGTTCCGTACGGTGCAGTTCCGCTCCCATGCCGACGCTCTGGCTGCCCTGGCCGGGGAAGAGGAAGACGAGGGAACCGGCCCCGTCCACGGTTTCCGAGGTGCGGATGCGTGCGGAGCCCTTGGCGCCCAGGGCGCTCGCGGCGTCGGCCAGGTCCCGGGCCACCACACTGGCCCGGTACTCGTGCTCGGTCCGGCCGACCTGGAGGGTGTGGGCGACATCAGCCAGTACGGCGCCGGGGTGCTCGCGCATCCAGCGGGCGGTCTGCTCCATCCGCTCGGCGAGCGCCGGCCCGCTGCGCGCGGAGAGCACCACCAGTTGGCTGTCGGGCGCCGGCGCGCCGGGTACGGGGTCGGGGGCCTCTCGCAGCACTGCGTGCGCGTTGGCGCCGCCCATACCGAGCGAGTGCACCGAGGCGTAGCGCGGCCGTCCCGGCTCACCCTCCATCGGCAGCAGTTCCGTCGGTACGTAGAACGGGCTGGAGGCGAAGTCGATCTCGGGGTTGGGCGTGCGGAAGTGCAGCACCGGCGGGATCGACTTGTTCTTCAGGCACATGACGGTCTTGATGAACCCGGCGACCCCGGCGGCGGCGTCGAGGTGGCCGATGTTGGGTTTGACCGAGCCGATGGCGCAGTAGTTCCCGCGGTTGGTGGTGAGCCGGTACGCCTTGGTGAGCCCGGCGACCTCGATCGGATCGCCCAGCGGCGTGCCGGTGCCGTGCGCCTCGACGTAGTCGATGACGTCCGCGGTCAGACCGGCCGAGGCGATGGCGCCGGCGGCGGCGCGGGCCTGCCCGTCGACGCCCGGCGCGGTGAAACTGGCCTTGGCCCGGCCGTCGTTGCCGATCGACGTGCCGGCGATCACGGCGTGGATGTGGTCCCCGTCGCGCAGCGCGTCGTCGAGGTGCTTGAGCAGTACCGCTCCGGCGCCGTTGCCCACCACGCTGCCGGTGGAGTCGGCGTCGAAGGTGCGGCAGTGGCCGTCCTCCGAGGCCGTGGCGTTCTGGAGATAGCCCGCGTTGTGGGGCATCCGCAGCGACGCGCCGCCGGCGATGGCCATGTCGCACTCACCGGCCAGGATCGCCTGCGCGGCGAGGTGGATCGCGGTGAGGGAGGTGGAGCAAGCGCTCTGCACGGCGACGGCCGGACCCTGGAGGTTCAGCTTGTAGGCGACCCGCAGCGCCAGGTAGTCCTTGTCGTTGCCGATCATGGTGGCGTGGTCCCCGACCGCGTCCAGCATCCGGCGGTTGCCGACCAGGTTGACCAGCAGGTAGGTGTTCATGGTGGAGCCCGCGTAGACGCCGATCAGCCCCGGGTAGCGGGCCGGGTCGTAGCCCGCGTCCTCCATGGCCCACAGGGCGCACTCCAGGAAGAGCCGGTGCTGGGGGTCCATCAGCTCGGCTTCCCGGGCCACGTATCCGAAGTAGTCGGCGTCGAAGTCCTCCGCCTCCTGCAAGGCCGCGGACGCCGGCACGTAGCGGGGGCTGGCCAGCATCTGGGCGGGCACCCCCGCGGCCCGCAGCTCGTCGTCGTCGAAGAACCGGATCGACTCGACGCCCTCGCGGATGTTCTGCCAATACTGGTCCGGGCTGTCCGCACCGGGGAACCGGCAGCCCATGCCGATCACCGCGATGTCGGCGGGTATCGCGTCGTTCTGCTTCTGACCGTTCAACTGCGCTCCAGAGTCGGTCCGGGCAAGGGGACGGGGGATCAGTCGAAGGTGATCCGGATGTGCTGTGCTCCGCGCCGCCGGGCGCGGCCGGTGACCACCGGGCGGTCCGTCTCGTCCGGAGTTCCGGTGTGGAGCAGGATCTCCAGACGGGCTGCCAGTTCGGCGACGGTGGGGAACTCGAAGAGCAGCATCAACGGCAACCCCGGCAAACCCAGTTCCGCTTCGAGGCGGGAGATCAGCGGCGCCACCAGGAGCGAGTGCCCTCCGAGGTCGAAGAAGTTGTCGTGGGACCCGACACGCGGCACGTCCAGCACTTCCTGCCAGACTTCCGCGACCCGGCGCTCCACGGCCCGGGTGGGTACCTCTCCGCGTACCGGCGCGGGGGCGGCCGCCGCCAAGGCCTCGTCCAGGAGGGTGCGGTCGAGTTTGCCGTGCGCGGTGCGCGGGAGCGCGTCGAGCGGGACGATCCGGGGCGGCACCTCGTGCGCGGGCAGGCGCTCGGCCGCCCAGGCGCGCAGCGCGTGGACGCTGAAGCCGGGTCCCGGCACCACCGCGGCAGCCAGACGTCGCCGGTTCCCGTCCCCCTCGGCCACCACGACGGCGTCGAGGACGTCCGGGTGCCGCAGCAGAACCGCCCGTACCTCTTCCGGCTCCACCCGGAAGCCTCGGATCTTGACCTGGTCGTCCAGCCGCCCGAGGAGTACCAGGTCGCCGCTCGGACGCAGGCTGCCGAGGTCGCCGGTACGGTACCGGCGCTCGCCGTCCGCCCCGGTGGCGAAGGCCCGCCCCGCGGTTCCGGGCCGGTTGAGGTAGCCGGCGGCCACCCCCGGCCCGCCGATGACGACCTCGCCGAAGCCGCCCGGAACGGTCGGGTCGTCCCAGGGATCGAAGACACCGACCTGCGAGCGGCCGGTCGGAAGCCCCACCGGCACGATGCCGCTGCCGGTGCCCGCCTCCCCGGCGCTGATGAAGCGCATCGAGCAGTTGATGCTCGCCTCGGTCGGCCCGTAGCCGTTGACGAAGACCGCGTCCGGCGCCACCAGTGCGGTCAGCGCCCGGAGCGCCTCGTAGGTCAGCATCTCGCCGCCGAGCACCACCGTGCTTACGGAGGGCATGTCGATGCCTGCGGCGGCCAGTTCGGCGGCGAAGGTCGGCGTCAGGTAGAGGATGGTCAGCCGCTCCCGCCGGACGAACCGGGCGTAGCGGGGGGCGGACAGCCGCTCGGCCTTGTCGGGAAAATGGAGTGCGGCGCCGAACAGCACGGTGGTGAATATTTCCTGGAGGCCGAAGTCGAAACTCAGCGACAGGGTCTGCGGGAGCCGGGCGCCGGGTCCGAGGTCGAATCGTTCGCGCTGCCACAGCAGCAGCGGCAGCACGTTGGCGTGGGTGATCGGCACGCCCTTCGGGGTGCCGGTGGTGCCCGAGGTGTGCACCACATAGGCCAGCGCGCCGGCGCTGGGCGGCCCGTCGATGCGTACCGTCGGCGGTGGCGCCGGATCGTCGAGCACGACCACCGGGCAGCCGGGGGCCAGCCGCGCCGCGCGTGCCGCGTGGGCCCGGTCCGTGAGGACGGCGGCGACGCCGGCGTCCGAGGCGACGAACCGCAGCCGCTCGTCCGGGAAGTCGGGCAGCAGGGGCACGACGCCGTAGCCCGCGGTGAAGGCGGCCAGCATGGCGGTGACGAACCGCGGCTCGGGCGGCAGCAGCAGGCCCACGGGGGCCCCGGCGCCGGAGCCGGCGGCTCCGGCGAGCCGAGCCGCGGCCGCGGCGACCTCGACGGCCAGCTCGGCGTAAGTGACCGTGCCCGCGCCGGAGACGACCGCCGGGGCTTCGGGGTGGGCGGCGCAGCTGTCCGCGAAGTAGTCGATCACGGTGCGGGACGGCTCGGGCCGGGGGCCGCGGCCCGCGGTGAGTTCGTCCAGACGCGCACGCTCTGCGTCCGACATGACGGTCAGGCCGGCGATCGGGGTTTCGTCGTCCACCGCAGCTGCCGCGGCCACCCGCAACAGCCGCCTGCCCAGTTCCTCCGCGGTGGCGCCGTCCAGCACCTCGGTGGCGTACCGCAGCACCAGGGTCAGTTCGCCGTCGGACTCCGCGACGCTGACATCGAGGTCGGCCAGAGCGGTGGTGTGCGGCAGCGGTACGGCCTCCAGCACGAGACCGCCCACGCGGCACTCGCGGCCGGGGATCTCCTCGGCGAGCGCGGACAGGCCGTCCGGGGCGCCCGGTGGTGTGGCGGTCCAGCCGAACATGGTGGCGAACAACGGTCCCCGGGCGGCATCCCGGGCCGGCCGGACCGCCGCGGCGATGAGCGGCAGGGGGTACTGCCGGGCGGCCAGAGCACGCCGGAAGCGGACGGCGGTGTCGCGGACCAGCCCTGCGAACGAACCGTCCACCGGTACCTCCATCGGCACCGGCAGGGTGTTCACGCAGTAGCCCACCACCTGGCCGGAGAGGGCGTCGGGGCGGACTGCGGTCGGCACGCCCACCACGAACCGGCGTTCGCCGGACAGCCGCGCCAGCAGGACTGCGTAGCAGCTGAGCAGCACCACGAACGGCGTGGTGCTCAGCCGGCGGGCGGTGCCCCGGACCTGCTCGCTCAGGCCCGTGCCGAACGGCAGCCGGAGCAGGGAGCCGGACCAGGTGCGCGTCGCAGGGCGTGGCCGGTCGAGGGGCAGGCGAAGCGCGCTGTCCGCCGTGTCGGCCAGCAGGTCGATCCACTCGTCCCGCATCCGTTCGCCCTCGGGCCCGGCCAGGAGCCGGTGTTCGGCGGCGACCACCTCGGACATGCCCGGCGCGGGCGCCGACGTGTCGGCGGCGCCGTCCGCCAGTTCACGGTACCGGTCGCCCAGCTGGGCGAGCAGCAGGCCGAGCGACCACAGGTCGGCGGCGATGTGATGGACCGCCAGCAGGAGTACCGGGTCCTGCCCGCTCGGCCGGATCAGGGTGATCCGGGCCAGCGGCCCGCACTCCGGGTCGAGCGGGTCGGCGGCGCGCGCGGCCAGCAGCGCATCGAAGCCGTCGGCGGGGGTGTCGACGATGACCAGCTCGGGGACGGGCGCACCGGACGGGCGGGCGGTCACCTGACCGTCGCTCACCGTCCACCGGGAGCGGAGGGCCTCGTGACGGCCCATCACCACACGCACCGCACGCGCCAGGACATCGGCGTCCACCCCGCCGCGCAGCCGCACGGCGCGCGTCACGGCGTAGCGGGAATCGCCGGCGGAGGAGTGCTCCAGGAACCACAGCGCCTGCTGCCCGGCCGAAGCCGTCGGTATGGGCCCCTCACCGGAGGCAGCGTCCTGAGCACCGGGCGCGGTGACTTGGCCGGATGACGTGTACTGCCCGATTGCGGGGCCCTTCCCCGCATCGGGCGCGCCGCCGCCGCGCACCGCCTGCGCCAGATCGCCCACCGTGGCGTCGTGCAGCAGTTCCTCCAGCGGGACGGTGAGGCCGAAGCGCTCCTGGAGGGCGTGCTGGAGCTGGACCGAACGCAGCGAGTCCATTCCCAGCTCCGCCAGCGCCCGGCCGGCCGGAAGGGCGGCGGCGTCCGGCACGCCGAGCACCTCGCCCAGCAGCGTCAGGAGTGCGTCGCCCGGCTCGGTGGTCGGCTCGACGCCCGACGCCGCGGCTTGCGGCCGGTCCGTGGCGCCCGCGTCCACCGGGGACTCCAGTTGGAGGGCGCCGGAGCGGTAGGCGTCCCGGCAGGCGCGTCGGCGGATCTTGCCGCTGGACGTCTTGGGAATGGTGCCCCGGCGGACCAGTACGAGGTGGTCCAAGCGCAGACCGTGCCGGCGTGCCACCTCGGCATGGACCGCGGGCAGGATGTCAGGACCGGCTTCGCCCCGGGCCTCGGCCACCACGACCAGCCGCTCGCCGACGGTGAAGGCCGCGACGCAGCCCTTCCTGATCGCCGGACACGCCCGCTCGACCGTGGACTCGATGTCCTGCGGGAAGTGGTTGCGCCCGCGCACCACGATGACGTCCTTCGAGCGCCCGGCGACGTGCAGCCGACCGTCCGCAAGGAAACCGAGATCCCCCGTACGCAGATACGGTCCTTCGCCGTCTGCCGTCCGAGCCGCGAACAGCTCGGCGTTGACCTCGGGCTGCTCCCAGTACCCGGCGCCGATGCTGGGGTCGGCGGCGCGTATCCAGACCTCGCCCAGTGCGCCGTCGGGGACCTCCGTGCCGTCCGCCCCGACGATCAGCAGCGTGTCGGGCGGGGCGCCGCAGCTGACTGCCCTCTCGCCGTCACCGTCCGGGACCGGCGCCGAGCCGGGGGCGTCGGCGGAGGTCTCGGCCGAGACCAGCAGCGTGCACTCTGCCAGCCCGTAGCTGGGCGTCATCGCGCCGGGTTGGAAGCCCGCCGGGGCGAAGTGCGCCGCGAAGGAGGCGACGGTGTCCGGCCGTACCGGCTCACCGCCGTTGATGGCCGTCCGCCAGGCCGTCAGGTCCAGTCCGCTCAGGTCGTCCTCCGAGACCTTGCGCACCGCCAGTTCGTAGGCGAAGTTCGGCGCCGCGCTGATCGTCGCGCCGAAGCCGGACACGGCCCGCAGCCAGCGGACCGGGCTCTCCAGGAAGGCCAGCGGTGAGAGCAGGACGCAGGTGGCCCCCAGATGGAGCGGGTGGAGCACCGAGCCGATGAGGCCCATGTCGTGGTACAGCGGCAGCCAGCTGACGACGACGCCGTGCTCGTCCTGCCCGTAGGTCTCCCGCATCCGCTCCTGGTTCGCGGCCAGTTGGCGGTGGCTGACGATGACCCCGCGTGGAGTGCCGGTGGAGCCCGAGGTGAACTGGAGCAGCGCGGGCGCCTCGGCGTCGACGTCGGGCGCGCTCCAGTCCGGCGGCGCCTGCTCCGAGCGGTCCGGTGGGCCCAGGATCACCGCGTCGGGCGTTTTGGCGGTGATCTCCTCCATGGCCCAGGGCAGGTCGGTGAGGACGGTCACCGGCCGGGTCGCGGCGGCAATGTCCAGGGCGGTGTCGATCTCGCGCCTGCCGACCGGCGGGTAGACGGGCACCGCGACGAACCCTGCGTACCAGCAGCCGAGCAGGTCGATGACGAAGGCGAGCCCCGGCGTGTGGGCGAGTACGGCCCTGCTGCCCGGTTCCCCCACGGCGCTGAGCCGCGCGGCGGACGCCCTTGCCGCCACGTCGAGTTGGGCGTACGTCAGGGAGTCTGTGACGTTCTCACCGTCGCCGAGGAAGCGGAAGGCGATCTTGTCCGGACTGTTCCGGGCGTGGGCGCGCAGCCGATCGGTCAGCGTCGTGAGGGACGACGGAGGCGAGAAGGACGTCATCAATGGGGTCTCCCGTCGGAGGACGGTCAGGAGGAGACAGAGCCGTTCGGGTGCCGTCGACCGTCTCCGGTGGCCGTGCCGGTCGCCTGGCGGACGTCACTCCCGGGGGCGGGGGCCGCCCGCCGCATGCGCCGTCCAGCGGGCCATCAGATCGGCGGTGATCCGGTCCGGAGTGAGCCCGCAGGCGGCCCTCAGGTCCGGTACGGAGCCGTGCGGCAGGTAGTCGTGGGCCACCGCGAACAGCCGTACCGGTGTGTCGACGTCCTCGTCGGCGAGCCGCTCGCGCACCGCGGTGCCAAGGCCGCCGCGGATCCAGTGGTCCTCGATCACACAGACCATCCGGTGCTCCCGGGCCAGGTCGGGCAGCCGCTCGTCGAGCGGCTCGATCCAGCGGGCGTTGGCCGACCCGGCCGGCACACCGGCGGCGCGCAGCCGGGCGGCCACCCCGGTGGCGCAGGGCAGCAGGTCACCGGCACCGATGACCAGGACACCGCCGGGGGCCGGTTCGACCTGCCAGCCCGCCATGCCGCCGTCTTCTCCGGCGTCCCCGTCGCCGTCCTCCGGCAGCCCGGGGTCGTCGATCGCCTTCCCGTACCGGATGGCCACCGGTCCCGGGTGCCGGACCGCGGCTCTCAGCAGGCCGCGCAGCTCGGCGGCGGTCGACGGGGTGGCGATCGCCATGCCGGGGATCTGGCGCAGCAGCGCGAGGTCCCCGAACCCGTGGTGGGAGGCGCCGTCGCCTCCGGTGATCCCGGCCCGGTCGATGACCACCACGACCGGCAGCCGGTGCAGCCCGATGTCGAACAGCAGCTGGTCCTGGGCCCGGTTGAGGAAGGAGGAGTGGATGGACAACACCGGGTGCCGACCCGCCATGGCCAGTCCGGCGGCGAGTCCCGCGGCGTGCTGCTCGGCGATCCCCACGTCGTGGAAACGGTCGGGGTAGCGCTCCTGGAAGACGTCGAGTCCCGACGGGCCTCCCATGGCGGGCGTGATCACGACCAGGTCCGGGTCCTCGGAGGCGAGTTCCACGAGGCAGGGGCCCAGGACCGAACCGGCCGGCACCCGGCCCGGCGTCGGCGGGTACTGGCGTCCGGTACCGGCGTCGAACGGCCCCACGCCGTGCATGTGCTCGGTACGGTCGTCGACGGCCGGCGTGTAGCCGCGGCCCTTCTGGGTCCTGACGTGCACCAGCAGGGGACCGCGCTCGGCTCCGGCGTCGGCGAGGACCTTCTCCAGGGCGCTCAGGTCGTGTCCGTCGACGGGCCCGAGGTAGCGGATCCCCAGCGCCTCGAAGACACCGGGCGCGACGCCCGCCTGTAACTCCCGCATGTGCCGGGCCAGCGCGCCGGTGGTGGGCGCGTAGCTGCGGGCGTTGTCGTTCAGCACGATCGTGACGTCGAGCCCGCGGTCGCCGATGTCGTTGAGCGCCTCCAGCGCCATACCCGCGGTGAGCGAGCCGTCGCCGGTCACGGTCACCACCCGTCGATGGCGGTCGGCCGGACGCGCCGCGAACGCGGTGGCGAGCCCGGCGGCGTAGGAGAGGGAAGTCCCGGCGTGCGAGTTCTCCACCCAGTCGTGCACACTTTCGGCCCGGCTGGGGTAGCCGGACAGTCCGTTCAGTGCGCGCAGCGACCCGAAGGCCCCGGCCCTGCCGGTCACCATCTTGTGTACGTACGCCTGGTGACCGGTGTCCCACAGGATGACGTCGTCGGGGCTGCGGAAGACCCGGTGCAGCGCGATCGTCAACTCGACGACGCCGAGGTTCGATCCCAGGTGGCCGCCGCTGGCGGAGACGCTGCGGACGAGCAGTTCGCGCACCCGCGCCGCCACACCGGGCAGGTCCTCCGGTTCCAGCCGGCGCAGGGTATCGGGCGTCCAAGCGTCAAGGGCGGTCATGAATTCGATCCTCCGGCGCCGAGTCGAGGGTCAGCGGTGATCGGTCCTGCGGCAGGTCAGCTGCCCCAGTCCTGGTCCAGGAGGTGACGGGTGTGGGCGCCGCGGTATCCCAGCAGCATGCCCAGGCGCGGTTGGTCCGTGCGGTTCGGCGGGCTGTCGTGCACCACCAGTCCGCTGTGTATGGCCGCCGATCCGGCCGGCAGCACCGCGCGCACAGTGTTCTCGGCGTCGTGGTCGACCATGTCGTCGCGCACCTTGAGCCCGAAGGGGGCAGGGACGTGGGGCAGCAGACCGCCCAGGTGCGACCCGGTCCAGTACTTCACCGCCCCGTTCTCCTCCGTGGCGTCGGTGAGGGCGATCCACAGGTGCACCACGTCCATCGGCTCCACCGGCAGGAACACGCAGTCCTGGTGGGGCGCCACGCTGGAGCCGACCCGCGCGTACTTGTTGAAGGTCTCCACGACGTACAGCTCGGGTTCGTAGCCGACGATCGCGGCGACCAGTTGCTTGAAAAACGGGCGATTCCCGAGTTCGTTGAAATACTCGTCGACCTGGTCCATGAAATAGCAACTGCGCAGTGAGACACCGTCGTCCTCGTACCGCACGGTCTTGTCGCGGACCGCCTGCGGGAGGTTGGGAATCACGTAGCGGTTGTACCGGGACACGTGGAAGCGGACCTCCGCCACTTCCTCGTGGGTCAGTAAGGGACCTACCGTCGCGACGCCGTCCTGCGCGTAACGGGTGGCGAGCGTCTCGGTGTCGTAGTCGGCGAGGGTGCGGGCGGCGGAAGGGCTCACCGGATCAGACCTCGGTCGTGGTCTCGGCGGCGCCGGAACCGGTCTGCTCCTCGTGCTGTTCGTCGGCCTTGCCCTGCTCGGCCTCCTGAAGTGACTTCAGGTAGAGCTCGCGCACCTTCTTCAGTTCCTCGTCATTCAGAAAACGAGAGAATGAGTTCGGCATGGTGACTTCTCCCCGAAAGTCGACAGGACACTGCGAACGCGGATCAAACCAGCAGCCCGCGTCGCAAGCGAGGTCGAACGCGGGGGTGGGACGTGGCCTCCGAAGCCCGATCGAGTGCGGAGTCAGCGTAGCTCAGCGGTCACCGGATTGTCTCCAGACCATTCAAGCCGAGCCGCCGTGCGGAGTGTCTTGCCGCCGGCCGTCGACTGGCGGGGTGGGGCGTGCAAGGGAGGCGGCGAGCGTGACGGGATCCTTCGCTCCCGGTGAGCGGCGGCGCCTGCACGCCCCGTACGGCCGTCGCGCGGGCCCGCCACGGGCTTCGGCCCGGACTCCACGCCGGCCGCAGGGGTGGCCGCTGGGACCGAGGAGGGCTTGGGTCAGAGCAGGGCGTTGAGGGCGGTGGTGACGACGGTGGCGAGGGTGATGACGGCGGCGAAGGTGGTGGCGGCGCGGGTGAGGGCGGTGGGGTAGGTGGCGCCGTCCATGCGGGCGAGCTTGCCCGCGGCGGTGCCGGCCAGCAGCGCGACGACGATGACAAGTGCGGTGGTGAGCAGGACGATGGCGACGATCACGACAAGCTCCGGGACTCAGTGGGGTATTGACGTGTTCGAACGTCGCGGAATCGGTGTTCGCCGTGGTTCGCGGCAACAAAGATGAACACCGACGAACACGTCACTGGCCCGGGAGAAGCACGTACGCGATGAGCAGAACGGTCACAATCCGGCCCTTGCCGAGCTGCGGGCGAGGCTCAACGATGGGCTGTCCCGGGCCCGGCTGAACCAGACGCAGCTCGGCCGTCAAGCAGGGCTTGGGCGCACTACGGTGTCGCAGGCGCTCTCGGCCAAGGGGCCAGTGCCGTCGGAGAAGACGATCTCAAGGCTGGCCGCCACGCTGAAGCTGCCTCAGGGTGAGCTTCTGAAGTTGTGGCGGACAGCGGAGGAGTGGCCGGGGACGGCCGCAGCCGATGGGGTGGGGCGGCCGGGCAGGCCGATCGGTCTGCGGGAGCCGCACGAGTTGGAAGTCCATCCCGCCGGCCCCGGTGAGAGCGCCTTGGGCCCGGATACCCCTGGGGTGCGGGCGCTGCCGGGCTATGTGCCCCGCAAGCATGACCGGGTGCTGGCCGATGCGGTGCGGGACGCTGCGGCGGGCCGCAGCCGGATGGTGATGCTCGTGGGCACTTCCTCGACAGGGAAGACGCGGGCGTGCTGGGAGGCCATCCAGCCGCTCGCGCAGAAGAACTGGAGGTTGTGGCACCGCTTCGACCCGACCCGCACGGAGGCTGCTCTGGCCGAGCTGGGCCGGGTCGGGCCGCGGACGGTCGTCTGGATGAACGAAGCCCAGCACTGCCTCGGCCGGGCGGACCTTGCCGGAGCTACCCCGCGGAGGGGATCCGGTAGACGGAGACGTGAGAACGCGACTCGGCGGTGAATTCGGCGCCGGCCCAGTCCGCATGCCTGGTCTCCAGTTCGAATCCGGCCAGCTGGGCCATCAGGTCGAGTTCGGCCGGCCAGACGTAGCGATGAGGGCTGCGGAACAATCGCGCCTGCTGGGTTTCATCGAAGCGGAAGTGGTGCGATACGACGTGCTGGTGGAGCACGTCGTAGGTGTCCAACCCGATGTAGCCGGTTTCGGACTGCCAGACGGTGGCCGTCTGGCCCGGCGGGAGCTTGCGCAACTCGGGTACCCAGAGTTCGATCACGAACCGGCCACCAGGTGCGAGGTGGCGGGCTGCGTTGCGGAAGCACTGCACCTGCTCATCCTGGGTGAGCAGGTTGGAGATCGTGTTGTACACGAGGTAGACGAGGGCGTACTCGCCAGGAGCGACGGTGGTCGCCATGTCACCAACGATCACGGGGATGGTTGCTTCATCGGCCTTGGTTCGCAGTTGTTCCACCATAGGGAGCGACAGCTCGATGCCGGTGACAGAGACTCCTCGCCCCGCGAGCGGGACGGCTACTCGGCCGGTCCCGATGGCAAACTCAAGCGCTTCTCCGTCACCTGCGAGCTGGGCGAGACGGTCGACGGCCGGTTCCAGGACCTCGGGCGCGAACATTCCGGAACCGGGCGTGTCATAGCGCTGGGCGGCATCGGCGTCCCAGATCTTCTCCTGCTGCATTCCGTCAACGCTCGCGGCTGGCCCATTCGATGTCCACCGAGTTTTTCAGGCTGCTTGTCATGCAGGCATCAGGAACAGCTTCTGGCCTTGTTCTTTATGGTCGGGCGGGCTGTCCGTCTGTGACGGCTGTTACGGTCACGGCCGTAACTGAGCAACTTCCTGAGTTCCCGTAACACCCGACTGAGGCGACGGCGCCGCGTTTCTGGGCCGTGTCGGGCTTGCCGAACTCGCCGCTCCCCTTGACGCGCTGAAAACACTGCGACAGGAGGTGAACGGTTGGGGCTGGCCGCCGGATCAGGTTGAGCATTTCCTCGGCTCGCTGGACAAGGGAGACCAGCCGGCGTATCTGTTCCGGTGCCGTGGCTGCGTGACCCACCTGTTCGATCGCCGCGCGGTCGTCGCCTGGCTCCTCGCGCACGACAAGATCGAAGTCCCCACGGGGCCGACGGTCGCGTCGCTGGTGCCGACCGGGGCCGGGGGCGCCGCGCACCGGTTCCGCCTCGATGATCCGTGGCTGGCCCTGGCCGACGACGCGGCCGGCGAGGACTCGTTGTCCGGCTGGTCCACCGAGGCGGACGCCGACGCGCTGGCCGGGCTGGCGGCCGGGGAGTTCGGGGCTTCGGTGCGCCGGCTGACCGCGCCCGGTACGGAGGCGTTGGCGGTGTTGGGGGAGGTGCGGGTGATCGACCGGTTTCGCTCGGGGGTCGGGCGGCCTGCGGGTGACGTTGGCAGGGTGCCAGAGTGTTCCGCCAATCTGAGCCGGCGATACCGAGTCATCAAACACCGGACAGCTACCTCGCCGGCCTCCACCTCCGCGCCGCAATGATCTGGATCGACGACTCTAGTTGGCTCCGGCGAGCGCTGTAGGCGGCCCGCCGTGTTGCGGCGGAGCGCCGCGTCCGGTCTGGGGCCTGGGGAGCTGGCCCCTGGTGCCAGGGTCTCCCATCTGACAGGGCTGTACGCGCCCGCCGGGCCGGAGGTTTCGGGGTCCAGCCGCAAGGGTGTCGGCGGCTTCGATCTTGTGCGACGAGTAGCCGGGTACCAGTCGTGGAGCTGTCCCTGGGCAGGTCAGGTTCAAGGGGCGGCCTTGGGCGGGCCTGCGCTCGCGGCTGCGGCTGCGGCTGCGGTGCGGAGGTGGTCGAGGTCGAGTCCGGCCTGCGCGCAGACGGAGGCGAGGTCGAAGTACAGGGTCTCGCCCGCCATCAGATCGTTGCGGAAGGGTACGACGTTGGCGAAGGGCACCGTGAAGGCCCCTCCGCCGGGCGGCAAGCCGAGCCACTGACCGCGGCTGGTGCCCTGCAGAGTGCCCCACACGACGAGGACGTCGTCCCCGTACGCGATCCCGGTGTCTTCAGGCGCGAGGTCGGGGAACGCGGCGAAAAGACTCTCGTACGCGGCCCGGGTCGCTGGCTTGCCCTGGCTGCGCAGGCCGAGCGGCACGGTGTCGAGAAAGCAGTCCTCAGTGAACGTCGCCAGAATCGAGGGAACGTCGCGAGCGGCCTCGGCGGCACGGTGGGCGGTGAAGAGCCGAAACATCTGGTCGCGGTCCATGCGCGTGCTCCCAGGCGGCAGGGTTCCATCGGAACACCTGCCACGCTACTCGCCGAGGCCGTCTCCCCATGACAGGGCCACGCCCGGCTGCACTGCTGCTCACTCCCGGCCGGTGTCCGGAGTCCAGAACGCGGGTGGGTCGCCGCGCCACTCGATCGGCACGCATCGTCCAGGCGGACGTCGTCGGGTGGATAGACGGATGCGTGCGCGCCGGATCAGGTTCTTGCCCGGCTCCCGTACGTGCTCGAACGCGGCGTTGTTCAGCAGCGCGCAACTGCCTGACGGGCCGGTCACCGTCACCGTCACCGTCGTCGCCCGACCGTTGTCGAGGTTCGTCACCTTCAGCTTCGTCCCCACCGGCAACGTCCCACTGCTCGCCGCCGGCGCACCCGCCTCACCCGACAAACGTCACCGTCGACCCCGGACACACCGTGTCCGGGACAGAGTCATTGACCTACAGACCCTCCTGACCAATCCGAGGGCGAGGAACGAGTCAAGGCGTGACGGAAGGTCCGCAGAGCCGGGCCGGGCTCAGCCGAGGAGGCAGCCGTAGTTGCTGTCGTTGGCGCAGACGTTCCAGAGGGTGGCGTCGTGTGCCACGGACGGGGCGTCGAGCTGGGCGAGCAAGTCCAGGGCGATCCGCTCCAGGGTGAACTTTCCGGAGAAGGCGTTCCAGTCGGTGGGCCCCGGGTTGTAGGGGTCGAGCTTGAACTCGTCCTTGTAGTCGTCCTCGTAGTCGTCGAAGTCCTCGTCCTCCAGTTGCATGGCCTCCCACAGCGCGGCAAGGCTGGTGAGAGTCCAGATGGCCTGGTAGAAGGCGGACAGGTCGGTGTGCAGCAAGCCGACGGGGGAGTCCTCGAAGTCGTCGCCCACGACAGCCCCGATACGGCCGGTGGGTCCGTCCAGCAGGATCTCGTACCCGCGTCCGGCCGCGCCCAGGCGGATGAGGTCGCGCTGGGCCGGGCCATGCGGCTCGCCATCGTCGTCCGCTTGCCGGGAGCCGGATTGGCGCAAGGTGACGAGCGGGCGCGCCTCGCTGTCTCGCAGGTAGCCGAGCGTGGGCAACCCGACGGTGGTGAGCAGGCGGCGGGTGGGCTCGTGCCGCAGGGCCGGTGGCAGGTCCTCGGGGCTGACGGGGAGCAGTATGAGGTCCTCCATCAGCTCGGGGGTGATGTCGAAGGCAAGGGACTCGGCTGCGTCGTGATTGCGGCGGGCAGCCCAGAGCAGGCCGTAGCCTGCCAGGACAGCGGTCCAGTGCGGGGCGTCACCGTACTCCGTGAACACTGCGGGGTCGGTGGCTTGCATCCGCTCACAGACCGCCCTGGTCACCTCGGTCATCACATCCCGGCCACGTCGGCCGTCGTGCGCCGTGGGATCGGCGGCGACCGCGCGCAGGGTTTCCAGCTCGTGCACGAACGTGACCAGCACGGACAGGTCGCTCGCCACGAGGTCGGTGACCAACTCGCTGCCCGCGCTGTACCTCCCACCGACGACGAACACCTGGCCGGTCACGGCGTCCAGTACGAGCCAGTCGCCGAAGATCGGCGGATGGCCACCGCACTCACCAAGGACGAGCAGGTGGTCCGCGCTGGCGGTCAGTCGCTCCAGTCGGCCCGAGACCGGCTGAAGCCAGACGGCCGGGTCGGTGTGGAGGCGCACGTACGCGCCGCCCTCGCGGGGCAGGCCGACCTCGCTCAGGAAACGCCGGGTCGGTTCGTGGACCAGAGTGTCGGGCAAGGCGTCGGTCGGGACCCGGAGCAGATTGTCGGCGCCGAACCACTGCGCCACGCTGTTTGCTGTGGTGGTCGTCCTGAGCTGCACTGTCGCCGTCCTGGCTGTCGTTGCCTTGATCAGCGGTCACCTTACCCACCGAGCCGACAGCGGGTGTCTTGTGATCTTTTCTGTGCGGGTCGGCTGGGTTGGCTGGGTTGGCCCGACCTCACCGAGGACGAGGACATCCTCCCGAACGCGAGGACTGGGTGAACGACCTGCTCGACGGCAACGAGCGGCACGGCTGCACGAAAGGCTGCGGTGAGGCGATGCTCTGCCGACGCCCGGCAGCGACGTACAGGGCCGTACGGTGAGCAGTCGCAATGCGCGCGTCTCCACAGGCTGATCAGCAGAGCACCATCGACGCACTCACGGTGACCAAGGTCGGAGGCCGCTGGAGAACAGGCGACACGTCAACATACGAGCTCACCAGTTTGGGCCGGGAGGCGCAGGTGTCGGGGAACGGGTGTGCTGCCGGTCCGGCGCCAGGGCTTGTCATACCGGCCGCCGCACGCACGGCACTCCGCGCGGAACAGAGCGGCGGCTGGGCCCATCTCTTCGCTCGGTGCGGCCGCGTATTCCGCGTTCTGGATCTTCGCGATGAGCTGCGGTGTGGCGCAGGTGCAGGAGCGGTCGCGCCAGGCCCGGCCGGGCCCGCCGACCGGTGCCTCGACGAAGTCGGTGCGGTAGCCGTCGACCGGCCGGTGCTTCTTCTTGGTGTTCGCCGCGTTCTCGAACCGGCGCTGGGTGGCCTTGTCAGGGAAGATCAGCAGGAGTCCGGCCAGCAGCAGGAATGACTCCCCTCGTACGCGGCCGGGGTCGGGGTCGAACACGGCGGCCGGGACACCGTGCTCGTCGACGAGGGGGACGCCGCCTGCGTACCGGGGGTCTCCGGTGCCGAGGCCCACGGTCGCGGTGATGCCGTGTTCCTCGGCGAGCTTGGCCAGGGCCTGGTCGACGCCCCGACGGAAGACGCGGGCGACCTGCCAGAGCCTGCCGGGCGGCCGGGTGCGGGCTTCTTGTTCGGCGGCGGTGGCCTCGGCCAGGGCCTTGGCCCGGGTGACCGCGTTCCTGGCGCGGATCTGCTCCCGTTTCTTCTCCTTCTCCCGTTGCAGCGCGGCCATCCGGGCCTCGTCGATACGCCGACGCCGTTCCTCTTCCTCCAAGTGCGCGGCCTCGGCCGTGACGTACTGCGGCGCCGTCCACGCCGTGGCAAGCGACCGCTGCGGGTACCGCATCGGCGTCCGCGGGCTGTGTGGGACGATCCGGCGGGCGAACGCCCAGGTGAGGAACTGGGGCAGGGAGGCCGGTACTGCCTTCCAGCTGTGGCCCTCGAACTTCACCAGGCCCTCGGCGACGGCCAGGTGCTTCGCTTCCTCGGGCCGCTCCAGGCGGACGGAGGGGACGGTGCCGAGCCAGGGCGGGCGGGGCCGGTCGCTGAACCAGATCGCGGTGACGCCGTCGGCGCGCATCTTCACGGTGCGGGCCGTGATGTCGGCGCCGGTGATCGGCGCGAGCTGTGCCTCCAGTGCCGTTGCCCAGGTGCCGGCGGGGTCGGTGGCCAGCACATCTGCCCGCCATGTGCCGTTGGGCCCGCAGGCTTCGAGTTCGGCGTGGGCGCCGGCGTCGCGGGCGGCGTTCGCCAGCTCCAGCTTCAGCAGGTGGTGGGCGACCGACTCCAGGCCGAGCGCGCAGACGGGGGCACCCGGGGCGTGGGCGAAGAACCGTATGCCGGCCTGGGAGGTCTTCGCGTACATGCCGTGACGGCACTCGTCGCAGGTCAGGGAGGCGGGCGGATTCACCTTCCACACCTCGCCCCACGAGCGCCCGCAGCCGAGATCGGCCAGGTGCGCGAAAACGGTCCCCCACTGTGCGTGCACGGCCCGGAACGCCATCGGCCCCCCTGCTTTTATCGACGAGGAGCCCGGTATGGCGTGAGCCACTGACAATGCGTCAGGCCAAGATCCGGCCGAGAGGGATCACCAGTAGGGCAGCGGGTACGGTGGCCGCCATCTGCTCCGGCTGCTCGAAGAAGAACCTCGCCTCGGCGACGGCGTCGTGGGGCCCCGAGGGGGTGGTTGCGGCAATCCTGCAGGACACCGTGCCGTACTGCACGTCGTACTACGACCGTGCGTGGCAGAAGCTGCTTCCCAAGCCGATCAAGGCGAAGGCGAAGGGGAAACCGTTCACGCCCGTCAGGGGACGGAAGTCTCAGCCGATGGGGGCCCGACGTGCCGGTACGGAGGCGGCCGGCGAGATGGATGACGTCGCTGTTGCCGGAGGCCATGGCGAGTTCCAGTAAGGGTGGCTTCCAGTGGGTGTAGCGGGGGTTCAGTTCGGACAGCAGGGTGTCAATGCCGCCGTGGGTGACCTGGCGTTTGCGCAGTGCCTGGTCCGCGCAGCCGAGAGCGGCGATCCGCTGCCTGTCCGGGGCGATGGCGTGCTGGTAGGCCTGGGCTGGAGCGGCTGGTTGTACCAGCACGTTGTGGCGGTGGGGGCGCTCTACACCCTCACCATGACCAGCGAGGTGTGCGAGGAACCGGGGCTGGCGACCGTGCCCCGGCAGTTGACGCCGGGCCTCCGCCCGGTGATGCCGACAGCCGGGGTCGACCCCAAGCTGATCACCTGGACGTCCACCCGCCGCCAGCAGATCGAGCAGGCACTGGAGGGCATCACCGACCTGCGACCGCGAGGTCCAGGCTCCGGCCGCCGCCGCTGCCGCCGACCAGCACCGCCAGGAGCACACCGCGTACGAGATCCGCCGCCTCGTCATCGTCGCACGGTCGATGACCACCTCCTTGGCCGGTTCACAATCGATGCGCCCACCGCGCTCCGAACGCCAAGCCTGGGGTGAGCCGGCGAAACCGCAGAGGGATTTCGCCGGCCCGATCCACTGGCTGTTGCTCACCGTGAAACGCCGAATCGGACACGTCGCGCTGAAATGCGCCGTGCGAGGTCCACACGCGCGGGGCGCGGAACGCGACGCCGAAGGTGTAGGGGGTTCCCTGATGCTTCGGCCGGTCCGACACGGAACGCTGATGCGGGCAACCGGCTGCCGTGGCGGCCAACCGAACAGAAGGACACCCATGAGACGTCTCTCCCTAATCCGCAACGCAGGACGCGCAGTGATCGCGTCGGGAATCGTCGCGGCGCTGATACCGGCCGGCGTCGCGCATGCCACGGATGCCGAACCGGGGCCGGCGGGCACGTCACCGATCAGCAACTCCGCCAGCGGGCCGTCGATCTCCGCCGACGGCCGCTACGTGGCTTTCAGTTCGCTGGCAAGGGATCTGGTGGCCGGCGACACCAACCGGGCGGAAGACGTGTTCGTCCGCGACCGGCAGACCGGCGTCATCACCAGGGTCAGTGTCGACTCCGCGGGCAACCAGGCCAACAACGTGAGCCGGAATCCGTCGATTTCCGCCGACGGCCGCTACGTCGCGTTCGAGTCCGTCGCGACGAACCTGGTGGCCGGTGACACCAACCGCTACCGCGACATTTTCGTGCACGACCTGCAGACCGGTGAGACGACCAGGGTCAGCGTCGGCAGCCACGGCGAGCAGAGCGACAGTGAGAGTTTCCATCCGTCGATCTCCGCCGACGGCCGGTTCGTCGCGTTCGACTCTCCCGCCTCGAACCTGGTGTTCGGCGACACCAACGACATCCACGACGTCTTCGTGCGCGACCGGCAGACCGGTGGGACCACCAGGGTCAGCGTCGATTCGAACGGTCGCCAGGGCGACGACATCAGCCAACAGCCGTCGATTTCGGCAGACGGGCGCTACGTCGCCTTCTCCTCCGGGGCGAAGACACTGTCCCTGTTCCCCGACAACAACCACGCGGTCGACGTGTTCGTGCACGATCAGCTGACCGGGTACACCGACCGGATCAGCGTCGGTCCCGACGGCAAGGAAGGCAATTCCGCCAGTAGCACGGCGACCATCTCGGCCGACGGCCGCTACGTCGCGTTCGAATCCGACGCGTCGAATCTGGTGGCGGGCGACACCGGCGGTCGGAACGACACCGACATCTTCCTGTACGACCGGGTTACCCGGACGACGACGCAGGTGAACCTCGGCCCCGATGGCCTGAGCGACAGCAGAACCCCCGGCCAGGAGCGGACGACGCTCTCCGCCGACGGCCGCTACATCGCGTTCGTGTCCGGCGAGGACAGGCTGGTGACCGGCGACACCAACTCACGCTGGGACGTGTTCGTGCGAGACCGGGTGACCGCCACCACGACCAGGGTCAGCGTCGCCAATGACGGCTCGCAGAGCGACGGGTACAGCGACAGCCCCTCGATTTCGGCCGACGGCCACCACGTCGCCTTCACGACCAGCGCGACGAACCTGGGCGGTGACGGCACCAGCCGGAATCCCAACCTGTACGTACGCGACCTCGGCAACTGAGATGTCGGCCGCCGTGGCGTCCTCAGTGACGCGCCGCGGCGGCCCACACGCCGGCCAGAGCAGCACGACCGGAAACGCCGACCTTCGCGTAGACCCGGCCCAGGTGGACTTCGACGGTCTTGGGACTCAAATGCAGCCGCAGGCCGATGTCCCGGTTGGTCAGGCCGTCCGAGACCAGGTTGACGATCTCGACCTCACGGGCGGTCAAGTCGAACCGCTCGGCGCCGCTTTCGGGCCGGGGGCCGCGCGCGTTCAGGCGCCGCTCCTCGCGCGCGACCTGGGGCAGGAACAGTTGCGCGTCACACCGGGTGAACAACGCGCGGGCGGACACGAGGTGCGCACGGGCCTGGTCGATCGCCCCGCTGCCGCCGAACGCCGTCGCGGCGAGCAAGTGCGCCCGCCCGGCCTCCACGGCCACCCCGATCCGGCCGTACGTGCCGGCAGCGGCGACAGCGAGCGGTGCGGCTGCCGCCGGGTCCGTTGGCAGCGTGGCGATCGCGCGGGCCTGCTGTGCCATGGCGGTCCGCAGCGGGAGCTTGAGCCGGCCGGCCGCGTCCTCCGCTCGGTCGGCCCATGCCGCGGCCGCGGCAACCCGGCCGGCCGCGACCTCCGCCTCCGTGAGCATCAGGTACACCAATGGCCTGGTGCGCAGGCCCACCGCTGGCAGCTCGGCGCCACCGCCACTGGTGAGCAGCAGCTCGATGCAAGCGTGCGGATCACCCGAGTGCAACATCGCCTGCGCCAGCATCGCCTCGGCCTGGCCACTGCGCCAGGAACTCATGGCCGTCACCTGGTCGTCGACGACGATGGCCTCCTTGCCCAGGCGGACCGCCTCGGCCAGGTCGCCGCGCCAGGTGGTGATCCAGCACCCGAAGGTCAACGTCATGACGCGCAGCTCCTCGCTGCCGGTCAGTTCCGCCGACTCCAGGCTGTCGTCGAAGCAGGTCGTCGCCGCCGCCAGCTCGCCGAGGTAGGCATGCACCATGCCGCGGATCGCGGTCAGCAGCGCGATCTTGTGGGACTGCCTGCTCGCGCGAGCCAGTTGCAGGCCACGGCTCATGTGCCGGCTCGCCGCCGTGAGCCGGTCGGCGGAGATTTCCGACCAGCTCAGCCAGAACGCCGCATCGATGTCGCGGACCAGGTCGCTGTCGGGCAGCGCGTCCAGGAGTGCGGCCGCCTCGTCCAGCCGGTCCGCCCGCCGGTCGATGAGCGTTGCGGCCGACAATGCCGTCGCCAGCAGCATCGGATCCCCGACTTCCCGCGCGGCGGCGATCGCTTCGGCCACCCGGTCCTGTCCGTGCTCGCGCTCGACACTTTCGCCGGCAACGAGCGCGACGAGCAGGACGGCCGCAGAGTGGGCGTCAACACCTTCGACGCGTTTCCACTCGCTGTGCAGCATCGCCCTGGCCTCGGTGTAGCGCCCGAGAACCTGCTCCACGGTCGCACAGGCCCGCGCTGTCTGTGCCCGGATCTGGGTGAGTTCGGCAGGCAGGAGCCGCAGCACCTCGTGCATGGTTTCCCTGGCCTGCCGCAGGTCGCCCGTGGCGCCGAGCGCGTGTGCCAGCCGGCCGAGCAGGATCAGGCGCTGCGGCGTGGCCGACTCCGAGTCGGGGAGCAGCCGGATGGCCGCCCGCAGGAAGTGCCCGGCGGTCGCGGGCGTGGTGTGCATCGTCGCTTCGGCGGCCTCGGTGAGCGCCGCGACCGCTTCAAGGTCACCGCGGACGGCGGATCGCTCCACGTGCCGGGCGAACTCGGCCGGCGGCGCGCCCCGGCTCCGGAGTGCCGACGCGGCCCGGCCGTGTGCCTGAAGCCGCCAGCCAGGACCGGCGTCCTGGTAGGCGACGCTGCGCACCAGCGGATGCCGGTACCGGAACCGGCCGGTCGGGCCGTCCAGCCGCACCAGGTCACGCTCGGCGAGCCGGTCGAGCGCGGCGAGCACGGACCCGGCGTCCATGGCCGCCGTTTCGGCGAGCGAATCAGCCTCGAAATCGTCACCCACGACCGCGGCGGCGTGCGCGACGACCCGCTCTTGCGGGGTCAACGCGGCCAACTCGGCGGCGAGCACAGCGTGGACCGCCACCGGGATCGCCCCGTCGGGGTGGAGTGCCGCATCACCGACGGCGATACCCCGCTCACCGGCCCGCGCCAGGGCTTCCAGGTAGAACGGGTTTCCGCCGCTGGCCTGGTAAAGCTCTTCCCGCCGGGAACGGCCCAGACCTTCCGGCATGACGAGGCCGGCGTCGGCTCGGCTCAGCGGCGCGAGTTCCAGCAGCTCGGCCACCCCGTCGGTCGCCGCGCGGGACAGTGCGTGCCACAGCCGCAGCGACGTCTGCCGGGGCCTGCCCGCCAAAGCCAAGACCAGCCGCGCCTGGGGCGGGTGGCGCAAGAGGTGGTCGAGCAGCTCGACCGATCCCTCGTCCGCCCAGTGCAGATCGTCGAAGACGAGCACCAGCCCGGACGGCCCGGCGACCAGCTCCAGCAACGCCCGAACCGCCCGGTGCAGGCGGTACCGCTCCGCGTCGACCAGGTCGACGGGACCGACGGGGGGAAGCGCCGGGAATACGGTCGCGAGAAGTGCGAGCTGTTGTTGCCCGAGGGCGGCGAAGCGCTCCGGGCCCAGCTCGGCGAGCTGGTCGTCGAGCGCGTCGACGAACACACCGAACGGGATGTGGGACTCGAACTCCGCCCCGCGTGCGCTGCGGACCGTCCATCCTGCTGTGTCCGCGAGCTTCCCCAGCTCCGTCAGCAGCCGGCTCTTGCCGATCCCCGGTTCGCCGGTGACCGCGACGCACCGGGTGCCACCTTCGCCCGCCAGCACTGCGCGGAGGATCGCGACTTCTCGCGCCCGGCCGGGAAGTCCGCCGACAGGCTCCCCTCTCGCTTCGTCAGTCATGCTGGCGTCGACTCACTTTCCGTCCGCGGCCAGGCGACGGTGTCGACGCTCACCCGCCTCGGCCGGCGGGCCCGGCCGATCACCTCAGTCCGCGATCTACGACTTGGGCAGCGTCTCCGCCTGCGCCAGGTCGTCGCCGGAGGCGTCGGCAACGTACAGCTCGGCAGAGGTCTGCGGCATGTTCTCCGCGAACGCAGCGGCTTCCTCCACCTTCTGGTGGAAGGTCATAATCGTACGCAGGTCGTACGCCGCGGCGTCCTCCAGGGTCTGCAGGAGGGCGGTCTGCAGGAGGGCGAGGCGCTGGCCCCGTTGTCGTGGATCGCTGCCCGCGGCTGCCCGTGGCCCAGGATGACGGGCGTGATCCGGTCTCTTCCGCTGGCCCTGCCGGGCGCGCTGGCGGACCACCACCGCATCGACTTGACCGTGCCCAGCTCCAAGGGCTGGGGTGTGCACTTCTTCGATGTCGCCGGCTCAAGAACGGCCCATCCTTCACCGCTGCTGATCGGTGCGCGTGCGGCCTCCCTCGCACCGGACTGCCTGTCGCCGGGTGCCGCGTCGGGTGTAGTGGCCGGGTTCCGAGGAGCCGCTCGGCACCCGCTTCGATCAGCTGCTGTCCGGCACCCTGGCCGACGGTGGCAGCACGGTGACCGGGATGGCCGTGTCGCGCAGCCCCTGGTCTCGGTGCAGCCAGCCACTGACCTGAGTGCCGGTTACCCCAGCGTGGCAGGGAGACCGGCAGCTGCGGCGACCGAGAGGCGGGGCACCGGCGTGGCCTACTTGACCCGCCGGGCGCTGTCCTGGCAGGCCAACCCGGTCGTGGTGGTCGCCTGTGTGGTGCCGCTGACCGGCGGGACGCCGCCCGTCCACCACGGCACGCCGTCGACCGCCGCGGTCGCCGCCATGCCGGCGATCGGCGTCGGCCTGGTGCTGTTCGGCGGCCACGTCTGGGTGTTGTGCACAAGGTGGCATGACTGGGCCGCCCCGGCGTGGCCGCGTGGTCGAGAACCGGCTCTGGCCCGGGTCTTGCGGTGAAGAGATGTGAATGTTTTGGCGAATCCCCTGGCAGGCATCAGGGGGAGCCGTTACCTCGCACGGTGCATCGATATACCGACATCCTCAGGGGTCTGTTCGGCGCCGCAGCCGCAGCCGCAGCCGCAGCCTGAGGTCCCGGAGCCACCCAGACCGACTGCCTGGCACGTCCTGGCCGATGAGTGCCTGCCGGGCTTTCGCGGGCTTCGGCCGAAACACCGAGCCCTGTACATGGCCCTCGCGGTCGCCACGGCGCGACGTACCTCCTGGACCGCTCCACATCCACCGACCGGGCTCGCTCGGACAAGAATGCGGAGGAAGCCGTGGACCGCGAAGGTTCAGCCTTCGTCTCCACCATCACCCCCGTCGACTACGAACTGGACAGGACATGCCCGAAGCCGTCGTGATCGTTCTGGACCGGCCGCTGACCGACCGCGAACAGGCAACCCCTCACCGCCTTGAAGGGGGGGGCAACAAGGCGGCGGTCTGGGCGTGCTTGGAGTCTCTGGGCGGCCGACTTATCGAGTACACGTTCAGTGCCGACCATTACGCGTGCCTGCTCGCCGACGTCGGGCTCCAGCTCCACGGCCACACATCCCTGTCTCTGGACGCGCAGGTGCTGCACGCCCGCAAGACCACCGTCCAGGGCCCGCCGCGGGCCTGACCGCCACGGAGCCAACCACACGGGGCCGCCCCAGCCGACCGCCGCCAGGGACACCCCCCGCATGCCGTCTGGGGCCGCCTCCGGATGCCCCGGCAGGCCGCTGAGGAACCAGGCGCGGCCGCACCGCTGGTTGACGCGCACACGGACACGGACACGGAGATGATCCTGCGGGCATGGGCTGGTCAGACCAGGTCCGGCGATCGCCGGACGGGCACAGCTCGTCGACGATCCAGGCCGCGTCCAGCCGGCGCAGAGACTCGGCAGCGACAGGCAGAGCGCCCAGGCGCTTCTCCAGCACAGACGTCACCACGCACTCTCGATGCTGATGCACAGACCGTGGCCGCGGGGACCGGGAAGTCATCGACACACCCCATCCAACGCCACCACACCGGCCCAGGACACCGCTCACCGGCGCGAACCATACGAATCAACGACCCGCGAAGTATGGGACTAGGCTCTCGGGATGGCCAATGATCTTCGCCTCACGGTCCTGGGTTGCGCGACGCCGTATCCGAGCGTGGACAACCCGTGTTCCGGCTATCTGGTCTCCAGCGGAGGCACGCATGTGTGGATGGATGCAGGCAGCGGGACGCTGGGTCCGCTGCAGCGTCATGCCCGGTTGGATGAGCTGGATGCGATCTGGATCTCGCACCTGCACGCCGATCACAGTGTGGATCTGCTCACCGCGTACTACGGCGCCTTGTATTCGGACGTCCGTCTCACCGCACCGATCCCTCTGTACGGTCCGCCGGGTATCGCCCACCGGCTGGCGGGCTTCCTCACCAACACGTCGGTCCGCAGCCCGATCGAATCCGCCTTCGCGGTCACCGAGTTGTATGACGGCCACCATGTGGACGTCGGCTCGCTCCGGCTGACCAGCCGGTCGGTGGCGCACGGCATCCCGGCCTTCGCGCTGCGCGTCGAGGCTTCGGGGCGGTCGTTGGTCTACTCCGGGGACACCGCACCGTGCGCCGGCCTGACGCAGCTGGCCGACGGATGCGACGCGCTTCTGTGTGAGGCCGAGAGTGCGCAGGCTCCCACCGAAGGTGACCAGGTGCATCACACCCCGGAGGAGGCTGGCGAGACCGCCAGCGCGGCCGGGGCCGGCCGGTTGATCGTCACCCATATCGGCCGGTTCCTCACGCCGCAGCAGGCGGTGGCTCGCGCCTCGGCTTGCTTCGACGGGCCCGTCGACTACGCCGCTCCCGGATCCACCTTCGAGATCGCTCAGGCGGCCGGCACCTCCGAACGTTCGACGAGCTGACCTCGTTCGAAGCGTGCGCCGGCGCGGACGAGCGGGACCAGGTGGGCGCCAGAGATCGAGCGCCATCGAGCCTGGGCGGACTCGACGAGCTTGAACACCATGGCCAGGGCCGCGGCCGGGCTGCCGGCTCCGCGGGTGACCTTGGTGCGGAGCTCGACGGTGGAGAAGGTCGACCCGATGGGTTTCGTGGTCCGCAGGTGGATCCAGTGCTCAGCGGGGAAGTCGTAGGACGCGAGCAGTTCGTCCCGGTCGTCGGTGATCTTCGCGACGGCCTTGGGCCACTCGGCTCCATTGGTCTTCGCGAACGCATCGACAGCCTTCTCGGCATGGGCTCGGTCTTCTGCGTTGTAGATCCCCTGCATCGCCTTCGTCGCCCCGGGCTGGGCGGACTTGGGCAGGCAGTTGGTGGCGTTGCGGGCTTTGTGAACCCAGCACCTTCGCGGCCGGGCAGCGGGGAACACCTTGGTGAGCGCCCGCCAAAGGCCCATGGCGCCGTCGTCGATGAGCAGCTCGGGGTCGCGGTTGCCGCGGCGGCGGCAGTCTCGCAGCAGGTCGGCCCACGACTCGGTGGATTCCCGCAGGCCTTCAGCGAGTGCGATGAACTCCATGGTGCCGTCGAGACGGACGCCGAGCAGGACCAGGACGCACGAGTGTGCCTGGCCGAGGCGGACCTTGGGGTGCACACCGTCGGCCCAGACGTAGCCGCGGTCGGATAGGTCTCGCTGCTGGAAGGCGGCGTGGTCGTCGCTCCACTGCTCGGTCAGCCGAGTGACGACGGCTGCGATGCGCGGGCTCAGCCGTGGTGCGTGCCCCGAGCTGACGTACCGGACGACGCGCCGACCCCGATTGAGCAGATGGACCCGACCGGACACGGCCTGAGTGCGGCCCCGGGCGCCGGCGCGAGTCTGGAGCCATGGCCGAGTCCAGAGTGACCATCCACATTCCCGACGAGCGGGGTCGGCGTCTGGTGACCCACCGGCGCGAGGAACTCGGCCGCGCGACCAGTGAGCGGGATGTCCGGGAGTTCCGCTATCGGGCAGGCATGACCGACGCCGAGGACGGCGACCTCACCGACGTGGCCCTCTTCGACTGGCAGGGCACCGGACCCGAGTCCTTGGCCTGAGCCGTGAAGGCCCTGTGGAACGGCGCGATCTCGTTCGGGCTGGTCAGTTCTCTGAACTGTTAGCGGGCCCCTTCCCCGGGCAGCCGTTCCCAAGAGGTGGCTGGCGAGCGGCTTCCTGAAGAAGGCTGCCACCGTCGAGGAGTTGGCTCGGGAGATCCCCGCGCCCGCCCTGGCGGCGACGGTCCGCCGGTTCAACGGCTTCGCCGAGGAGGGCGTCGACGAGGACTTCGGCCGCGGCGAGAGCGTCTGTGACCGCTACTGCGGCGACCCGACGCTGCCCGACCCGAACCTGGCGCCGATCCCCCGCGATGGCCTTCGCCTGGGCGGCGGTCAACGCCGTCGCGGGCGAGCGGGGCGGCGCAGCCGGAGGCCCCTGACGGAGTCATGTGTTCCGCCGCCGGGCCTCGGGAACATGTGCCCGATACGGCGGTGACGGGGGTGGGGCATGAGAAGGGACGAACGCTGGGCCGTGGTCAACACGGTGCTGTCCTTCGGCGTGTGGGGGACGCTGTTCTGGATCCTGTCGGATCCGGACCTCCAGGGCGTCCGGGAGGCCATCGGCTGGTGGATGGCCGCCATCGCCGTCGCGCCCGTCCTGCTCGGCGTACTGGGCCTGATCATCTTCGACGAGCCCGGGGAAGCCGGCGGCAGCTGCGACTCCGACGGCGTTCACTGGACTCACGGCACGGAAACCTGCGGCAGCGCCCGCTATGGGTGTGGCGGCTGAGGCGGCGGCCCCGGCGCGGGGCGGCCGCCGGGTGGGTGGCCGCCCAGGCGCGCCGGGTAGGCCGTCGGCTTGCGCGGACTGACTCGGTCGGACGTCGCTCACCCGCTTGGTCGGACGGTTTCGCCGCAGAAAGGGCACTGCGTGAAATACGCGCCCTGGGCACGCCAGGGCGCGTAAGCCGGTGTGAGTGCCCTGAAGCAGTTGCGGGCTGGTACCTCTACGTCGTTCGCTGCTCTCGTCGGCTTCGGCCCGTGTGGGCGAGGGCATTGGCGAGCTGGTCGTGAGTCATGGTCGAGCGGCCTTCGATGCCGGCGGCTGTGGCCTTCTCGTACAGCTCGGCCTTCGTGAGCGACATCAGTGGACGGTCAGCGGAGGAACTGCCAGTGGTGGCACGCTTCTTCGCTGCGGGCTTCTTCTCGCCCCGGGCCTTCCGGGCGGCCGGGGTGGCGGCCTTGTCGGCCCAGCGGGCGAGGCGCTCGCCGGTCGCGGCGAGCGCGGTGTCACCGGCGGCGTGGCCGTGGGTGTTTTCAGTGCCTTGAAGTTGTCGAGGTCGACCAGGCAGATGAGGGAGTCACTCTGGTGACGGGCGAGCATGCGCTGGGCGCGGCGCTGGGCTCCGGTGAGGGGGTCTCGGCGTTCGGCCGCGAGGCGCCGGTGGAGCGTGAGCGCGTGGGCCTGCCCCCGGCCCGCTTCCGTGAGCAGCGCCGGGGGGTGGTGAGGGGCGGCGGGCTCACCTGGTGCCGAGCAGACCCGCCCGGTCCCGCAGCCCGAGTGTGTCGAGTCGCCACAGCCGTACGGTCTCGTCCTGCGACGCCGTGGCCAACGTGAGCCCGTCGGGGCTGAAGGCGATGTCCTTGACCGGTTTGACGTGACCGGAGCGGGCCGGGCCGATGGGCAGTCCGTCCGCGGTGTTCCACAGCCGGATCTGCTGCAGGTCCGGACCCGACGTCGTCGCGAGCACGCGCCCGTCCGGGCTGAAGCGGGCCACGGTGTCATCGCTCGGGCTCAGCGACGAGCCGGGCTCGGTGTCGGCCAGCGGGCTGCCGATCCTGCGGCCCTTGCCCGTGTCCCACAGCTGGAGGTCGGAGTAGCCGCGGGTCACCGCCTTGCTCCTCGCCGATCACAAACGCCGGAAGCAACTGGTCCGCTGGACCCACCGCCGGGAGAACCTGCTTTCCGCCTACCGGGCCATCGCCTGCCTCGTCTCCGACCGAAACACCACCGGCTGACACAAACCCCCGGCTCAGGCCCCCACGTCTCCAACGCAATCACGCACCAGCTCGTTACAGCTGGACGGTGGTGCCGGGCTCAAGGCGTTCGATCGGGGTGCCGGTCAGGCCCTTCTCGCCGAGGAGATTGGCGGTGGAGTGCTGGCCGAGGTCGCTGAGCATGAGTTCGTGGATCTGGATGATGCGCTCGGGCTTGACGGTGCGGACGTAGTCGGCGGCTTCGCCGAGCTTTGTCCATGGACCGCTGGTCGGCAGCAGGAGGGTGCGTATGGGAGCGTCGGGCGCGAAGTAGGCGTCGCCGGGGTGGTAAACGGCTCCGTCGTCGAGGAGGTAGCCGACGTTGTCGGGGCACGGGATGTCGGCGTGGATCAGCGCGTGGCGGTGGCCGTGAACGGTGGCGATGATGGAACCGACGCTGAAGGTGTCGCCCGCGGCGACGGCGTGGACGCGGCCGTCGTGGCTGCCGAGGGTGGCTGCGACCGTGGCTGTGCCGTAGACCTGCAGCCTGGGCTGGGCTTCGAGAGCGGCGGCGACGAGCTTTTCGTCGAAGTGGTCGAAGTGTTCGTGGGTGATCAGGACGGCGTGAGCCTGGGTGGCGGCTTCTGCCGCGTCCGGGGTGAGGGTGCCGGGGTCGATGACCAGGCGGGTGCCGTCCTTCTCGATCGTGACGCAGGCATGGGCGTGCTTGGTGAGCTTCACAGCGGGTCCTTTCCGAGCCGACCGAATATCTACAATCGGACTGTACAGTATGGTTGTAGATATCGCGCCGTGAGAGTCGACTGTGACTTGGCTCCGGCACCCCGGCCCTCGCCACGGCGAGGGTCGGGGGTGCTTCTGTGGCACCTAAGCAAACAATGGAGCCAAGGTGTACAGTTTGGTTGATGGGTGCGGGTAAGCTGGCATCATGGACACGGATCGGCTGGCTGAAGAACTTCGCCTGAACATCGGACAGCTCGTACGCGCTGTGCGCACTGCCGACAGGATGCCGCCCGGCGAGGCCGCCGTCCTGGGCTACCTGGACCGCAGCGGCCCGCTGACCACCGCCGATATCGCACAACAGCGGAGAGTCAGTCACCAGTCGGCTGCCAAGGCCGTCAAAGAACTCCTGGCTCAGGGCCTTGTGCATGCCGAAGCGCACCCCAGCGACGGGCGCAAACTGTTGCTCCACCTCACGCCGACGGGGAGTGACCGTCTGGCCGAGGAGCGCAGAAGGCGTGCCGACTGGCTCGGCACCGCGATCAGCGATGTCCTCAGTCGCGATGAACGAAAGACGCTTGAGGCGGCGCTGCCTCTGCTATCACGCCTGACCACACACTTGAATGGCAAGTAGCCCAGGGGCTGTCATTTGGATCATCGAGCGCTGTGCATGGTGAAGTTGCAGGTCACGAGTCTGGTGTGTGTGATGTCCGGGATGCTCATGCTGGTCGCGCACGGATGACTTCGGTGAAGATCGTCGGTCACCGGGAGACTTCGCGCTTGCCGCGCACCGCCACCCGAAGGCCCAGCCCCTCAGCCACCGCCCTGACCTGGACCGGGCCATCGGCGGCCCGCACGATGGCCAGGATCTCGCGGTAGTCGGCGGGCAGGGCGGCCTTCGTCGGGAGCCTCACGGCGGTGTGGGATCAGCAAAACCACCCGTCATGAACGGGGACGTGCATCTGCTGGATCCGTTGGAGCCGACTTTACGTCGTGATCGAAGGCGTCCGGTACGAGGTCGAACCGGCTGTAGCCGACAGTCCGGTCAGCGCGCTGACTGTGGGTGTCGAATGCGTGTACCCCTTCCGGCGTGTCACGGTGCAGAACCGCGTGTGGGACGTGCGGGGTTCGCTGACTGTACGAGATATCTCTCTCCCGTCGTCGTGGCGCCGGTGGCCTTGGAAGGTTGGCCATGTAGTCATGACCGCCTCGCCCCGCCCACCGCACGTCAGTGGCCGACCGGATCCGATGGGCGGGACTGTCGCGCCCGGTGGAGAGTCCGCGGCCTTCGGCCCCTTTTTGCGTGCTCCGGCGGAATGCTGGTGGGCGTGGACGACGGTGGAGTCGACCGAGACGGTCCAGCCGATGTCGTCACCGGCGTCCGCGGCCGCCAGCACGGCGGTCAGGATGTTCTACCAGGTTCCGTCGACGGCCCATCTGATCAGCCGTTTGTGGGCGGTCTGGAACGGGCCGAGCTCGTCGGGCAGGTCCCGCCAGGGCGAGTTGGTGCGGTACTCCCACGCGATGGCCTCGAGCGTTCGGCGGTGATCAGCCCACCGCCGTCCACGGACCGGATTGGCCGGCATCAGCGGCTCGATCCGGCCCCACATCGCATCAGTGATCACTAATCGGGCAGACACATCCGATCAACTGTCCAACCCGTCAAAGAGACACGCGCCAGCCAGGAGACCCGAGCCGGCTGCTCCGGCGGGGCAGTCGGGCCCTGGTCAGATCGTGACCGGGCCGTGGGCGGTGGCGAACTCAACCGAGACCAGGCCCGGTTCCTCATCCCCGACCCAGGTGACGTCGATCTGGTCGAGGGGGTGGTCGGCCGGTTCGCCGAGGAATTCGGCGATGGAGGCGGGGTCGCCGGCGATGGAGACCCCGTGGATGGTGGTGGAGGTGCGCGGGCCGGCGCTCGGGCGCTCCTCGATGGGGACCAACCACTGGAGGAAGTAGGGCAGTTGCGGGTCCTCCAGAAGTTCCAGCAGGCCGATCTGCTTCCACCTCAGGTCGAACCCGTCGGGGCGGACACGGTGGCCCTCGGCCGAGGTGCGGCCGAGGCGGGCCTCGACCGGGGCGATGTCGTCGACGGAGACCACCCAACCGAGCCAGCCGCCGCCCTCGGCGGCGCGACGCGCGACCGCCTGGCCGAAGGGTGCGCGGTCGGCGGCGGGGTGGTCGAGTGTGGTGACGACCTCGACGTAGGTGCCGCCGCTCAACGGGAGAATAAAATTGCGGGTGCCGAATCGCGGGTGCACGCCCCCGTCGACGAACCCGGCGCCGAGGGCCGATCCGATCCACTGGACGGTCGAGACGAAGCTGTCGCGGGCCACCGCATAGGACACGTGATCAAGTCGCACTGAGCCATCATCACCCGGCAACCCGTACAAATCCCGACGCCACGCCCGCCGCCCCGGCCGCGTCCGCCGTGGATTCAGCCGTGGAGCGGATCGATCATCGTCAACCCGGCGGGGGAGGCCCGGTCGAAGCCAGGCAGCAGCGCTGCCGCCTCGTCGAGGCCCACGGCCCGCTCGATCAGCCGCTGCGGGGCGAGTGCTGCTGCCACAGGATTTCGATCCGGCATGCAGCACCATGCTCACCGCACTTCCAAGAGACAGGCTCTAGACCGGCCGCCGCCTCGGCATCCGCCTCATCGATGTTGACGACACTCGCGACGCGTCGGCGGTGGCGTCAATGGTGGCCGAACAGTTCGCCCCTGCCTGCGGGCGTCGGCATCTGCACAACCGGTCTGCGGGAGAGCCGGGAGTCCACCCGGTGGCGGCGATGGAGTGAGCCGATGACCTTTCCGGTGGCGACTTCGACGGCGGCGAAGAGGTGGTCGTGCCGGCACGGACGTAGTCGTGGCTGCGACGTTCAGGAGTGCCCGGGATCATCGGCAGGACCGGCTGGGACCGGTCCAGGGCCTGGATCTGCGACTTCTCGTCCACGCAGAGGATCAAGGCCTTCTCCGGCGGGTCGAGATACAGACCGACAACGTCACGGACCTTGTCGATGAACAGCGGATCCGTCGACAGCTTGAACGTCTGCGACCGGTGCGGGGCCACGGCGAACGACCGCCAGATCCGCGAGACCGTCGGCTGCGACACTCCCGTGGCCGCGGCCATCGACCTCGTCGACCAGTGGGTCGCGTTCTTCGGTGTCTCCTCAAGTGTCGTGACGATGACCCGCTCGACGTCGGCATCGCTGATCCTCCGGGGGCGCCGGGCCGTGGGTCGTTGCACAAGCCGTCCAGTCCCCGCTCGATGAAGCGCCGCCGCCAGGTGCGGACCGTGTCGGGAGTGATCCGCAGCCGGCGGGACACCTCCGTGATCGAGTGGCCTTCGGCGCACTCCAGCACGATCCTGGACCGCTGAGCCAAAGCCTGAGCCGTCGTACGGCGACGTAACCAGCCCTCCAGTACCGTCCGCTGGGCATCAGTGACCGACAACGGCAATCTTCGGACCCGGACGACTCACGCCCGACCAACGACAAATCTCTGACTGCAGGTCAATAGAGGCGGCTGCACTCCTTGCCCACCGATGCGGCGCCGCCAATCCCACCACCATCGATGCAGACCCGGCGGTGTGGGCTGCCGCGAAGGAACGGCTGTGCACCCTCGGCCTGTACGCCGACGCGCTCACGGGCGAGGCCATCGTCGGCCACCCTGACGTAGGCCCGTACGACCGGCTGCTGTGCACCTTCGCCGTCCAGCCCGCCCAGGAACTGCGCCCAGGCGAGCCACTCCAAGGCCCGCACACCCTGATCGGCGGCGCTGCCGGCCCGAGGCTCTTCACAGCGGTGGCCGACCGCGCCGACGGCTGGCTCCCCATCGGCGGCGTCCTGGACGACTACGCCCGGTACCTGTGACGAACCGGTGACGCCGACGCCGCCATCCGTGTCTCCCTTCCTGGTAATTTGGCACACTCTTTCGATCAATTCGTGCTCCACTGGGGGACTTCTCATGCACAAGAACCTGCGCCACAGCCTCATCGCCACCGCTGGCATCGCGGCCGCCCTGGCCCTCACGGCCTGTGGCAGCGACTCCGGCGGCGACAAGGCCGCCACCTCGAAGGACCCGAAGCCGGCCGCGACGCCGAGCAGTCCGTCGGCCGCGTCCAGCTCCGGTGCCGACGCCAAGGGCGGCAGTGTGGAGGGCGGCTGGATCTCGATGGCGAACCCGTCGAAGCCCGTTGTCCTGACCGTCAAGGGCAAGACCGCCGTAGTCGTCGAGGGCGCCTCCGGCTTGACCTGCCAGGGCACCACCGACGGCAAGTCCTTCGACCTCAAGTGCCCGGCGGGCGCACTGCACTCGAAGGGCCAGGTCGCCTCCGCGGGCGCGGCCCAACTGAAGGTCACCTGGCAGGAAGTCGGCACCGAGACCTACCAGAAGAGCGAGCCGGGCAAGCTCCCCACGGGCCTCCCGACCGCCCTCCCGAAGCCCTGACTCACCCCGTACGGTCCCGCGCCCCGGGCGGTCGGGACCGTACGGTGGCGGTGTGCAGCCCACTGGGGGACGACGGGGGATACCGATGCCGGACCGGCACGCGACCCACGCGGTCAGCGTCTTCGCCGCGGACCCCGCCTCGTGACCGGCTGGTGGCACGCCCTGCCGGCCGAGACCCGCGCCGAGGCCGACGGATACGTCCTCAGGGGCCGCCGCCAGGCCACGGCGTTCGCCTCCAGCTCGGCGAGCACGTGCCCGGCCTTCCTCGGCGGCGTCCGCAGCCAGTGACCTGAGTCGTTGATGCGTCGTTTGATATGCATCTGCCAGACCTGTCGGTGGTCGGCGCGTGGCGACGGCCCGAGCATGGGCGCGGCAGGGTCCACACCCGACGGCACCGCCACCGCGTCCTGGGCTGCGGGCGACGGGTGCCGCAGGGCCTGCGCCGTACGGCCGCCCTCGGGGAAGGCCCGGGCAAACGTCCCGGAGCCGGTGCGCGAGTGGCTTCGCATCGGCCGGCAGGTATGGGCAGCGTCGGGCGGCCAGGCCGGGCGACGTCCGCCCGGTGCCCCTTCGGCCCAGGCCAGGAAGATCCGCTCCCGTACCCGGCGCCGTTCCTCCGGCTCGACCCACGCTGCCACGCGCTCGCCCTGTCCCTCAGTTTGTGCAGGTCGGTGATGGGCCGGCTGCAGCGGCTCTCATCCGCCTTCAGGCCCCCCGGCGCCTGCCAAGTCCGCGGGTGCAGTACTCATCGGCGGGCGCGGAGCCGCCTTGAGCGGCCGCTCACAGTGCTCCACCCGCTGATCGAGGTAGATCGCGGCCAAGGGCGTCGAATCATCCTTGGCAAGGTGCAACACATCCGGCTTTGTCCGGGCCCCCGCAACACCCTTGCGGTGATCCGCGCCGCGCCCGCGGCCGTTGTCGTCCTTGTTCCTGAGGCGGGCGAAGCGGGCGGCGCATGCACCCGCCGGTACGGCGGGAAGTCCTTCGGGAGGTTGCCCACTTCACACCGTTGTCGACCACGTAGCGGACCGCGTCCAGTATCACGCGGTGGCAATAGCCCTCCGGACGGCCGCCCCGGCCCTCCAGCCACGCCGGCACCGGCAACGACGCCCGCACCACCTGCCACTCTGCCTCGGTCATGTCCGACGCGTAAGACGGGGCACGGTCCGGCTGGTCCGCAGCATTCCCGAACCTGTGCGCGAGGCAGTCACACGGCCGGGACGGCACATTGGACTCGGCAGGTACGAGCGCGAAAGACTGTGACAACAGGGCCTCCTGGAACAGCTCGGTTGGGATCGCAACCCCGAGCTACCAAGAGGCCCTTCCTTCATGCTCCGACCACGCGAAGATCACCCGAACAGGAACCCTGTTCGACTCATCGAGCCTGCTGAACGGAAAGCGGAAACCTTCTGAGAGATCCTTCCCATCGGGTCCTAAGCTTCGCGGATGACCTGCGAAGAGCTGTGCTGGGAACCGACAGCGGCGCTTCCAGAAGGCGAGCCCGAGACGTCCTTCGGCGGGCGTTGGGAGGACCGGCTCTGATTGAACGTTCCTGGCCCCTTCTACACCGGCAGTACCGACAACTGTTGGACGGGCCGGCTGCACGCACCGCGTCATGTGCTCTACGGTGGCGAGTACTTCGGTGAATATGTGTATCGCCAGCCGGCGACTACGGCCGAGGTCCTGAACCTGGTGACAGCAGCCCAGGAAGATCCGTACCGCGGCTATGCCGGCGACGGCGACAGCCGATGGACACCCGAGGCTGTTCGGGACTGGTGGCGCGACCGTGGGCGGGTCACCGAGTACCTGGAGTCCCTCCTGCCCAGATGGTCGTCCAGCGACAGGCCTGACGAGCGGGAAGCCGCGGAGGGGCTGAGGGACTTTGCCGCCTATATCACTGAAGGGCTCGGCGGGGACCTCCGGCAGTACCTCTTCCGGCTTGAAGAGGGCTGCTACCGGAAGAACTCCGGACCACTGCCTGAGCTCCGATAAGCAATGATGGCCATGGGGTGCTCGGTGCTCTCGCACCTGGACACCCGTGAAGTGGGCTCAGGTGCGAGGTGGCGCGACCTCGATGACCGTGGCCGTGCCACAGCGCGACACGCTCGGATGCTGCCAAGTGCCAAGATTTCCGCCCACTGCTTTCAGTAACTCGACTGCGATCCGTCCAACCAGTCAGCCAGTTGGTTTAGAGGATGTCTCACGTGGTGAGCTTCGTGAGTCTCTTGTAGCAGGTCAGGGCTGCGGCGAGGCCGAGGAAGGCAAGGAAGCGGCTGCCTTTTCGTTCGTACCGGACGGTGAGGCGGCGGTAGCCGAAGAGCCAGGAGATCGACCGCCCGATCTTCCAGCGGTGAACCGACGGTGCGCGGTGGCCGGCGAGACACCGAACGACTCCGGCAGATACCGCCACGCGCACCCGCTCGTCAGCACGTACATCACAGCCGTGAACACCGCCCGCACGTCCACCGGATCAGTACCCCCGCCCTGGGCGGCGTTGGCCCCGCGGTCGCCGCCGCGGGAGAGGCGGTGGCGGTTCGTCCTGCCGCTTGGGGCGGGGACGTCTGTCTCACGGTCTTGTCCCCTGAGGGCCGCTGCCGCTGCCCTTCGGGTCCTCCGCGCTTGCCGCGCGTCGGCAGGCCACCCGATATCGTGGGACAAGCACACTTGACGCGTTCTCAACAACAACGGGTGGGCCATGGTGCAGGAGACACAGCCGGGCACGGTGATCGGTGGCCGGTTCCGCCTCGACGAGGAGCTGGCCCGCGGCGGCTTCGGCATCGTCTGGCGGGCCCACGATCTGGACCTCGACGTCGGTGTCGCCGTCAAGGAGGTGTACCTGCCTCCGGCGACCTCCCCGAAGGAGCACTCCGAACGGTTGGCCCGGGCCCGGCGCGAGGCCCAGAACGCTGCGGCACTGCGCGACCAGCCGTACATCGTCGCTGTCCACGACGTGATCACCGAGGACGACCGGCCGTGGATGGTCATGCGTCTGGTCGACGGGCACTCGCTGGAGCGGCATCTCGAGACCGAGGGACCCCTGCCAGTGGAGACCGCGGCCCATGCCGCCCGCTGCCTGCTGCAGGCCTTAGCAGCGGCTCACGGCGCGGGAATCATCCATCGTGACGTCAAACCCGCCAACGTCATGCTCGCCGACGACGAGTTCCTGCTCACCGACTTCGGCATCGCCGTCCACTCCACCGACACTTCCCTAACCACAACCGGCGCGTTCATCGGCTCCCTGGAGTACGTCGCCCCCGAGCGCGCCAACGGTGCCGAGGACCACCCGGCCAGCGACCTGTTCTCGCTCGGGGCGACGCTCTACCAGGGTGTCGAAGGGACCTCACCTTTTCGCCGAGCGAATCCCACCGCCACCCTGACTGCCCTCCTGACCGAGCCGCCCCCGCCCCCGCAGCATGCGGGGCGCCTGGAGCCACTGATCACCGCGCTGCTCGAGAAAGACCCGGACCAACGGCCCACAGTGACAGAGGCGCTGGCGCTGCTCGACGTGCTGGAAAGTACGACGACCGCGTCGGAGAAAACGACCGAGGTGGTCAGGCGCGTCCCGAAGCCGACGAAGGTGGAGGTCCGCGCCACGGCCTCGGCCCGTAAGCGCGCAGACGAGCAGGGCATCGATCTCCCCACGGTCAAGGGAACCGGCCCCGGCGGGGTCATCACCGTCCAGGACGTCTATACCGCCGAGGGCAAGTCGGCGAAGGGGACGCTGTCCGGGTTCATCGCCAAGGTCATGGGCGGCACAGTGATCCTGGGTGTGTTGGCGGTCATCGTCCACATTTTCGATCCTGACGAGACGTGGGCACTGACCGGGCCGGATGTCGTGGTGATCCTGGTCATGGTTGGCATCTGCGCATGGCTGGAGTTCGGCCAGTCAGAGGGCTGAGGTCTTCTCGCCAGCGCGACGGTTGCGTCGCGTGAGGACGTGGAGTAGAGCGCGGCTGACCCGAGCTCAGAATTAGGGGATGTCTCGCTTGGTGCATCGGGGGTGCGGCATGATGCTGCACCGTGAGGGGGTTGATCTCTCGCGTCGGCTGGTTCCGGAGGAACTGTGGGAGCTGACGGCTCCGTCGATGCCGAGGTTCACGTCCCGTCCGCAGGGCGGGGGTACTGCTCCGGTGGACGTGCGGGCGGTGTTCACGGCTGTGGTGTACGTGCTGACGAGCGGGTGCGCGTGGCGGTATCTGCCGGGGTCGTTCGGTGTCTCGCCGGCCACCGCGCACCGTCGGTTCACCGCGTGGACCGAGGCCGGGCTGTGGCGCAGGCTGCACCGGGCGGTGCTGGACGCGCTAGGTGCCAGGGGCGAGCTGGACTGGACGTCCGCGATCGTCGATGCCGCGTCGGTGCGGGCGAAAAGGGGGCTCGCTGACCGGGCCGAATCCGGTCGATCGCCGTAAGAAGGGCAGCAAACTACACGTGCTTTCCGAGGCCTAAGGGTTGTCCCGTAAATGATCTTCGAGTGGCCTCGGGCATGGCGGGCTGCCGTGCGGCCTGCTCGCTTATCCGGCGAGGGTGAGGTTGT
>NZ_JBEORW010000048.1:0-65862 GCF_040302565.1 Streptomyces sp. NPDC097981
GCTCGTCTCGTTGGGTTCGGACCACTTCTCCGGGGCGTGCGCGAATTCGGGGTGGCGGCGGGGCCGCCGGCGGCGTCCGGGCCGTGCCCTGTCCGGCACCGGCGACCTGCGAGCATGGGGCGTATGGCTACTCACCTGATCACCGGTGCCGGCGCAGGCATCGGTGCCGCCGTCGCCGCCCGGCTGCACGCCCGCGGCGACGACCTCGTCCTCCTGGCCCGCGACGCCGCCCGTGCCAAGCAGCTCACCGCGCAGTACCCCGGCTCGCGCGCCCTCGTCGGCGACCTCGCCGACCCCGACCGGCTGTCCTGGGCGTTCTCCAAGCAGGCCGTGCCCGAGCGGATCGACTCCCTCCTGCACATCGCCGGGATCGTCGACCTCGGCCCCGTCGGCGAGCTGCGCCCCAAGACCTGGCACCAGCAGCTCAACGTGAACCTGGTCGCCCCCGCCGAGGTCACCCGGCTGCTGCTGCCGACCCTGCGGGCCTCCCGCGCCACCGTGGTCTTCGTGAACTCCGGCGCCGGCCTCACCGCCCACGCCGACTGGAGCGCGTACGCGGCCTCCAAGCACGGGCTCAAGGCCCTCGCCGACTCGCTGCGCGCCGAGGAGAAGCCCAACGGCATCCGGGTCACCTCCGTGTACCCCGGGCGGACCGCGACCGCGATGCAGGCGAAGGTGCACTCCCAGGAGGGCAAGGAGTACGACCCGGCCCGGTGGATCGACCCCGAGTCCGTGGCCACCACCATCGTCATGGCCGTCGACCTGCCGCGCGACGCCGAGGTCAACGACCTCACCGTGAGGCCGGGCCGATGACCGCCGCGGCCACCGGAGTCGGCTCCCTCCCCGGCGGCGACGCCCGCGAGGCCGCCAAGACCGCCACCGGGTCCTTCGAGGAGTTCCCGTACCTCCCCGAGCTGCCCGCCCGCGGGCCCGGCGCGGACATGATCGGCCGCTCCCTCGGGCTGCTCGTCGACATGTACGCCCACGTCGAGCCGAGCGGCTGGCGGATCAGCGACCGCCCCGGCCGCGACACGAGGCGCGCCCGGTCCTGGCTCGGCGAAGACCTCGACGCGCTGGAGGAGTTCACCCAGGGGTACCGGGGGAAGCTCAAGATCCAGGCCGTCGGACCGTGGACCCTGGCCACCGCCCTGGAGCTGCACGGCGGCGAGGCGGTGCTCCAGGACGCCGGAGCCTGCCGCGACCTGGCCGGATCGCTCGCGGAGGGGCTGCGCGACCACCTGGCCGACGTACGGAGGCGCATCCCCGGTGCCGAGATCGTTCTCCAGTTCGACGAGCCGTCCCTGGCCGCGGTGCTGCTGGGACGCGTCCGGTCCGCGAGCAAGTACCGGACGTACCGGGCCGTGGACCGGCAGGTCGTCGAGGGCACCCTCCGCGACCTGTTCGCCGTCCACGACGGGGAGGTCGTCGTCCACTCCTGCGCACCCGGGGTGCCCTTCGGCCTGCTCCGGCGGGCCGGCGCCACGGGCCTGTCGTTCGATTTCTCGTTGCTCACCGAGCGCGAGGACGACGCCATCGGTGAGGCCGTCGAAGGCGGCGCGAAACTGTTCGCCGGAGTGGTACCGGGCACCGACGCCCCGTTGTCGGACCCTGCCGGTAGCGTCATGGGTGTCAGGAAGCTTTGGCGCAGGCTGGGGCTGGCCCCGGGGACTCTGGCGGAGTCCGTCGTGGTCACTCCGTCGTGCGGTCTGGCGGGCGCCTCGCCCGCCTACGCCCGCGCGGTGCAGGCGCACTGCGTCAGAGCGGCGAGGTCCCTCGCCGACAACCCTGAGTGACGGAAACAGTCGGGCCACGGGAGGACACGGCATGGCAGCCGAACAGAAGCAGGCCGGCGACGGCACGGCCGCACCGACGGCGGTGCGCGAGCAGCACGCGCTGCTGGCCGAGCAGGTCGAGGAGCACCGCTTCCGGTACTACGTGAACGACCAGCCGGTCGTCAGCGACGCCGAGTTCGACAAGCTGCTGCGCTCGCTGGAGGCGCTGGAGGCGCAGTACCCCGAGCTGCGCACGCCCGACTCGCCCACGCAGAAGGTGGCCGGGGCGTACCAGACGGACTTCGCGTCCGTCGAGCACCGGGAGCGCATGCTCTCCCTCGACAACGCCTTCGACGACGAGGAGTTGGCGGCCTGGGCCGACCGGGTGGCACGGGACGTCAACACCCCCGACTTCCACTACCTGTGCGAGCTCAAGGTGGACGGCCTGGCCGTCAACCTCACCTACGAGAAGGGCCGCCTCACCCGGGCCGCCACCCGCGGTGACGGCCGCACCGGCGAGGACATCACGCCCAACGTCCGCACCATCGCCGAGATCCCGGACCGCCTCAAGGGCGACCGCATCCCGGACCTGGTCGAGATCCGCGGCGAGGTCTTCTTCCCGATGGAGAAGTTCGAGGAGCTCAACGCCCGGCTCGTGGAGGCGGGCGACAAGCCCTTCGCCAACCCGCGCAACGCGGCGGCCGGCTCGCTGCGGCAGAAGGACCCGAAGGTCACCGCCACCCGGCCGCTGCACATGGTGGTGCACGGCATCGGTGCCCGCGCGGGCCTCGACATCGACAAGCTCTCGCACGCGTACGAGCTGCTCGGCGAGTGGGGCCTGCCCACGGCCCGGCACAACAAGGCGGTGTCCTCGCTCGCGGAGGTCCGCGAGTTCATCTCCTACTTCGGCGAGAACCGGCACTCCGTGGAGCACGAGATCGACGGTGTCGTCGTCAAGCTCGACGAGATCCCGCTCCAGGGCCGCCTCGGTTCCACGGCCCGCGCCCCGCGCTGGGCGATCGCCTGGAAGTACGCCCCCGAAGAGGTCAACACCAAGCTGATCGACATCAAGGTCGGCGTCGGCCGCACCGGCCGCGTGACCCCGTACGCGCAGGTGGAGCCGGTGACGGTGGCCGGCTCCGAGGTCGAGTTCGCGACCCTGCACAACCAGGAGGTCGTCAAGGCCAAGGGCGTGCTCATCGGGGACACCGTGGTCCTGCGCAAGGCCGGCGACGTCATCCCCGAGATCCTCGGCCCGGTGGTGGACCTGCGCGACGGCAGCGAGCGGGAGTTCGTCATGCCGGCCGAGTGCCCCGAGTGCGGGACGGCGCTGCGGCCGATGAAGGAGGGCGACATCGACCTCCGCTGCCCCAACGGGCAGACGTGCCCGGCCCAGCTGCGCGAGCGGCTCTTCTACCTGGCAGGCCGCCAGTGCCTGGACATCGAGAACTTCGGCGCCGTGGCCGCGGCCGCGCTCACCAACCCGCTGGAGCCGGCCGAGCCGCCGATGCTCGACGAGGGCGACCTGTTCAGCCTCACCATCGAGCAGCTGCTGCCCATCAAGGCGTACGTCCTGGACGCCGACAGCGGGCTGCCCAAGCGCGACCCGAAGACCGGCGAGGAGAAGATCGTCACGGTCTTCGCCAACCAGAAGGGCGAGCCGAAGAAGAACGCCCTGGCCATGCTGGAGAACATCGCGGCCGCCAAGGAGCGCCCCCTGGCCCGGTTCATCAACGGCCTGTCGATCCGGCACGTGGGCCCCGTCGCGGCGGAGACCCTGGCCCGCGAGTTCCGCTCCGTCGAGCGGATCGAGCAGGCCACGGAGGAAGAACTCGCCGCCACCGAGGGCGTCGGGCCGATCATCGCGGCGGCGGTCAAGGAGTGGTTCGCCGTCGACTGGCACCAGGAGATCCTGCGCAAGTGGCGGGAGGCCGGGGTCCGGATGGAGGAGGAGGGGTCCGGCGAGGAGGAGGGGCCGCGCCCACTGGAAGGCCTGACCGTCGTCGTCACCGGCACTTTGCAGAGCCACACGCGGGACGGCGCGAAGGAGGCCCTGCAGAGCCGCGGCGCCAAGGTGACCGGCTCCGTCTCGAAGAAGACCTCTTTCGTCGTGGTCGGCGACAACCCGGGCTCCAAGTACGACAAGGCCGTGCAGCTGAAGCTGGCCGTCCTCGACGACGCGGGCTTCGCGGTGCTCCTCGAACAGGGCCCCGACGCGGCCCGCGAGGCGGCGCTCCCGGTGGAAGGCGACGCCGGAGTGGAGTAACCCCCCCCGGGAGAAATGGCAGGACGCGCCCCGGGGGAGTAGCGAAGGCGAACGGATGCGTGGCGTGCGGCCATACGGGCGGGCGCACGCCAGGCGCAACGCCCGGTGGTAAAAGGCTGGTACAGGGCTGTTCGCAGGGCCGTTGCCTGTCGGATCATCGGATGGGCTACCCGGGGGTCCTGGTCCAAACTCACCCGTTCGGCGGATACCGTACTGATGAGGATGGCTGGGTCGCATTCGGGCAACCGCCGCCGACCGCTGCCCCTGGGAGCCTCTCGCGTCCTACTGTTGAGGGGTGCGCCTGTCGTGCACGGCTGCGTGATGCGCTTCCAGCCGTGATGGCATGACATCGGGGCCATCGCGTGGCATCGGCATTGCCGGCTGTGAGAGGGACGGGCATGAAACCCACCGAAAGCGCCGACCCGTCACCTGAATTCGGCGGGGAGATCCCGTCCATGCGGGCGGGCCGGCTCGGTGTCCTGGGTTCCAGGACACCGGACACCCACCCGCTCGACACCGGCGCGGGATCGGGACGGGCGCCGCAGCGCACCGTGCTGCCCTTCATCGTCGTGGGCGTGGCCGTCGCGGTCCTCGCGGCCGGCACCGTTTCCGCGCTGAGTGGCCGTCATGCCCTGTTTCCCGGCGGCCCCGTCGGCTGGGCGCTCGCCCTGCTGACCGGCATCATCGTCGGCCACCTGGTCGCGCTGGGCCGGGACCGCTGGTCGGGCGGCACGGGCTCGGGCGCGGCACTCACCCTTGGCGTGCTCGTCCTCTACGGCTGGGTGCCTGCGGGACTCGTCTCCCTCGCCGTGGTGTCCCTGGTCGGGGCCGCGCGCCGGCACCGCTGGCGCCAGGGGCTGCTGCACGGCGCCACCGACATCCTCGGCATCGGCGCGGGAGCCCTCGTACTCGCCGCGTTCGGCCAGGAGCCGACCGTCGAGACGCCGTGGCGGCCCACCACCTGGGGGCTGGAGGCCGCCCCCGAGATCATCCTGGTCGCCCTGGCCTACCTGATGGTCACCAAGGTGCTGCTGTGGATCGCGCTGACCCCGCGCGGGGGCGCACTGCCCACCATCGCCCGGACGGCACTGCTCCGCCAGGCCTTAGTCGCGGTCGCCCTCCTCGGCATCGCGCCGCTGATCTGCGTCGTCGCCGTGACGCAGCCGGTGCTGCTGCCGCTGTTCGCCGTACCGCTGATCGCCCTGGACTCCACCCTGTGGATCGCCCGGGCCCGCGCCGAGGAGCAGCTGCGGGACCCGCTGACCGGGCTGCCGAACCGGCAGTGGCTGCTGGAGCGCGCCTGGTCCGCACTGGACGAGGCGGAACGTCTGGGCACCCGGTCGGCTCTCGTGCTGATCGACCTGGACCGGTTCCGCGCGGTCAACGACACGCTCGGCCACCTCGCCGGCGACCGGCTGCTGCTCCAGATCGCCGACCGGCTCCGCCAGGCCCTGCCCGAGGAAGCCGAGGCCGCGCGCCTCGGCGGGGACGAGTTCGCCGTCCTGCTGCCCACCACCGACTCCACCACCAGCGCCCAGCGGGTCGCCCGCCACCTCGTCGCCGAGCTCAGCTCCCCCCTCGACCTGGACGGACTGACCCTGGTCCTGGAAGCCAGCGCCGGACTCGCCGTCTTCCCCGACCACGCGCTGGACGCGGAAGGGCTTCTGCGCCGCGCCGACGTCGCGATGTACCAGGCGAAGCGGGACCGCACCGGCGTGGAGGTGTACGAGTCCAAGCGGGACAGCAACACCCCCGACCGGCTCGGCCTCCTCGGCGATCTGCGCCGGGCCCTCGACGCCGGCGAAGTGGAACTCCACTACCAGCCCAAGGTCCGCTTCGACGGCCAGGTGGCCGGGCTCGAAGCCCTGGTGCGGTGGGTGCACCCGGAACGCGGCAGGGTGTCGCCCGACGAGTTCATCGCGATCGCCGAGACCTCGGGGCTGATGCCCCACCTCACCGAATACGTGCTGGAGACGGCCCTCGCCCAGGTGGCCCGCTGGCGGGCCCAGGGCCTGAAGGTCCCCGTCGCCGTCAACGTTTCCCCACGCGACGTCCACACGCCCGGCTTCGCGGGCGCGGTCGCGGCCCGGCTGGCCCGGCACGGGGTCCCGGCCAGCGGCCTCCAGCTGGAAATAACGGAACACGTCCTCCTGGAGGACCCGCAGCGCGCCGCCGACACCATGGCGGGCCTGACGGGCCACGGCGTGAAGATGTCGCTCGACGACTTCGGCACCGGCTACTCCTCCCTGGTGCACCTGCGGCGGCTGCCGGTCAGCGAGCTGAAGATCGACCGCTCGTTCGTGGCACGGCTCGCGGTGGACGCGCAGGACGCGGAGATCGTCCGGTGCACCGTCGACCTCGCGCACTCGCTGGGGCTGCTCGTCGTCGCCGAGGGCGTGGAGGACGACGAGACCTGGGAGCGCCTGCGCGACCTGGGCTGCGACGCCGTCCAGGGCTGGCTGGTCGCGGCCGCCATGCCCCCGCAGGAGGCCACGGCCTGGCTCCTGGCCCGCGGCGAACGCGGCTGGCGCCGCCCGGCGGACATCACGGCGGAACTCTCGGCGTCACCGACGGGCGCGGAAACCCCGGCCCAGTAGTCCGGCGGCCCCGGCCGCCGGCCGGCCCGGCCGTGCCCGGACCCCGCAGGCCTTGCCGCGGACCCCGTCGGTGGGGTCCGCGGCCGGCCGAACGGGTCCGGGCCCGCCCCGGGAAACGGCAGAGAGCGCGAGGCGGGGACAGAGCCCGTGCAGCGGTGCCGCGAGCGCCCCGGGGTAAACGGTTTCGTGGGTCCGGGGCCCAGCCCCATAGGATTGGTCACGAAACTACACACTCACCACCCCCAGAGGATCGCTGCATGCCTGGCATCACGCGCGAGGAGGTCGCCCACCTCGCTCGGCTGGCACGTCTGGAACTGAAGAGCGAAGAGCTCGACCACTTCGCCGGACAGCTCGACGACATCATCGGCGCGGTCGCCCGCGTTTCCGAGGTCGCCGACCAAGACGTCCCGCCGACCTCCCACCCGCTGCCGCTGACGAACGTCATGCGCGCGGACGAGGTCCGACCGTCGCTCACCCCCGAGCAGGCGCTTTCCGGCGCTCCCGCCCAGGAGCAGCAGCGTTTCAAGGTGCCGCAGATCCTGGGGGAGGACTAACAACCATGACTGACCAGATCATCAAGCTCACGGCCGCCCAGACCGCCGAGAAGATCTCCTCCGGCGAGCTGACGGCCGTCGAGGTCACCGAGGCCCACCTGGCCCGCATCGACGCGACCGACGAGAAGGTCCACGCCTTCCTGCACGTCGACCGCGAGGGCGCCCTTGCCCAGGCGCGCGCCGTCGACGCCAAGCGAGAGCGCGGCGAGAAGCTCGGCCCGCTGGCCGGCGTCCCGCTCGCCCTCAAGGACATCTTCACCACCGTCGGGGTCCCGACCACCGTCGGTTCGAAGATCCTCGAAGGCTGGATCCCGCCGTACGACGCCACCCTGACGCGCAAGCTCAAGGAAGCCGACGTCGTCATCCTCGGCAAGACCAACATGGACGAGTTCGCCATGGGGTCCTCCACGGAGAACAGCGCGTACGGGCCCACCGGCAACCCCTGGGACCTCACCCGCATCCCCGGCGGCTCCGGCGGCGGTTCCGCGGCCGCGCTGGCCGCCTTCCAGGCCCCCCTCGCCATCGGCACGGACACCGGCGGCTCCATCCGCCAGCCCGCCGCCGTCACGGGCACGGTCGGCGTGAAGCCCACGTACGGCGGTGTCTCGCGCTACGGCATGGTCGCCTTCTCCTCCTCCCTCGACCAGGGCGGGCCCTGCGCCCGTACGGTCCTGGACGCGGCGCTCCTCCACGAGGTCATCGCCGGCCACGACCCGATGGACTCCACCTCCATCGACGCCCCGGTCCCGCCGGTCGTCGAGGCGGCGCGCAACGGCTCCGTCGCCGGTATGCGCGTCGGTGTCGTCAAGCAGTTCGCCGGCGAGGGCTACCAGGCCGGCGTCGTCCAGCGCTTCAACGAGTCCGTCGAGCTCCTCAAGGAGCTGGGCGCCGAGATCGTCGAACTGGACTGCCCCTCCTTCGACCTCGCGATGGCCGCGTACTACCTGATCGCGCCGTCCGAGTGCTCCTCGAACCTCGCCCGCTTCGACGCCATGCGCTACGGCCTGCGCATCGGCGACGACGGCACCAAGTCCGCCGAGGACGTCACCGCCCTGACCCGCGAAGCCGGCTTCGGCGACGAGGTCAAGCGCCGCATCATCCTCGGTACGTACGCGCTCAGCTCCGGCTACTACGACGCGTACTACGGCTCCGCCCAGAAGGTCCGCACGCTCATCAGCAAGGACTTCGAGAAGTCCTTCGAGCAGGTCGACGTGATCGTCTCCCCGACGACCCCGACCACCGCCTTCGCCATCGGCGAGCGCACCGACGACCCCCTCGCCATGTACCTCGCGGACCTGTGCACCATCCCGACCAACCTGGCCGGGAACTCCGCCATGTCGCTGCCCTGCGGCCTGGCGCCCGAGGACGGCCTGCCGGTCGGCCTGCAGATCATTGCCCCGGCGATGAAGGACGACCGCCTCTACAAGGTCGGTGCAGCCGTCGAGGCCGCCTTCGTCGAGCGCTGGGGTCACCCGCTGCTTGAGGAGGCACCGTCGCTGTGAGTTCGAGTGCTCTGTCCAAGGCCAAGGGCTTCAAGAAGTCCAAGTCCGGTACGTACCTGTCGATCGGCACCACCGCGTTCGGTGCCATCAGCGTGATCAAGCAGGCCAGGAAGGCCCGCTCCGAGCACGACACGCTGAAGCTGGTCGACGCCGTTGTGTCCGCCGCCGCCATCGTCACCGGCCTCGCGATCCTGTACCGCGAGCTGAAGCGCCTCGGCGACGACGACGTTCTGCTGGGCTGAGAGGGAAGTTTCACTGTGACCGTCACCGAACTGCTGTCGTACGAGGACGCCCTCGCGTCGTACGACCCCGTCATGGGCCTCGAAGTCCATGTCGAGCTCGGCACCAAGACCAAGATGTTCTGCGGCTGCTCGACCGAGCTGGGCGCCGAGCCCAACTCGCAGACCTGCCCCACCTGCCTCGGTCTGCCCGGCTCGCTGCCCGTCGTCAACGCGATCGGCGTCGAGTCGGCCATCAAGATCGGCCTTGCGCTGAACTGCGAGATCGCCGAATGGTGCCGCTTCGCCCGGAAGAACTACTTCTATCCGGACATGCCGAAGAACTTCCAGACCTCCCAGTACGACGAGCCGATCGCCTTCAACGGCTACCTCGACGTGCAGCTGGAGGACGGCGAGATCTTCCGCGTGGAGATCGAGCGCGCCCACATGGAGGAGGACACCGGCAAGTCGCTGCACGTCGGCGGCGCCACCGGCCGTATCCACGGCGCGTCCCACTCCCTGCTGGACTACAACCGCGCCGGCATCCCGCTCATCGAGATCGTCACCAAGCCGATCGAGGGCGCGGGCGAGCGGGCCCCCGAGGTCGCCAAGGCGTACGTCGCCGAGCTGCGCGAGGTCATCAAGGCCCTCGGCGTGTCCGAGGCCCGGATGGACAAGGGCCAGATGCGCTGCGACGTGAACCTGTCGCTGCGCCCCAACGGGACCGAGACGTTCGGCACCCGCTCGGAGACCAAGAACGTCAACTCGCTGCGCTCCGTGGAGCGGGCCGCCCGCTTCGAGATCCAGCGCCACGCAGCCGTGCTGTCGTCCGGCGGCTCGATCGTGCAGGAGACCCGTCACTTCCACGAGGAGGACGGCTCCACCACCTCCGGCCGCATCAAGGACAACGCCGAGGACTACCGGTACTTCCCGGAGCCCGACCTGGTCCCCGTCGCCCCGGCCCGCGACTGGGTCGAGGAGCTGCGCGCAGGCCTGCCCGAGATGCCGCGCGTGCGCCGCAACCGCCTCCGCGAGGACTGGGGCGTCAGCGAGCACGACATGCAGTCGATCCTCAACGCGGGCGCGGTGGACTCCATCGTCGCCACGATCGAGGCGGGCGCCGACTCGACGGCCGCGCGCAAGTGGTGGATGGGCGAGCTGGCCCGCAACGCCAACGAGCGGGGCGTCGTCGTCGACGAGCTGCCTATCACCCCGGTCCAGGTCGCGCGCGTCGCGGCGCTGGTCGCGGCCGGCGAGCTGAACGACAAGCTGGCCCGCCAGGTCCTGGAGGGCGTCCTCGCCGGCGAGGGCACCCCGGACGAGGTCGTCGAGAAGCGCGGCCTGAAGGTCGTCTCGGACGAGGGCGCGCTCGGCGCGGCCGTCGACGAGGCGATCGCGGGCAACGCGGCCATCGCCGACAAGATCCGCGGCGGCAAGATCGCCGCTGTCGGCGCCCTGGTCGGCGCGGTCATGAAGACCACCCGCGGCCAGGCCGACGCGGCTCGCGTCAAGGAGCTCATCCTGGAGCGCCTGGGCGTGACGGAGGGCTGACCCCTTCCCGCCCGCAGTACGGCCGAAGGCCCCGCACCTGGTGGTGCGGGGCCTTCCCCGTATCCCGTCTCCCGCAGACCGGGCGACCGGAGGCCGACCGGGAGGCCCTCGACGCGGCGAAGAGCGCCCACCGGGGCCGGCACTCGGAGGCCCATGTGGCCGCGCCCGACGGGGTGTTGGCGCGGGCCGCGTCCGTCAACCGCGCCCTCAACGACGTCTACGGGCAGGTGAAGCGGCTGGAGCGGGGAGCCCCCGAGCCGGGTGAGACGGCCGCGACCGCCTCCCTGGCCAAGGAGGAGGCCTGGCGGCGCATCTCCGCCATGCGGGCGGCGATGCGCCATGACCTCTGGGTGCCGGAGGGCTCCCTCAGCGCTTGAGGACGGGGCCGGCGATGACGACCGTGCCGTTGTTGCAGCCCTTGTCCACCTTGACGCGCAGCCGCAGGGCCCCCGACACCTGTACCGACCGGGTGATGGGCTTGCCGAGTTCCACCAGTTCGGAGAAGGCGGCGGGCTGCCCGTCGAGGGAGATGGTCACCCGGCCCTGCTCGTTGGTGGAGCCGTCGTCGATCCCTGCCGTGAACTCCAGCTCCTTCCACTCGCGGTTGAGGTCGAATTCGGCGTACGCCTCGTCGTTGCAGTCCGGGTGCGCGATGAATGCGGCCCCGTACTGCTTCGTGTTGATCTTCGCTGCTCCGATCCTGAAGCCGCCCAGGTCCGACACCGGGGACATGACGGTGAGGTCCGCCGCCTTGATGTCCGGCGCAATGCCGGACGGGGGCTTGGAGCCCGATGCCGTGGGTTCGGCCGTAACCTCGGCCTCCTCGCTCCGCGAAGGGGTGGCGGCCGGGGTCGGGGAGGACGTGGCGGGTGCGGAGCTCGCGGCCGGCTTGTCGCCCCCGGCCCCGTCCGCCCCCTTGTCCTTGTCGCTGCCCAGGAGCCGGATCCCGGCCACCGCGAGCGCGGCCACGACCAGGACCCCGGCGACGGCGCCGAGGATCAGCCCGGCCCTGCGCTTCCTGCGCGCAGGCGGGGTCTGCGTCGGCCCCGACGGCGGGGCCGGGCTGTGGGCGGGCCCGTAGCCGGCGGGTACGGACGCCATCGCGGCCGTCGCAGCCGCTGCCGCCGTCGTGGGTTCGGGCTCCGGGGCCGGGGCGGGGGCGGGGGTTGGGACCTGCGTGGCCGGCGGGCTCTGCGCGGGCGGCGGGGGGACCTGCGCGGCCGGGGCCGGCGGGGTCGCGGGCTGGGGCGGAACCACCGGCTGCGGCGGGGTCGCCGGCCGCGCCGGGACGGCGTCGCGCACGCTGCCCGCGGGTTGCGAGGCGGAGGTGGTCGTGGAGACCACCGCGTGCCGGATGTCCTTCATCCACCCGGCCAGGCTGAGGGGCCGCTCCCCGGGGTCGGCCGAGCAGATCGCGGCGATCCGGGCCCGCTGCTCGGCATCCAGCGCTGCGATCTGCGGGAGCCCGGTCAGGGCCCGGGCCAGCAGCTCCGGCGTGGCCGGCGGGGACTGGCCGCTCAGCAGGAAGTACGCGATGGCCCCGAAGGCGTACCGGTCCGTGCCCGGTGTGCGCTTGCCGTCGAAGACCTCGGGAGCCGCGTACCCGGGCGTGAACCACACTTCCGCCGTCTGGTGGTCGGCGGTCAGCTTGCTCAGCCCGAAGTCCACCAGCGTGGCCTGTCCATGGCCGTCGACCATCACATTGCCCGGTGACAGGTCACCGTGGATCACCTGGCGCCCGGACGGGGTGGCCTTCCCCGAGTGCAGCCAGTCCAGTACGTCGGCGAGCTGTTCCAGCGTCCGCATCACCTCGCGCCGCTCGGCGGCGGTGGCCAGCGTCAGCTCGGCCCGCCAGTCGCGCAGGTCGAGCCCGTCGACATGGTTCATGACGAGTACGAGGGCCCGGCCGGTCAGCGTCGAGGACTCCCCGGGCCGGTGGATCGGCGGCCCCTCGAAGTGTTCCCGTACGCCCACCACCCCGGGCCGGTGGACGAACCGGAGCAGTTCCGCCTGCTCGTTCCACTTCCGGCTGATCCGGTCGAAGACGTCGGGCGTGATGGTCGTCTTCGAGTCGAGCACTTTCACGACCACGGGCTCGGCCCCGCCGGCCAGCTCGATCTCGGCGAGATAGAGCACGGCCTCTCCGCCGCGCCCGATCGACCGGAGCAACCGGTACCGGTCCGCTGCCGCATCCGGCCCGATGTGCAGGTTCTGGCTGGTCAATTTCCCCCCAGCGCCGCTGATGTGATGGGAAATCAGCTTCCCGGGACGGAGGGGGCGCGGTCAATCGGAATGGGTATCCCGGAGGGGTGACGAAGGCCGGGGCGCAGCGGCCCCGAACGGCGTTCCGGGGCGGCGGACCGAACAAATCGCTTCGGCGCGCGCGCCGACCGCTCCTACGATCGCCGGATGACGGCTCCGATGACGGCTCCGATGACGGCTCCGATGACGGCTCCCCTCCATCCCGCCAAGCCCCGCCCCGGAGACCGGATCGCGGTGCTCTCCCCGTCGTCCGGGCTGCCCGGGCTCTTCCCCCGCCCCTACGCGCTGGGGCTGCACAGGCTCCGGGACACGTTCGGGCTGATTCCGGTGGAATACCCGACGACCCGCACGATGGGTGCGACGCCCGAGGAACGCGCCGCCGACATCCACGCGGCCTTCGCGGACCCCGAGGTCAAGGCGGTGATCGCAAGCATCGGCGGCGACGACCAGATCACCGTGCTCCCCCATCTCGACGCCGAGCTCCTGCGCGCCCACCCGAAGCCGTTCTTCGGGTACAGCGACAACACCAACCTGCTGCTGTTCCTGCGGAACCTGGGCATCGTCGGCTACCACGGGGCCTCGGTGATGACCGAGCTCGGACGGCCCGGCGCGATGCACCCGCAGACCGCCGACTCCTTCCGGGCGGCCCTGTTCACCTCGGGCACGTACGAACTCACCCCCTCGTCCGCCTGCCGGGACGTCGACCGCCCCTGGGACGACCCGCTCACCTTCGCGGCCGAACCCCCGATGGAGCCCGCCGACGGCTGGACATGGCACAACGCCGGCACAGTGGTCGAAGGGGCCGGCTGGGGAGGCAACATCGAGATCATCTCCTGGCTGCTGATGGCCGACCGCGCGGTGCAACCGGCCGACACCTACACCGGAGACGTGCTCTTCCTGGAGACGTCCGAGGAGATGCCGCGGGCCGAGGAGGTCTACCGGATCCTCCGGTGCATGGGTGAACGCGGGCTGCTGCGCCGGTTTCCCGCCCTGCTGATGGGCAGAGCGAAGAGCTGGTCGTTCCAGAACAGGCTCGGCGCCCAGGACAAGGCGCGTTTCCGCAGTGACCAGCGCGGGGCCGTCCTGCGGGCCGTTCAGCAGTACGCCCCCGACACCATGGTGGTGTTCGACGTCGACCTCGGCCACACCGACCCGCAACTCGTGATCCCCGTCGGAGGGCGGATCCGGGTCGACGGGCCGGGTCGGCGGATCTGCGTCACGTACTGATCGGCGCGCTGAGGAAGGCCAGGCGGGCCTGCTTCGCCGGCAGGTACACCTCGGGCAGGTCGATCTCGGGAAGCTCGACCTCGGGGCCGAGTACGAACCCGGTCCGCACGAGGCGGGCGACGGCCTTCTCGTTGCGGGCGTCGGGCTCCGCGATCACCCGCCGGGTGGTCCCGTCCGAGAAGACGTACGAGAGGAAGGCCCTGATCAGGCCCGCGCTGAAGCCCCGTTCGGTCCCGCTCGGCGGCGGGGCGAGCAGCATGTGCACGCCGGTGTCGCCGGGCCGGACCTCGTAGCACTCGCCGACCCGGTCCTCGGCGCAGTCGTACGTCTGGAACAGCGCGACCGGCTCTCCGTCGCGGCGCGCCAGGAACGCGTGGTGAGTCGTGCGGCGGTCGACGTCCTCGTAGATCTCCTGGACGAGTTCCCGGCTGGCCTCGCCCATGCCCCAGAACCGGGCCCGCTCCTCGGTGACCCAGGAGTGGATCAGCGCGGCGTCGGCGGCCGGGTCGACGGGGGTGAGGGTGACCGTGCCGACGCCCTCGATCCGCTGGGAGTGGACGGGCTGGCGGGCGGAGGCGCTGCTGCTGGTCATACGGATTCCTTGGTGAGGCGGGTCCAGTCGGTGACGACGGGGACGAGTTCGCACTGCGCCCAGAGCGGGAGCTGGTCGCGGTGGTGGGGTGATCCGGTGACGCCGTCCGCGCCGAGCGGGACCGCCCAGAGGCTGTCCTCGCGGCGGGCCAGGTCCCAGACGTAACGGGCCGCCGATGCACGGGCGGTGAGATCGGTGAAACCGGGGACGGTGGAGGTGGCGTTCACGCAGTCGTGGTCACCGCCGAGGCCGGGCCACTGTGCGTCCGGGTCGGGGAGCGCCGACCAGGGTGCCAGGCGGTGCACCTGCGACCACGGGGTGTCGGGGGCGCCCGCCGCGGCGGTCTCCTCCAGGGCGGCGCGTACGTGGGCCGCCCGGTCGAGGGCCGGGAGGAGGGCGGTGGTCAGCAGGCCCTCCAGGGCGTAGCCGACGCGCGGGACGAGGTACAGCCACGGGTGGAACACCTCGGGGCCGGCCGGCGCGCCCGCCAGGTCCGCGAGGGCGGGATCGGCGGCGAAGCGGCGTACGACGCAGGCCCGGAACGCCGAGAAGACGGTCGCATCGGTGCTTTCGGCGGCCATGTGCCGGTCCCAGGCGAGCAGCCGGGCGCGCAGCGCCCGCGCGGCGGGGGACAGGCCGTCGAGCCCGGGGAGCAGGGCCAGCAGCGGGGCGGCCGAGGCCAGGTACGTGTCCCGGTGTACGTCGGCCATCGCCTTCGGGGACCAGTCGGCCGAGCCGGAGAGCAGCTCGCGGATGCGCTCCGCGCGGTGCGCAGGCGCGAACTCCACGCCGAGCGGCGAGGCGATCCCGCGCGCGTTGGCCATGACGGCGAAGCCCTGCACGGGTTCGGCGGGGGTCTCGGCCCAGCCCTGCCAGACGTACTGCGGATCCCAGGCGGGCACCGGGCGCAGCCGGTTGGCCCGGTGGCGCAGCGGGACCGCGCCGGCGACGCGGTGCAGCAGGCCGCCCTCGGAGTCGGCGGCCTGGACGACGTTGACGGGCTCGGCCCAGCCGTCGAGGGCGCGGTCGATGTCGGCGACGGTGCGGGCGCGGAGCAGCGCGGGCAGGACGGCGAAGCCGAGGTCGCGGCGGACGCGGGGCGGGTAGCGCAGCGAGAGGGTCTGCTCCGCCGTTCCGCCGTGTGTGATCACCGGGCCGCGGGCGGTCTCCAGGACCTCGACCTCGACCGGGTCGGCGCCGGCGACGGTGATGGTCTCGGTGTGCCGGTGGACGGGCTCCCAGGTGTTGTCGGGGCCCAGGGCTTCGATGCCGCCTCCGTTCCCGTCTCCGTCCCGGTCTCCGTCCCGGCCTCCGTCCCCGGCACCGCCCTCGGCGGGGCGCAGCTGCTCGACGTACAGGTCCTGGTAGTCGGCCATGGCGTTGGTGATCGCCCAGGCGGCACTGCCGGTGTGCCCGAAGTGGCCGAAGCCGGGGATGCCGGGGACGGCGAGGCCGAGGACGTCGTACTCGGGGCAGGAGAGCCGGATCTGCTGGTAGACGCCCGGGTCCTCGATGAACCGGTGCGGGTCGCCCGCGATGATCGCCGAGCCGCTGCCGGTCCGGCCGCCCGGGACCAGCCAGCCGTTGCTGCCGGCGGTGCCGGGGCCGTCGGTGGCGAAGAGGGTGACGGCGTCCTCGCCCAGGGCGCGAGCCACGCGCTCGCGCCACAGCTTGGTGGCGAACCCGGCGAAGAGGATGTGGGTGGCGATCCAGATGCCGAGCGGAACCCACGGCTCCCAGGGGGTCGGGGTGTGGCCGGTGCGGGTGAACCGCGAGTCGCGGGCGGCGCCTTGGGTGAGCCCGTCGTTGACGCCGTCCACGTAGGCCCGGACCCAGGCGGCGGTGTCGGGGTCGAGTGCCTCGTGGCAGCGGCGGGCGGTGTCGGCGAGCCGGGACTGGCGGGCGAAGCGGTCCCAGGCGACGGAGTCCGGTCCGAGGAAGGCGGCGCTGGAACCCTGGGCGCGGTGCCGCTCGACCTCCAACTGCCAGGCGCGGTCGTGGGCGGTGATGCGGCCCTGGGCGTAGGCGAGTCGGTTGGCATCGGGGGCGCGGAGATGGGGGATGCCCCAGTCGTCCCGGTAGAGCTCGAAGGCGTCGGCGTTGGGCACAAGGTTCACACTCTTCCCCCCGTTTCATTAGGTTAGGCTTCCCTAAGTCTATGGGGTGGTGAGGGGAGGGTCCGCCGCACCGGCCCGGCGGGGCGGAGCCCGGATGCGGCCTCCGGGCTCCGCCTCCCGGGGGCGTCAGGCCCCGGTGGCGCCGTCTATGGCCTCGCGGAGGAAGTCGGCGTGGCCGTTGTGGCGCGCGTACTCGTGGATCAGGTGGAGCATGACGAGGCGCAGTGAGGCCTCTTCCTTCCAGCCGGTCACGTACGCCGTCACGTCGAGGGACTCGGCGGCCGCCTCGATGCGGCGGGCGTGTGCGACCTCCGTCTCCCAGGCGGTGAAGGCCTCCTCGCGCGTGGCGCCGGAGGCGTCGTAGGCGGCCTGGAAGTCGTGGGTGTCGGACCAGAGGTGGGGGATTTCCTCGCCGTTCAGGGTGCGGCGGAACCAGTGCCGCTCGACCTCGGCCATGTGCCGGACCAGGCCCAGCAGGGAGAGGGTGGACGGCGGCATCGAGGGGCGGCGCAACTCCTCGTCGGTGAGGCCCTCGCACTTCCAGGCGAGGGTGGCCCGGTGGTAGTCGAGGAATGCGCGCAGGGTTTTGCGTTCGTTCCCGGTCAGGGGCGGTCCAATGCGTTCCATGGGGTGATCTTGCCCCGGAGGGGTGTGGGGCGGAAGGGCGGGCGCCCTTGAGGGACCGGGCCGCCCCGCCCAGGGCGGCACCGCTAGGCCGTCGCGGTCCAGACGTACGGGACCGTCGTGCCCAGGACGTCGAAGCCCAGGCGTTCCAGGATCGGGCGGCTGTCGTCCGACGCGTCCACCTGGAGGTAGGGGATGCCGCGTTCCGCCGCGATGCGGGCCCGGTGGGCGACCAGGAGGCGGTAGATGCCGCGGCCCCGCCACTCGGGGAGGGTGCCGCCGCCCCAGAGGCCTGCGAAGGAGGAGCCCGGGCGCATCTCCATGCGGGCCGCGCTCACCGGGGTGTCCCCGGCCATCGCCACCACCGCCGCGACGGTCTCCGGCTCGTCCCTCAGCAGGGTGAGCAGCAGGTGGCGGATCCTGGGGCGCTCCGTTCCGAAGGCCTTCGCGTGGACGTCCATCATCAGGTCGACGCCCGCCTCGTCCGTCACCGGCCGCAGGGTGATCCCCTCCGGCGGTTCCACCGGGAGTGCGGCGAGCTCGTGCACCCGTCCCACCAGCAGGGTCTCGGCGGGTTCCGGTACGAAGCCCGCCGTGCGCAGCCGGTCCGCGAGATCCGCCGGCCGGTCGTGGCCGTACAGCTTCCACTCGAAGTCGGGGGCCCCGCGCCCCGCGAAGTACGCCACCTGCGCCGCGATCTCGGCGTCCGCAGTCTCCTCGTCGAGGTCCGACCAGAGCACGCCGCTCCATCCGGGCCCGGCCACGGTCTGCCGGACGACCGCCCCCGCGCGCTCCACCCGGGCCTGCGCGGCGTCCGGCAGGGCGTCGCGGCGCATCTCCCGGTCGAATGCGGCCCGTACCTTCAGCAGTTCGTCAAGATCCATCGCCATTGCCCCAGCTCATCAGCCATTCGTGCGGCCGCACAACTGCATTAGCCTCACCCCGTGAACGACGACTCCATCTACACCGGCAAGGCCGGTCCGGACGCCGCCACCGACCGCGGATGGCTGCTCGGCCACTTCAAGGACCCCGAAGATCCGCGCCACAGCACCGACGTGGAGATCAAGTGGGGAGTTCACCCGCAGGGCGACGAGCGGGCCCAGTGGGTGCGGGGCGAGGAGCGCACCGCGCTCCAGGTGCTGATCAGCGGGCGCTTCCGGCTGGAGTTCCCCGGCCGGACCGTCGTCCTCGCCGAGCAGGGGGACTACGTCGTGTGGGGCCGCGGTGTCGACCACTCCTGGTACGCGGAGGAGGACGCCGTGGTGCTCACCGTCAGGTGGCCCTCCGTCCCGGGTTACAGGGCAGACGGCCCGTCGGGCGGATGACCGTCCTGTGACGATGCGCACGAAAGGGGCCAACGATCACGAAACGCTGCGATCGTGGCGCTGTATACCCTCTCGGCCGGTCCCCGGAGCGACCCTCCGGACCTTCACGAGTTCCAGCGTTCTTTGCGTCGGGCAGCTCCCGGTAAAGATCCGAACCACCAGGGAGCACGTCCGTTGGCAGTGATCGCACGGTGGTGCCTGCGGCACCGACTGGCAGCCGTTCTCCTGTGGATGCTCGCGCTCTTCGGCACCGCCGCGGGCGCCCTGACCGCCGGATCGGCGTTCTCCAACGACTACGAGGTCCCAGGCACCGAGTCCGGCCGGGCCCAGGCCCTCCTCCGGTCGGGCTTTCATGGCCAGGGCGGCGACACCGACACCGTCGTGTGGCGGACCCCGGACCACCAGACAGTCCGGACGCCGGGCGTCCAGCAGCGCATGACCAAGGCCCTCGACACCATCGCCGGGCTCCCCGGCGTCGGTTCGGTCGCCGGTCCCTACGGCACCGCACCCGAGAGCGCCGCGCAGATCAGCCCCGACGGCCGCACCGCCTACGCCGTGGTGACCTTCGACCGGCAGGCCGACTCCGTACCCAAGGCGCAGGCCAAGGCCGTCGTCGATGCCGCGAAGAACCCCACCACCGAGGCGGACGGCCTGCAGGTCGAGCTCGGCGGCCGGGCGATCGGCCTGACCGAGGCGCCCACCGCCCATGTCGCCGAGGTCATAGGCGTGGCCGTCGCGGCCTTGGTCCTCTTCCTCGCCTTCGGCTCGCTCGCGGCGAGTCTGCTGCCCATCGCGACTGCCCTGGTCAGCGTCGGCACCGCCTATAGCGGCATCACCCTTCTCGGGCACGCCATGCCCGTCGCCGACTTCGCCCCGATGCTCGGCACCCTCGTCGGGCTCGGCGTGGGCATCGACTACGCGCTGTTCATCGTGACCCGGCACCGCAAGGGCCTCATGAGCGGCCTGCCGGTCGAGGAAGCCGCCGAGCGGGCCGTCGCCACCACCGGCCGGGCCGTCGTCTTCGCCGGGGCCACCGTCTGCATCGCGCTGCTCGGCATGCTGGTGCTGCGGCTGAACTTCCTGAACGGTGTCGCGATAGCCGCCTCCCTCACCGTGGTGCTGACCGTCGCCGCCTCCGTCACGCTGCTCCCAGCCCTCCTCTCGTACATCGGCATGCGCGCCCTCTCGCGCCGCGAGCGCCGCAGGCTCGCCGCCGAGGGGCCGCGCCCGGAGCTGCCCACCGGGTTCGCCGCCCGCTGGTCCGCCTTCGTGGAGCGGCACCCCAAGCTGCTCGGCACCGTCGCCACGCTGGTCATGGTGGTGCTCGCCCTGCCCACCCTCTCGCTCCACCTGGGCACCTCCGACCAGGGCAACAATCCGGCGAGCTCCACCACCCGGCAGGCCTACGACCTGCTCGCCGACGGGTTCGGTCCCGGGGTGAACGGCCCGCTCGCCGTCGTCACCCGGCTCGGCGGCCCCGGGGACCGGATCGCCGTCGAGCACCTGGCCGAGACGCTCCGCACGACCGACGGCGTCGCCGCCACCGGCCCGGCCGTCTTCAACCGGAGCGGGGAAACCGCCGTCCTGACCGTCATCCCGGACTCCGCCCCGCAGTCCCGCGCCACCAGTGAGCTGGTCACGACGCTGCGCGAGAACGTCATTCCGGGCGCCGGACACGACAGCACCCTGACCGTCCACGTCGGCGGCGTAACCGCGGGTTACGACGACTTCGCCGACGTCATCGTCGGGAAACTGCCGCTCTTCGTCGGGGTGGTGATCACCCTCGGCTGCATCCTCCTGCTGCTGGCCTTCCGGTCCATCGGCATTCCGCTCAAGGCGGCCGCCATGAACGTCGCGGCCGTCGCCTCCTCCTTCGGAGTCGTCGTCGCGATCTTCCAGTGGGGCTGGGGCAGTGAGCTGCTGGGCCTGGGCAGCGCCGGCCCCATCGAGCCCTTCCTGCCGGTGATCATGGTGTCGGTCCTCTTCGGGCTGTCCATGGACTACCAGGTGTTCCTGGTCAGCCGGATGTACGAGGAATGGCTGGAGACCGGCGACAACCGGCGGGCCGTCCGCGTCGGCCTCGCCGAGACCAGCCGGGTGATCAACTCGGCGGCGGTCATCATGATCTCCGTCTTCCTGGCGTTCGTGCTCAGCGGCGACCGGATCATCGCGATGTTCGGCATCGCGCTCGCCGCGGCCGTCGCGCTCGACGCCTTCGTCCTGCGCACCCTCCTCGTCCCGGCGCTCATGCACCTGCTCGGCGCCGCCAACTGGTGGCTCCCCGCCTGGCTGGACCGCCGGCTCCCCAAGATCAGCATCGAGCCCCCGGAGTGCGGTCCGCGTGCGACACCGCCCGCGCAGCGGCCCGGTACGGACCCCGCCACGAGCGAGGACGGCGCCGAGCCCGCCACCGCATCCAGGTGATCCGGCAACCCGCCGTAGAAGACCCAAGGAAGACGCATGTTCTCGACAGCCCTCGCCGACGACGCCCAGCTGTTCCCGCTGGAGGTCTGGCACGCCGAGGAGTTCCTGGCGCACATGGACCGCGGCCGGGAGTTCATCGGCGAGCACATCGCCCTGGCCGACTTCGTCACCGACCTCGACTCGGCCCGCGGGTTCCTCTCCGCGTACGCGCAGAAGACGGCCGCCGACGGCGGACGGATCTACGGCATCCGGGTCGGCGGCACCCTCGTCGGCGGGGTCCTCTTCCGGATCTTCGACGCCGAGTCGGGCAACTGTGAGGTCGGCTGCTGGCTGGAGCCCGCCGCGGCCGGCCGGGGCCTGGTGACCAGGGCCTGCCGCGTCCTGATCGACTGGGCCTTCCACGAGCGCGGCATGCACCGCGCCGAGTGGCATGCCTCCTCCGCCAACAAGAAGAGCCTCGCCGTCGCGGAGCGCCTCGGCATGACCCGCGAGGGCGTCCTGCGCGAGAGCCACCCGTACCGAGGTGTCCGCCAGGACACCGAGATCTGGGCGGTCCTCGCCCACGAGTGGCCGCCGGCTCCCACCGCCTGACCCGACCCGCCGCGGCCCCGGTTCCGTGGCCGCGGCCGGGCTGGCCCGACGGCGCCGGCCCGTTCTCAGAAACCTCTCAGACAAGCCGCCTACGGTGCCCCGCATGGACACCACGAAGACCGCCGACCCGACCGCTCCCGAGGCGGACACCGCCGCGCCGCAGGCCGCCGAGACCGAGGCCGACACCAAGGACGCCGCCGCGGAGACCGCCGCCGAGACCGCCGAGGCCCCCGAGTCCGACCTCTCCGACGAGGACCTTGAGGAGGCGCTCGACGACGAGCTCCACGACGGCGAGGAGCGGTCCGAGGGCGTCGGCGCCGCAGCCTCCGCCGTCGTCGCGGCCGGGCTCGGGCTCGTCGCCCTCAGCGGGAGCTGGGTCTCGCGCGTCATAGCCGAGCGCCAGACCCTCGTGGGCCAGATCGAGTCGGTCAACGCCACCACCACCGAGGCGAAGATCCAGGCCCTGTACGGCAACGCCTGGCACATGACCGCCCTCGTCAACGGCGTGCTGTCCACCCTCGCCCTCCTCCTCGCCGTCTTCGTGCTGGCCCGCCCCGCCTTCGGCGCCCCCGGCCGCACCCTGCCGACCTGGGTCCGGGCCGTCTCCTGGGCCGCCGTCGCGCTCGGCGCCCTGGGCGTACTGCTCTTCGGCCTCATGTACTTCGACATCCTGGCTCCCCTCCCGAAGGCCGCCTAAGACCCCTTCCTAGGCACTCCCGGTCCGGCCCGGGGTCCACCGGCCCCGGCCTAAGGACCCCCGCCCCGTACAGATGCGGCATGCGCCCGATGTGCCGGCACCCTCTGGGACGCGAATCTTGGATCACACCGAACGAGGTGCCCGAGAAGAGCAACCAGGGAGTACGAGATGTTCGAGTACGAGATCGCCACCGCCCGCCGCGCCGACCTCATCCGCGAGGCCGACGAGTTCCGCCGGGTCCAGGAGGCCAAGAAGGCGCGCCGCGTCTCCTCGCGCAGCCAGGAACCCGAAGGATCGGTGAGGGGGCAGCGCAGCCGCTTCACCCGGGCCGCGTGATCCGCACCGCGAACCGCGTGGACTGACGCGTGATGCGAAGCGCACCGATAACGAGTGCCGTCGGCCCGGGATCCTGTGCGATGCTCGGCGACGTGGAGACCAGATCTGTCAGCCCGGTGTTCGTCGGCCGAGCCGACGAACTGGCCGTACTCACCGACGCATTGGGCCGGGCCGCGGGCCGGGAGCCGCAGGCGGTCCTCATCGGAGGCGAGGCCGGGGTCGGGAAGACCCGCCTCACCGAGGAGTTCCTCTGCGAGGCGGCGCGCCGCGGAGCGGTGGTGGCCGTCGGAGGATGTGTGGAGATCGGGGCGGAGGGGCTTCCCTTCGCCCCGTTCTCGACCGCTCTGCGCACCCTGCACCGGCTGCTCCCCGGGGAGTTGGCCGCCGCGGCCGCAGGCCAGGAGGACGAACTCGCCCGGATCCTGCCCGAACTCGGCGACACCCCGCGCGGCCCGCACGACGAGGAGAGCACCGCCCGGCTCTTCGAGCTGACGGCCCGGATGCTGGAACGGCTCGCCGCAGACCGCACCGTCGTCCTCGTCCTGGAGGACCTGCACTGGGCGGACACCTCCACCCGGCACCTGCTCTCCTACCTCTTCCGCACCCTCGGCAGCGGCCGGCTCGTCGTCGTCGCCACCTACCGGGCAGACGACGTCCACCGCCGCCACCCGCTGCGCCCGCTGCTCGCCGAACTCGACCGGCTCCGCACCGTCCAGCGCATCGAACTGTCCCGGTTCAACCGGGCCGAGGTGCGCCGCCAGCTCGCCGGCATCCTCGCCTCGCAGCCCGACGAGGCCTTCGTGGACTCCGTGTTCGACCGCTCCGACGGGAACGCCTTCTTCGTCGAGGAGCTCGTCGCCTGCAGGGAGAGCGGCTGCCGTGCCGGACTCACCGAGTCCTTGCGCGACCTGCTGCTCGTCCGCGTCGAGGTACTGCCTGAGGCTGCCCAGCGCGTGGTGCGCATCGTCGCCGAGGGCGGCTCCACCGTGGAGTACCCGCTCCTGCGCGCCGTCGCCGGGCTGACGGAAGACGAGCTGATCGAGGCGCTGCGCGCCGCCGTGGGCGCCAACATCCTCCTCGCCACCTCCGACGGGGACGGCTACCGCTTCCGCCACTCGCTGGTCCGCGAGGCCGTCAGCGACGACCTGCTGCCCGGCGAACGCGCCCGCGTCAACCGCCGCTACGCCGAGGCCATGGAGGCCGACGAATCGCTGATCCGCGCCGAGGAGCGGGTCATCCGGCTGGCCAGCTACTGGTACTGCGCCAACGACGCGGCCAAGGCACTGCCCGCCGTCCTCGCCGCCTCGGTCGCCGCCCGCCGCCGGCACGCCTACTCCGAACAGCTGCGGCTGCTGGAGCGGGCGTTGGACCTGTGGGAGAGCACCTCGGAGGAGGTCCGCGAGGCGCTGCGCCCGGTGGACTACACCGATGTCTACCCTCCGTGCGGGTGCGACCCGGCGACCACCCCGCTGCAGCGGCTCGACCTGCTGGCCGAGGCGACCGTCGCCGCCCGCTTCGGCGGCGAGCGCGAACGCGCCCTGAAGATCACAAAGACCGCACTGCGGCTGCTGGAGGAGGACCGGGACCCGCTGCGTGCCGCCTGGTTCTGGACCCAGCGCTCCCGGCTCGTCTCCAGTCTGGCCCGCGGCGACGGCTGGGAGGAGCTCGCCAAGGCCCAGGAGCTCGTCAAGGGGCTGCCCCCGTCGCAGGTGCACGCCGAGGTCCTGGTCGCGGCCGCGGGCTGGGGCATGCTCCACAACCCCGGCCCCGGCAACCTCGCCGCCGCGGAACGCGCCGCCGCGTACGCGCGGATGCTCGGAGCCGAGGACATCGAGCTCAATGCCCGCATCACGGTGGGCTGCCTGCTCACCGACTCCGGAGACCCCGAGCGCGGTATCGCCGAGATGCTCGCGGTCCGGGAGCGGGCCGCGGAACTCGGGCTCGTCATGGCGGCGGGACGTGCACATATCAACCTCACCTCTCAGCTGGAAAGCATGGGCCGGTCCCGCGAAGCCGTGGAACTGGCCGAACAAGGGGTCGAACTCGTCAGGAAATCGAGGCTGCTCGACACCGAGGCCTGGATCGGCGGGAACATGGCCGAGAGCCTGTACAGCCTCGGCCGCTGGGACGAGGCCGCCGAAGCGGCCCAGCGCGCCCTGAGCGTCGGCCAGAGCGCGGCGCCGCGCGGCTCGGCCTCCGCACGGCTGTCCTACCTGGCCCTGGCACGCGGCGAACTGACCGAGGCGTCCGCCCGACTCGCCTCCGCCCACGCCCACTTCGGCACCCACGACAGCCAGCCCCAGCACCGCATACCGCTGTACCGCCTCGCCGTCGGCATCGCCGCGGGGGAGGGGCGGATAGCCGACGTCCGCGCGGAGATCGCAGAGGCCGTCGCCTACGGCTTCCCGCTCGGCCACCACCGCTACGCCTGGCCGCTGCTGCTCGCCGCCGCCTCCGCCGAGGCGGACGCCCGGGGACTCCCGGTCGCCGACGCCGACCGCGAAGCCGCCCTGGACGTGCTCCGCGGCGCCGCCCGCGGCCTGGCCACCCCCGTACCCGCGTGGACGGCCCACGCCGAGTTCTTCCGGGCCGAGCTGCTGCGGGCCCAGGACCGGGACACCGTCGCCGACTGGGCCGGAGTCGAGCAGGCCGTCCGCCCGCTGGAGCGTCCGTACCTGCTGGCCCGCGCCCGCCACCGGCTCGCCGAAGCCATGCTGGCCTCCGGCGGCGACCGGGAGCCCGCCGCCGTCCTGCTCCGCGAGGCCTACGCCACCGCGGACCGGCTCGGCTCCCGCAGGCTCCGCGAGGACCTGGCCCTGCTCGCCCAGCGGGCCCGGCTCCCGCTCACCGAGGCAGGCCCGGCTCCGGCCCTGCCCGCACCGGACACCGACCCCGCCGAAGCCCTGGGCCTGACCAGCCGCGAGCGGGACGTCCTGCGCCTGGTCGCGGCGGGCAACAGCAACCGCCAGATCGCCGAGGAGCTCTTCATCTCCCCGAAGACGGCCAGCGTGCACGTCTCGAACATCCTGGCCAAGCTGGGCGTCGTCGGCCGCGGCGAGGCGGCCGCCCTGGCCCACCGGCTGCGGCTGTTCGCGCCCCTCACTCCTGCGGGGGCTGCTCCGCCGGGCCTATGAGCACCGTGCCTGAGTCGAGGTCTATCGGACCGCGTCCCGGATCGCCGTCGTTCACGTCGGTCCGGGACAGCTCCAGCCGCTTCTTCTCCTCGTCCGTGTGCTTGCGTCCCGGGTTGAAGAGCTCTTCGAACATGTTGAACACCGCGTCCACCGTGCCTTTCGCCCCCCCCCGCCGGGGCCACGTCGGTCACCGCACTGTCAGTGTCAGGATCCTGTCGTCGCCCGCCTCCGGCGAGCCGCGCCCATCCGTTTCGCTCGTGACCAGCAGCAATCTGTCCCCGCCGAGCGCGATCACCGTGCGCAGCCGGCCGTACTTCCCCGTCAGGAAAGCCTCCGGCTCGGCCACCGGATTCGCCCCGGCCAGCGGGATCCGCCACAGCCGTTCGCCCTTCAGCCCGGCCATCCACACCGATCCCTGCGCCCAGGCGATCCCGCTCGGCGAGGCCTCGTCGGTCTTCCACACGGCCACCGGATCGCGCAGGCCCGCCTTGCCCGCCTTCCCCTCGGCCTCCGGCCAGCCGTAGTTCCCGCCGGGCTCGATCAGGTTCAGCTCGTCCCAGGTGTTCTGGCCGAACTCGGACGCCCACAGCCGTTTGTCCTTGTCCCAGGCCAGGCCCTGCACATTGCGGTGCCCGTAGGAGTAGACGACGGAGTCCGCCTCCGGATTGCCGTGCACCGGCCGGCCGTCGGGGGTCATCCGCAGGATCTTGCCGCCCAGCGACTTCTTGTCCTGCGCGAGCCCGGTGTCACCGGTCTCGCCCGTCCCCGCGTAGAGCATCTTGTCCGGACCGAAGGCGATCCGGCCGCCGTTGTGGACCAGGCCCTTGGGGATGCCCCGCAATACCGTGTCCGGCGCGCCCAGTTGCTGTCCGGCGTCCCTCTGCTCGTCGTAGCGCATCCGGGCGATGCGGTTGTCGGACTCCGTCGTGAAGTACGCGTACACCATCCGGTCCGAGGCGAACGACGGCGACAGCGCGAGCCCCAGCAGTCCGCCCTCCCCGCCCGGCGCCACCCCGGGCACCTTGCCGATCGGTGTCACCGCGCCGGTGGCCGCCTTGACCCTGCTGATCGTCCCCTTGTCCCGCGAGGCGACCAGAAGGTCCCCGTCGGGCAGCGGGGCCACGCCCCACGGCGACTCCAGGCCCTTGGCGATCTCGCCCGTCACCGTCACGGAACCCTTGGCCGGCGGCGCGGCGGCCTCCGGGGACGCGGAGGAGGAGCCGGACGGGGAGCCCGCGGAGCCGCTCCCCGATGCGGTGGGTGCCCCGCGTGGTGGTGACGTGCCCGCCCCGGCGCCGGGGGCGCCCGCGGGTGCGCAGCCGGCCGCGAGCAGGGCCCCGCATCCGGCCAGGGCGAACGCCGCCAGCACTCCACGGGTCCGGGTGCGCGGGCCCTCGTACAGCTTGTGCGCCTGTCCGTATCGCATCGTCCTGCTCCCCTCCGGTCCTGCGATCGTGCCTTCCATCCGTCTCAACAGATCCGGCACTTCCCGAAGTTCCACCACTCGTACACTCGATCGAGTGGTTGTCCGGGCCCGGCCCGCGGCCCGGTCCCGGCTCAGTCCCCGGCCGAGTCCCAGGCCCCCACCGCCGCAGGCAGGGCCGCGATCTCGGCCAGGTCCCCGGCCGTGAGCCGGACCTCCGCCGCCCCCGCGTTCTCCTCCGCCCAGTGCGCCCGGTCGGCCCCCGGCACCGGCACCACCTGCGGACCCTGCGCCAGCACCCACGCCAGCGCCACCTGCGCCGCCGTCACGTGCGGTCCGTGCCGCCGGGCCACCCGCCGCAGGCCCGCCACCAGCACCTGGTTCGCCGCCATCGAATCCGCCGTGAACCGCGGGTGCCTGGCCCGCACGTCCTCCCACTCGAAGCCCTCACCGGGCCTGAGCGTCCCGGTCAGGAACCCGCTGCCCAGCGGCATCGCCGCCAGGAACCCCACCCCGCGCGCCGCACACCAGGGCAGCAGCTGCCGCGCCGCCTCCGGGGACCACACCGACAGCTCCGCCTGCACCGCGCTCACCGGGAACACCTGCTGGACCCGCTCCAGGTGCCCCAAGGTCACCCGGTACGCACGGTCCCCGCGCCGCCCCGCACCCGGCCCGGCACCCGCGCCCAGCGCGCAGAACCCGAGCGCCCGCACCTTCCCGGCGCCCACCAGCTCCGCCATCGCCCCCCAGGTCTCCTCCACCGGGACGTCCGGGTCCACCCGGTGTAGATGGTAGAGGTCTATGACATCCGTCCGCAGCCGCCGCAGCGAGGCGTCGCAGGCCCGCCGCACGTATCCGGGCCGCCCGTCCGCCACCACGTGCTGCTCGCCCGCCCGCAGCCCCACCTTGGCGGACACGAACGCCTCCGCCCGTCGCTCCCGCAGCACCCGCCCCAGCAGCAGCTCATTGGTGAACGGCCCGTACACGTCGGCGGTGTCCAGCAGGTTCGCCCCCAGGTCCAGCGCCGTGTGCACCGTGGCCAGCGACTCCTCGCCGTGGCGCCGCGAGGGCGCGTACGCCCAGCTCATCGGCATGCACCCGAGTCCGACGGCGCCCACCGCCAGCGCCCCCGCCCCGATCGACCTGCGCTCCACCCGTGCGTCCCCCTCCCGGTCCGGCAAACAAACTAACGGCTTGATCAGGATCCTTTGGCCTTGGCATAGCCTCGTGATCATGACTGCAAAGACAGCGGACGTCTGGCTTCCGTTCCCAGCCGAGGAGATCGAGGGCCTCCCCGACTCGTTCCGTTACCGCCACTGGGACGGCGAGGACTCCTTCCCGGCCGATCCGGCCGCCTGCGTCTTCTACGTCACCCCGTACATGAAGTCCTCCGAGATCACCCTGCGCCCGCTGGCAGGCATGCCGGACCTGGAGGTCGTGCAGACGCTGACCGCCGGCATCGACCACGTCCTGGGCGGTCTCGACCGCCTGCGTTCCGGCGTGCGGCTGTGCAACGCGCGCGGGGTGCACGAGGCGAGCACCGCCGAGCTGGCGCTCGCCCTCACCCTCGCCTCGCTGCGCGGCATCCCCGGCATGGTGCGCGGCCAGGACCGGGAGGAGTGGCGCTCCGGCTTCTACGACGCCCTCGCCGACAAGTCCGTACTGATCGTCGGCTACGGATCGATCGGTGCGGCCATCGAGGACCGGCTCGCGCCGTTCGAGTGCGCGCGGGTCACGCGGGTCGCACGCTCGGCGCGCACCACCACGCGCGGGCCCGTGCACGCTCACGCCGATCTGCCCCAACTCCTGCCGCAGGCCGACGTGGTGATCCTCTCCACACCGCTGACCGACGCGACGCGGGGCCTGGCCGACGCCGCGTTCCTCGCCCGGATGAAGGACGGCGCCCTGCTGGTGAACGTGGCGCGCGGCCCCGTCGCCGACACCGCCGCGCTGCTGGCGGCACTGGAGTCGGGCCGGCTGTGCGCGGCACTCGACGTCACCGACCCGGAACCGCTGCCGGCCGGGCATCCGCTCTGGCATGCTCCGAATGTCCTGATCACGCCTCACGTCGGCGGCAGCAGCACCGCGTTCGAGCCGCGGGCCAAGCGTCTGGTGGCCCGCCAGCTCCAGCGGTTCGCCGCCGGGGAGCCCGTGGAGAACACGGTCCTGATCACCGGCTGACACGCTGTGCGCACGCTCCGCATCCGTCCGGACGCACGCAGTGGCCACAACTCCCCGCGTGGTAACGGAGCGTAGACGGCCTATGTCCCTGAGTGACGAAAGTGGTGTATCGTCCGGAACAAGGGGCTGCAGCGCATTCGTCTGGCGCTGGGGAGTGATCGGACACTTTGGGGGGCGACGGGCGATGCACGGCCAATGGACGAAGGATCCGATGCGGCACAGCCGCCGGAAGCGACGGTGCCGGGACTGGTCTGCGCCGGAACCAGCCGGCGAGGGGGACCGGTGAGTGCCCCGGGGGCGGCGCTGCTGACCAGGCCGCCCCTCTCCGGCGGCGGTGGCAGGAGCCTTGCGATGCAACTGCTCCTCGCCGTGATCAGCGGCGGGTACGCCGTCGGAGCCGCCCTCGGCTGGGGGTCCGAAGAGCTCGCCGAGATCATGGGGGACTTCGGGCTCAGCGCGGCCGCCTTGCTCGCCGCCGTCTCCTGCTACACGTATGCCCGGGTGATCGACAGCCGGGAGCGCCCGGCCTGGCTCCTCTTCGCCTTCTCCTCCCTCATGGGCGCCTGCGGCAACGGTATCTGGGGCTGGTACGAGGTGGTCCTCGGCGAGGCCGTGCCGAAGCCGTCGCTCGCCGACTTCGCGTTCCTCTGCTTCGCGCCGCCCGCCATCGTGGGCCTGCTCGTCCTCGCCAAACGCCCGGTCACCCGCGCCGGCTGGGTCTGCCTCGGGCTCGACTCCTGGCTCATCGGCGGCTCGCTGCTCACCCTGTCCTGGAGCCTGGCCCTCGCGCACGCGGCGCGGACCGCCCAGTCCGGGGCCCCCGGCAGCGTCCCGCGCGCCGCGCTCTCCCTCGCCTACCCGCTGCTGGACATCGCGCTCGTCTCCATGGTGCTGGTGCTCCACTTCCGGCGCTCCGAGGCCAACCGCTCGGCCGTCAACACCGCCATCGCGGCCCTCGCCCTGACCGTGCTCAGCGACGCCCTGTTCACCTCACCGCTGCTGAGCGCCGAATACCAGTCCGGGCAGCTGCTCGACGCCGGCTGGTTCGCCGGCTCGCTGCTGCTCGCGTACGCACCGTGGGGGGCCCGGCGCATCCACCCGGACCCGGGGACGCCGGGGCTCCAGCGCGCCGACCGCACGGCCGGCCGCCCCATCACCGGATCGCTGCCCGCCCTCACGCCGTACCTCGCGGCAGCCGTCTGCACCCTGGGCATCCTGTACAACGTGGTGGACGGCCGGAAGGTCGACCGGGTGGTCGTCTTCACCGGCTGCACGGTCGTGCTCGCCCTCGTCATCCGGCAGGGCATCATGCTCGTCGACAACATCGCGCTGACACAGGAACTGGCCCAGAAGGAGAACCACTTCCGCTCCCTGGTCCAGGGATCCAGCGACGTCATCATGATCGCCGCACCGACCGGGACCCTGCGGTACGTCAGCCCCGCGGCCGCCGGGGTCTACGGCCGCGAGGCCGAGGAGCTCGTCGGCACCGAGCTCGCCAGCCTGATCCACCCGCACGACCTGGGCCGGGTGGTCCACGAGGTGCGCCGCTTCCTCGCCGCGCCGCCGGCCGAGGAGCCCACCACCCGCATCGAATGCCGTTTCAAGTCCGGCAGCGGCGAATGGCTCAATGTGGAGTCCACCGTCAACCGCCACCAGGGCGGCCTCATCCTCAACAGCCGCGACGTCACCGAGCGGGTCCGCCTCCAGGCGCAGCTCCAGCACAGCGCCGAGCACGACCCGCTGACCGACCTGCCCAACCGGGCGCTGTTCACCCGCAGGGTCCGCCAGGCCCTGACCGGCCGGCGCGCGGGGGACCACAGCACCGCCGTGCTCTTCATCGACCTCGACGGGTTCAAGGCCGTCAACGACAGCATCGGCCACCAGGCCGGCGACGAGCTGCTGATCGAGGCCGCGCACCGGCTCCAGGACTCGGTGCGCGCCGGGGACACCGCGGCACGCCTCGGCGGCGACGAATTCGCGGCACTGATCGCGGGTGACGGCAGTCGCGACCGCACCGCCCGCGCGTACCAGGTGCACGAGATCGCGGACCGGCTGCGTACCACGCTCTCCCAGCCGTACCGGATCGGCGGCAGCGAGGTCCGGGTCGCCGCAAGCATCGGCGTGGCCTTCGCCGACCCCGGCATCACCCCTTCGGACCTGATGCGCAACGCGGACCTCGCGATGTACCGGGCGAAGGCGGGCGGCAAGGACCGGGTCGAGCTGTACGCGCCCCGGATGCAGGCCGAGGTGGTCCGGAAGGCGGAGGTGGCCGGGCGGCTGCGTACCGCGCTCCACGACGGGGAGTTCGCCCTGCTGCACCAGCCCGTGGTCTCGCTGGCCACCGGCGAGGTCACGGTCGTGGCCGCGCAGGCCCGCTGGCGTTCGGCCCAGGGGATCCTGTTCACCCCGGCGGAATTCCTCCGGGTGGCCGAGTACGGCGAGGGCGCCGCGGCGGGGCCGGGCGGGCGCTCCGGGCTCCCCGCCGGAGCGCCCGCCCGGGCCGCCGAGCTGGGCCGCTGGCTGCTGGAGGAGGCCGTGGTGCAGGCCGCCGAGCGGCACCGGATCGGGCACGGCGTACCGGTGGCGGTCCGGATGAGCGCCCAGCGGCTGCTGGACCCGGGGGTATCCCCGGCGGCGGCCGGGGGAGCCGTGCCGGCCGGCTCGGTGGAGGCCCTGCTGAGCCGCCACGGACTGCCGTCCGGGTCCCTGGTGATCGAACTGACGGTTTCCGACCCCAGAGTCCCCTTCGACGAGCTGGAGCGGCGCCTGGCGGCCCTGCGCCGGCTCGGGGTCCTGATCGGCTTGGACGGCTTCGGCAGCGGCTACGCGGCCATCAGTGCCCTGCGCCGGCTCCCCGTGGACATCCTGAAACTGGACAGGGGCCTGGTCGAAGGCGTGGTCGAGTCCGCCCGCCTCCACAAGATCACCGCTGGTCTGTTGCGCATCGCAAATGATCTGGGCATGCAGTCGGTGGCCGACGGGGTCGATCTCCCCGAACAGGTCACGGCGCTGCGCGCAATGGGGTGCACCCACGGCCAGGGAGTGGCTTTTTCCGGCCCACTCGACGAGTACAGGCTGCGGCGTGCGCTGGTGCGCGGTACTTTCCCTGTACCGGGCGGAACGGCCCAGCCAGCCCTGGCGGGTGGTTCGTCCGGTGGCTCGATGGTCATGCGCAGAGGCTCACATAATGAGACGCCCGTCCCACCCACTTGACATCCCCCTCCCGCCGGAGGGAGGGTCAGTGCCATGCGCACCCGAATTCTCGTACTTGGAAAGCGCGTCGGCTGAAGCTGGGACCAACACGTCCCCGCTCCGTGCACCCGACGCGCTCCCCTCGCTTGCCTCCCGGCACGAGGGGTTTTTTGTTGCACTGGCACACCTTCGAATCCTCGTAAAACCCTCAGCCTCGAGAAGAGAATGCCGATGACCGAGCAGGCCACCGGGGCCCACCATCCGCAGCCGCGGCCCCGTTCCGGCGGACACCAGCCCGCCGCAGTTGAGCACGTCACGGGTGCGCAGTCCCTCATCCGCTCTCTCGAAGAGGTGGGGTGCGACACCGTCTTCGGCATCCCGGGCGGAGCCATCCTCCCGGCGTACGACCCGATGATGGACAGCACCAAGGTGCGCCACATCCTGGTCCGCCACGAGCAGGGCGCCGGACACGCCGCGACCGGCTACGCGCAGGCCACCGGCAAAGTGGGTGTGTGCATGGCCACCTCCGGCCCCGGCGCCACCAACCTGGTCACGCCCATCGCCGACGCGCACATGGACTCCGTGCCGCTCGTCGCGATCACCGGCCAGGTCTCCTCCAAGGCGATCGGCACCGACGCCTTCCAGGAGGCGGACATCGTCGGCATCACGATGCCGATCACCAAGCACAACTTCCTGGTCACCAAGGCCGAGGACATCCCGAAGACGATCGCCGAGGCCTTCCACATCGCCTCCACCGGCCGCCCCGGCCCGGTCCTGGTCGATATCGCCAAGGACGCCCTCCAGGCGCAGACCACCTTCTCGTGGCCGCCGTCCCAGGACCTCCCCGGCTACCGGCCGGTCACCAAGCCGCACGCCAAGCAGATCCGCGAGGCCGCCAAGCTCATCTGCCAGGCCAAGCGCCCCGTCCTGTACGTCGGCGGCGGCGTCATGAAGTCCGGCGCGACCGCAGAGCTGAAGGTCCTGGCCGAGCTGACCGGGGTCCCGGTCACCACCACCCTGATGGCGCTGGGCTCCTTCCCCGACAGCCACCCGCTGCACGTCGGCATGCCGGGCATGCACGGTGCGGTCACCGCCGTCACCGCCCTGCAGAAGTCGGACCTGCTGATCGCGCTCGGCACCCGCTTCGACGACCGCGTCACCGGCAAGCTGGACAGCTTCGCCCCCTTCGCCAAGGTCATCCACGCGGACATCGACCCGGCCGAGATCGGCAAGAACCGCGAGGTCGACGTCCCGATCGTCGGTGACGCCCGCGAGGTCATCGCCGACCTGATCCAGGCGGTCCAGGCCGAGCACACCGAGGGCAACACCGGGGACTACTCCGCCTGGTGGAAGGACCTCAGTCGCTGGCGCGAGACCTACCCGCTGGGCTACGAGACCCCCGCGGACGGCATGCTCTCACCGCAGCAGGTCATCCAGCGCATCGGCGAGCTCGCCCCCGAGCACACCATCTACGCGGCCGGTGTCGGCCAGCACCAGATGTGGGCATCGCACTTCGTCAACTACGAGGAGCCCCGCACCTGGCTGAACTCCGGCGGCGCCGGAACCATGGGTTACGCGGTCCCCGCAGCGATGGGCGCCAAGGTCGGCATGCCGGAGCGCACCGTCTGGGCGATCGACGGTGACGGCTGCTTCCAGATGACCAATCAGGAACTGGTCACCTGCGCGCTGAACAACATCCCGATCAAGGTCGCGATCATCAACAACGGTGCGCTGGGCATGGTCCGCCAGTGGCAGACCCTGTTCTACAACCAGCGGTACTCCAGCACCGTTCTGCACGCTGACGAGACGGGCCACGACGCCGTCGGCTCCCAGCTCGGCGAGTCCGTCGGCCCCCGCAAGGGCACCCGCGTCCCGGACTTCGTCAAGCTGTCCGAGGCGATGGGCTGCGTCGCGCTGCGCTGCGAGGACCCGGCCGACCTGGACAAGGTCATCGCCGAGGCCAACGCGATCAACGACCGTACCGTCGTGATCGACTTCATCGTCCACGAGGACGCCATGGTGTGGCCGATGGTCGCCGCCGGCACCTCGAACGACGAGGTCATGGCAGCCCGGGGCGTCCGTCCCGACTTCGGCGACAACGAAGACGACTGAGCCGCGAGAGCCTTCAGAGAGAGAACGACTCACATGTCCAAGCACACGCTCTCCGTCCTGGTCGAGAACACGCCCGGCATCCTCGCCCGGATCGCCGCGCTGTTCTCCCGCCGCGGGTTCAACATCGACTCCCTCGCGGTCGGCGTCACCGAGCACCCCGACATCTCGCGCATCACCATCGTCGTGAACGTCGAGGACCTTCCGCTGGAGCAGGTGACCAAGCAGCTGAACAAGCTGGTCAACGTGCTCAAGATCGTCGAGCTGGAGCCGCACAACGCCATCGAACGCGAACTCGTTCTGGTGAAGGTCCGCGCCGACAACGAGACCCGCTCCCAGATCATCGAGATCGTCCAGCTGTTCCGCGCCAAGACGGTCGACGTCTCCCCGGAGGCCGTCACCATCGAGGCCACCGGCGGTGCCGACAAGCTCGGCGCGATGCTCAAGATGCTGGAGCCGTTCGGCATCAAGGAGCTCGTGCAGTCCGGCACGATCGCCATAGGGCGCGGCGGCCGGTCCATCACGGACCGCAGCCTGCGCTCGCTCGACCGCAGCGCCTGAGCACGTCAGCGAACGGGCACCGCGGTGCCGGGGCATCGCAACACCCCCGGGCCGCGTTGCCTCTCGCATAGCGAGACCAAGAAACTTCCTCCACGTTCCCCGCCGTACGGTGGGAGCAACACCAGCGCACCAAGGAGATATCCCAGTGGCCGAGCTGTTCTACGAGAACGACGCCGACCTGTCCATCATCCAGGGCCGCAAGGTCGCGGTCATCGGCTACGGCAGCCAGGGCCACGCCCACGCGCTGTCGCTGCGTGACTCCGGCGTCGACGTCGTCGTCGGCCTGAAGGAGGGCTCGAAGTCCAAGGCCAAGGCCGAGGAGCAGGGCCTGAAGGTCGTCTCCGTGTCGGAGGCTGCCGCGTGGGCCAACGTCATCATGATCCTCACTCCGGACCCGCTCCAGGCCGAGATCTACGAGGAGTCCGTCAAGGACCACCTTGAGGAGGGCGACGCGCTCTTCTTCGGCCACGGCTTCAACGTCCGCTACGGCTTCATCAAGCCCCCGGCCAACGTGGACGTCGCCCTCGTCGCCCCGAAGGGCCCGGGCCACCTGGTCCGCCGTCAGTACGAGGAAGGCCGAGGCGTGCCCTGCATCGCCGCGGTCGAGCAGGACTTCTCGGGCAGTGCCTTCGCCCTCGCGCTCTCGTACGCGGCCGGCATCGGCGGCACCCGCGCCGGCGTCATCAAGACCACCTTCACGGAGGAGACCGAGACCGACCTGTTCGGTGAGCAGGCCGTCCTCTGCGGTGGCGCCTCCGCCCTGGTCAAGGCCGGTTTCGAGACCCTGACCGAGGCCGGCTACCAGCCGGAGATCGCGTACTTCGAGTGCCTGCACGAGCTGAAGCTCATCGTGGACCTCATGTACGAGGGCGGCCTGGAGAAGATGCGCTGGTCGGTCTCCGAGACCGCCGAGTGGGGCGACTACATCACCGGTCCCCGCATCATCACCGACGCCACCAAGGCCGAGATGAAGCAGGTCCTCGCCGAGATCCAGAGCGGCGAGTTCGCCAACACCTGGATGGCCGAGTACAAGGCCGGTCTGCCGAAGTACAACGAGTACAAGAAGGCCGACGAGGCGCACCTGCTGGAGACCACCGGCAAGAAGCTGCGCAAGCTGATGAGCTGGGTCGACAGCGACGAGAGCTGATCTCGGGGGCCCGGGGCCGGGACGGTGCGCCGTCCCGGCCCCGCAGGCCATCACCGGAACGGCGGAATACCGGCCTTCTGCAGTACGGCTTGTCCACCCCGGCCAACCTCGGACGGGTGATCCTTCCGTACAGGCGGAATTCCGGCCGGGATCCGCCACTACACTGCTCAACACAACGCGTCAGGCCCACAGTGTCGTGCGTCTTCCACGCGGCTACCCCCTCCACCGCCTGCGGCCGTCGGGACGGCCGTCCGCACTGGACTTGTGAGGACCCACGTGAGCTCGAAACCTGTCGTACTCATCGCCGAAGAGCTGTCGCCCGCCACGGTGGACGCGCTCGGTCCGGACTTCGAGATCCGGCACGTCAACGGCGCCGACCGCGCGGAGCTGCTCCCCGCGATCGTGGACGTCGACGCCATCCTGGTGCGCTCCGCCACCAAGGTCGACGCGGAGGCCATCGCCGCCGCCAAGAAGCTGAAGGTCGTCGCGCGCGCCGGTGTCGGCCTCGACAACGTCGATGTCTCCTCGGCCACCAAGGCCGGCGTGATGGTCGTGAACGCCCCGACCTCCAACATCGTGACCGCCGCCGAGCTCGCCTGCGGCCTGCTCGTCGCGACGGCCCGCAACATCCCGCAGGCCAACACCGCCCTGAAGAACGGCGAGTGGAAGCGGAACAAGTACACGGGCGTCGAGCTCAGCGAGAAGACCCTCGGTGTCGTCGGCCTCGGCCGCATCGGCGTCCTGGTCGCCCAGCGCATGTCGGCCTTCGGCATGAAGATCGTCGCGTACGACCCCTACGTACAGCCCGCGCGCGCCGCCCAGATGGGCGTCAAGATGCTGACGCTGGACGAGCTCCTTGAGGTCGCCGACTTCATCACCGTGCACCTGCCCAAGACCCCCGAGACCATCGGTCTCATCGGGGACGAGGCCCTGCGCAAGGTGAAGCCGTCCGTCCGCATCGTCAACGCCGCGCGCGGCGGGATCGTGGACGAGGCCGCGCTGTACTCGGCCATCAAGGAGGGCCGCGTCGCCGGAGCCGGCCTCGACGTGTACGCGAAGGAGCCCTGCACGGACTCCCCGCTGTTCGAGCTCGACCAGGTCGTGTGCACCCCGCACCTCGGCGCGTCCACGGACGAGGCCCAGGAGAAGGCCGGCATCGCGGTCGCCAAGTCGGTGCGCCTCGCGCTCGCCGGCGAGCTCGTGCCGGACGCGGTCAACGTCCAGGGCGGTGTCATCGCCGAGGACGTCCGTCCGGGCCTGCCGCTCGCGGAGAAGCTCGGCCGCATCTTCACCGCCCTTGCGGGCGAGGTCGCGGTCCGCCTCGACGTCGAGGTCTGCGGCGAGATCACCCAGCACGACGTCAAGGTGCTGGAACTCTCCGCCCTCAAGGGAGTCTTCGAGGACGTCGTCGACGAGACGGTCTCCTACGTCAACGCCCCGCTGTTCGCGCAGGAGCGCGGTGTCGAGGTGCGCCTGACCACCAGCTCGGAGTCCCCGGACCACCGCAACGTGGTGACCGTGCGCGGCACCCTGTCGGACGGTCAGGAGGTCTCGGTCTCCGGCACGCTGGCGGGCCCGAAGCACCAGCAGAAGATCGTCGGCATCGGTGAGTACGACGTGGACCTCGCGCTCGCCGACCAGATGCTGGTGCTGCGCTACACCGACCGCCCGGGCGTGGTGGGCACCGTCGGCCGCATCCTCGGCGAGGCCGGCCTGAACATCGCGGGCATGCAGGTCGCCCGCGCCGAGGAGGGCGGCGAGGCGCTCGGCGTGCTCACCGTCGACGCAGAGGTGCCGGTGAACGTCGTCGCGGAGATCTCCGCCGAGATCGGTGCGGTCTCGGCGCGCACGGTCAGCCTCGCCTGAATCCCGTAGCGGGCGGCAGCCGACCGGCGGCCGCCCGGCAGTACACGAAGGGCCCGGGGAACTCCCCGGGCCCTTCCTCGTGTTCCGCCGCTGCTCCGTTCGGCCGTACGGGGATCAGCCCGCGAGGGCCTGGGCCGGCTCGGCATCCCCGGCCGGGGCCGGGGCGGGGAGCCCTCGCATCAGGGCCACCGCGAGGACGCCGCCCGCCAGCAGCAGGACCGCACCGCCCCATGCCGCGTACTGCATGCCGTGCACGAAGGCCTCTCGGGCCAGGGCCAGCAGCTGCTCGCCGGCGCTGCCGCCGAGCTGGTGGGCCGTGGCGACGGCGCCGCCCAGGGTCTCCTGTACGGCGGGCTCCGCACCCGACAGGTCGGAGCGGTAGACGGCGGTGCCGAGGCTGCCGAGGACGGCCATGCCCAGCGCCCCGCCGAACTCCGAGCCGGTCTCCAGCAGGGAGGCGGCGGAACCGGCCTTCTCGGCGGGAGTCGAGGCGAGGGCCATGTCGGAGACCAGGGACATCACGGTGACCAGGCCGGAGGCCAGCACGCCGGCGCCGGTCAGCAGCAGCCACAGGGAGTCGCCGCCGACCAGGCTGATCAGGGCGAAGCCGGCGGCGGCGAGGACGAAGCCGGCGGCGATGACGTACGCCCGGTCGGTCTTCTGCGCCAGGGCCGCGCTGACCGGTGCGGCGGCGCCGATGACGAGGGAGGGGGCGAGGCTCCACAGGGCGGCCTCCAGCGTGCCCATGCCGAGCACCGACTGCAGGTACTGGGTGGTGAAGTAGGCCGATCCCATCATGGCGAAGGCGGCGATGGTGTTGAGGGCGATCCCCGCGCCGAATCCGCGGCCCCGGAAGAGGCTCCGGCTGACCATGGCGTCGTCACGGGTGCGCTGGCGGCGGACGAAGACGAAGCCGAAGGCGAGGCCGACGGCCACGGAGGCGGCGTAGAGCGGTTCGAGGCCCTCGGCGGCGATCTCCTTGAGGCCGTACACGACCGGGAGCACGGCGGCCGTCGACAGCGGGACGCTCAGCAGGTCGAAGCGGCCGGGGGCCGGGTCCTGGAACTCCGGGACGAGCACGGGGACGAGGATCAGCAGGAGCAGCATCGCGGGCACGTTGATCAGGAAGACCGAACCCCACCAGAAGTGGTTCAGCATCAGGCCGCTCAGCACCGAGCCGAGGGCGATGCCGCCGGTCATGGCCCCGGACCAGATGGCGATGGCCTGGCCGCGCTGCCTGTCGTCCTGGAAGAGGTTGCGTACGAGCGCCAGCGTGGAGGGCATCAGGGTCGCGCCGCCGACGCCGAGCAGCACGCGGGCAGCGATCAGCATTTCGGCACTGGTGGCGTAGGCGGCGCCGACGGAGGCGAGCCCGAAGGCGGCCGCTCCGAGCAGCAGCAGCTTGCGGCGGCCGATCCGGTCGCCGAGCGAACCCATGGTGATGAGCAGCCCCGCGAGGGCGAAGGCGTAGCTGTCGAAGATCCAGAGCTGCTGGGTGGCGCTCGGGTCGAGCTCCTGGGTGATGGCGGGGATGGCGAAGTAGAGGACGGAGACGTCCATGGAGACCAGGAGCAGGGGCAGCAGGAGGACGGTGAAGGCGGTCCATTCCCGGCGGCCGGCGAGACGTGCTGCTGAGTTCGTCATGAGCAGCAATGTACAAGCGTCATAAACGCTTGTCTAGTACGGATGTGTAGGACCGTTGTCTGTGACGGCCGTCTTGGTACGGTGAGGGCATGGGACACCGTGAAGATCTGCTCGAAGGCGCCAAGAAGTGCCTGGTCGAGAAGGGGTTCGTGCGGACGACAGCGCGCGACATCGTCAATGCCTCCGGCGCGAACCTGGCGTCGATCGGCTACCACTACGGCTCGAAGGACGCCCTGCTGACGCAGGCTTACACCGAACTCGCGCAGGAGTGGGGCGACTCCTTCTCCCCGGAGGTCACCGGCGAGGGTGGCTCGCTGGAACGCTTCCGCTCCGTGTTCGAAGGCGTGATGGAACGCCAGGAGGAGTCGGCCCCGATGTGGGCGGCCAGCATGGAGGTCGCGCTCAGCCGTGACCGGCTCCCGGAGTTGCGGGCGATGCTGACGGCCTCGCGGGGGGAGGGCCGCAGGGGGCTCGTCGCCCTGCTCGCGGGCATTCCCGAGGACGACCTCGACGAGCGGGACGAGCGGACGCTCGGCGCGCTATACGAAACCCTGCTGACCGGCGTGATGGCGCAGTGGCTGTTCGACCCGGAAGGCGCGCTCACCGCGGAGGAGTTGACGGAGGGCATGCGGCGCGTGGCGGAGATGATGGTGAAGGGCGGCGGCGCCCCCGCCTGAGCCGCGGGCGCCGTCGTCCGCGTACGGGGCGCGCCGGCGCTCCCGTTCAGCCCTTCAGGCGGGCCGCCTTGAGGGCCATGTGGAGCAACAGCCGGTCCTCGCCCTCGTCCAGGTCCAGGCCGGTCAGCTGCTCCACCCGGGAGAGCCGGTAGTACAGGGTCTGGCGGTGGATGCCCAGGGCCGCCGCCGCGCGCCCCGCCTGGCCCGCGCAGTCCAGGAACAGCTCGGCGGTACGGGCGAGTTCCCGGTGCGCGGGGCCGAGCAGGACCCGGGTCGCCGGGTCGTCCGCCAGGCCGGCGGCGGCGAGCGCGGCCAGCATCCGGTACGGACCGATCGCCGACCACCGGGCCACCGGGCCGAACCGGGGCTGGGCCGCGGCCGCCTGCGCCGCAGCGGATGCCTCCACCCAGGCGTCGGCCAGGGCGGCCACCCCCCGGCGGGGCTCCGCGATCCCGGCGGTCGGCCCCGTGTGCGGCCGCGCGGCCGTGACCCCGGCAGCAGCCGGCGCGTTCGGGGAGTGCCCCGGAACACGGCCGTCCGCCGCCGGGCGGCCCGGCTGCGCCCGGATCTCGCCCCTGGCCGGCGCGTTGCCGTGGCTCAGCAGCCGGGTCGCGACGCCCACGGCGGGGACGAGCACCTCCGCCGAGCGGAGTCTGACCAGTACGGCGAGTGCCTGGCCGGCCTTCCGGTCCGCCCGGTCCCCGGCCTCGGCGGCGGGCCCGGCCTCGGCCCCCGGTCCGGTCCTGGAGCCCGCCGTGGAACCGGATCCGGAAGGGGATCCGGCAGCGGAGCCGGACCCGGTGGCCGACCCGGCTTCGGACGCGGGACCCGCACCGGCCCGGCGGGCCGGCCCGCCCTCGTTCCCGAGCCCCGGCCAGGGGACGGTGCACACCGCCGCCGCGCCCGGTACCGACGCCGGGGCCTCGCCGGCCCACGGCGTCACGCACACCACCGCGTGCAGCCCGTCCGCCCCCGGGCCCAGCACTCCCCGGAGTGCGACCGCCGCCGTGTCCTGCGCGCCCCGCCCGGCCGTGAGCACCGCCCGGAACTCCCGCGACAGGTCGGCCCCGGCCTTCGCCTCCTCGGCGAGCAGGATCCCGATCCGTTCGGCCACCTCCATGGCCGCCGCCAGGACGTCCGGCCCGGGGCCCGGCTCCTGGTCGAGGAGCCACACGTAGCCCTGGACGATCCCCCGGTAGCGCACCGGCAGGCAGATCCGGCCCCGGAAGACCCCCGCGTCCGGCGCCGCCGGGATCCGTACCGGCCCGGTGGCCCGTGCGATCCCGAAGGCCTCGAACCAGGCCCGGACGGCCGCCGTCGACTGCCGGGTCAGGATCGAGCTGGTGCGCACCGGGTCCAGGACGAGTTCGCCGCCGTCGCCGTCGCTGTCGTGCGCGCCGAAGGCAATGAGGCGGAAATCCCGGTTCTCCAGCGTCGCCGGGGCACCGAGAAGCGCCGAGATCTCATCGACCAGGTCCTGGTAATCGCCCTTCACCCGGACATTCTCCCACCCGGAAACCCGGTCTTCAGACAGATGTATGAGATTGGGTACAGGGATGCGTGACAGCTGTCGATGGCAGAGGATCAAAGCGATCCTTAGGTTTCACGGTGGTTTTACTCGCGTTTTCCCGTGCGTCCCCCGCCCACCCCCGCGGAGGCCGTCCGCTTGCTTCTGCCACCTGTTGGAGGTGCCCCGTGCTGGGTCCCGCGATCCTCGCCGCTTCACGCAGCGACAAGATGCGCCGAATCGTCTCTGCCGCCCCCGTGACCAAGCCCGTGGTGACCCGCTTCATCCCCGGCGAGACGGTCGACCAGGTCATCCCGATCGTCAAGGACCTCACGCGGAAGGGCCTCGAAATCACGCTCGACGTGGTCGGCGAGGACATCACCACCGTGGAACAGTCCCACGCCGCGCGCGACGCCTACCTCGAACTCATCGAGCACCTGGCGGGCCTGGAGCTGGGCGAGACGGTCGAGATGTCCGTCAAGCTGTCGATGTTCGGCCAGGCGTTGGAGGGCGGCCACGAGCTCGCGCTCGCCAACGTCCGCCCGGTCGTCGAGGCCGCCGCGGCCATCGGCACCACCGTCACGCTGGACGCCGAGGACCACACCACCCTCGACTCGATGTTCGCCATCCACGAGGAGCTGCGGCGGGACTTCCCGCAGACCGGCTGCGTGATCCAGGCGTACCTCTTCCGCACCGAGGCCGACGCCCGCCGCCTGGCCGCCGCCGGCAGCCGCGTCCGGATCGTGAAGGGCGCGTACAAGGAGCCCGCCGAGGTCGCGTACCAGGACAAGGCGGAGATCGACAAGGCGTACGTCCGCATCCTGAAGACGCTGATGGAGGGCGAGGGCTACCCGATGATCGGGTCGCACGACCCGCGCCTGATCGCCATCGCCCAGGAGCTCGCCCGCACGGCCGGGCGCAAGCTGGACGAGTACGAGTTCCAGATGCTGTACGGCATCCGCAGCGAGGAGCACCTGCGGCTCGCCGCCGAGGGCCACCGCATGCGCGTCTACACCGCGTACGGGACGGACTGGTACGGCTACTTCATGCGGCGCCTCGCCGAGAAGCCGGCCAACCTCCTGTTCTTCCTCCGCTCGATGATCACCAAGAACTAGGTCAAGGAGTTACCAGACCCATGGATGCTGTGACCCAGGTCCCCGCCCCGGTCAACGAGCCGGTCCACTCGTACGCCCCGGGCAGCGCCGAGCGCGCGCGTCTCGAAGCGCAGCTCAAGCAGCTGTCCGAGAACCCGATCGACCTGCCGATGACGATCAACGGCGTCAAGCGCATGGGCGGGGGCGAGCGCTTCGACGTGGTCCAGCCGCACGACCACAAGTCCGTGCTCGGCACCTACGCCAACGCCACGCAGGCCGATGCCCAGGAGGCCGTCGACGCCGCCCTGGCCGCCGCCCCGGCCTGGCGCGCGATGTCGTTCGACGACCGCGCCGCGATCATCCTGCGCGCCGCCGAGCTGCTGTCCGGCCCGTGGCGCGAGAAGCTGGCCGCCTCCACCATGCTGGGCCAGTCGAAGACCGCGCAGCAGGCCGAGATCGACACCCCGTGCGAGCTCGTCGACTTCTGGCGCTTCAACGTCCACTTCGCCCGCCAGATCCTGGCCGAGCAGCCGGTGGCGAACTCCGCCGGTGTGTGGAACCGCAGCGACCACCGCCCGCTCGAGGGCTTCGTCTACGCGATCACGCCGTTCAACTTCACGGCCATCGCCGGCAACCTGCCGACCGCCCCCGCCCTGATGGGCAACGTGGTCGTCTGGAAGCCGTCCCCGACGCAGACCCACTCCGCGGTCCTCCTGATGGAGCTTCTGGAGGAGGCCGGCCTGCCGAAGGGCGTCATCAACCTGGTGACGGGCGACGGCATCGCCGTGTCCGAGGTGGCCCTGAACCACCCCGAACTGGCCGGCATCCATTTCACCGGCTCGACCAAGACCTTCCAGTACCTGTGGAAGACGGTCGGCAACAACATCGAGAAGTACCGCTCCTACCCGCGCCTGGTCGGCGAGACCGGCGGCAAGGACTTCGTCGTCGCGCACCCCTCGGCGGACCGCGCGATCCTGAAGACCGCCCTGACCCGCGGCTCCTTCGAGTTCCAGGGCCAGAAGTGCTCGGCGTCCTCCCGCGCCTACGTCCCGGCCTCGATCTGGAACGACGGCTTCAAGGAGGCCTTCGCGGCCGAGGTCGACGGCATCACCATGGGTGACGTCCGCGACCTGACCAACTTCATCGGCGCCGTCATCGACGAGCGCTCGTTCGCGAAGAACAAGGCCGCGATCGACCGGGCCAAGGCCGACCCGACCTGCACGATCATCGCGGGCGGCACGTACGACGACTCGGAGGGCTACTTCGTCCGCCCGACCGTCATCGCCTGCACGGACCCGGAGAACGAGGTCTTCACGACCGAGTACTTCGGCCCGATCCTGGCCGTCCACGTCTACGAGGACGCCGACTTCGACGCGATGCTCGCGCAGATGGAGTCCGTCTCGGCGTACGCGCTGACCGGTTCGATCATCGCCGCCGACCGCTACGCGGCCGCGGACGCGATGCAGAAGCTCCGCTTCGCAGCGGGCAACTTCTACATCAACGACAAGTCGACCGGCGCCGTCGTCGGTCAGCAGCCCTTCGGCGGCGGCCGGGCCTCGGGCACCAACGACAAGGCCGGTGCCGCCAGCAACCTGACCCGCTGGGTGTCGACCCGCTCCATCAAGGAGACGCTGGTTCCGCCGACCGAGTACGGCTACCCGCACATGGGCTGACACCGGCCCCAGCGACCCCGCCCCCGTTCCGGTACCCCCAAGTCCGGATCGGGGGCGGTTCCAGTGGACCCCGGGCCTCGGGGGACCAGGACCACCTTGCCGAGGTTGCGCCGCTCCTCGACGAGCCGGTGCGCGCGGGCCGCCTCGGCCAGCGGGATCTCCTCGTGCACGGCCGGGCGCAGCGTTCCCTCCGCGTACGCCTCCCACAGCGCCCGCCGCCAGCTCTCGTACACCTCGGGCCGGCCCTGCGCGATCGCCCGGATCTGGAAGCCGGTCACCGAGGCGCCGCGCACCAGCAGTTCGTACGCCTCCACCGTGCCGCCGCCGGAGCCGTACGCCACCAGCCGCCCTTCCGTGGCCAGGGCCCGGACGGCCGGGCCGAGCAGCTCGCCGCCGACGCCGTCGAGCACCACGTCGTAGGGGTCGCCCCAGGATGCGGGGTCCTCGTACAGCACCACGTCGTCGGCGCCGAGACCGCGCACGAAGTCCGCCTTGTCCGGGCTGGACACGGCGGCCACCACCCGGCCGGTCGTGCCCGCCCGGGCCAGCTGCAGCGCCAGACTGCCGACCCCGCTCGCGGCGGCCGTGACCAGGACCGACTCCCCGGACCGGACCCGCCCGGCCTCCCACGCGCCGCGGGCGACGAGCCCGCTGCGCATGAGCGCGACCGCGTCCACCGAGGTGGCTCCGCCGGGCACGCGGGAGGCCATGGCGGTGTGCAGGACGGCGTACTCGGCGTAGCCGTGGCCGAAGCACAGCCCGGTGACGCGCTCCCCGACGGCGAAGCCCGTCACTCCCTCGCCGAGCGCGGTCACCGTCCCGGCGACCTCCCCGCCCAGCGCGATCGGCTCGGAGGCCTCCCGCACCTTGCGGACGACGGGCAGCGTGACCCCGACGGCCTCGGCCCGCACGAGCAGCTCCCCGGGCCCGGGTGCGGGCACGGGCACCTCCTCGGCGAACAGCACCTCGGGCCCGCCGGGGACGGCGTAACGGATGCGCAGCACAGGGCCTCCCGGACCATGTGGGATTCATTGGGAGTCCCAACGATATGGGAGATCGTGGGGAATGCCAATGAATTGCTAGGCTGGGCCCATGACGCCGGCCCTCGCACACATCCAGTCCCTGCCGAGCTGGCTCGCCGGCCGGGTCGCGGCCCGCGGCCGCAGCCTGGTCGCCGAGGCGCTCGCCGCGGAGGGGCTGAAGCTCGCCCACCACGCGGTACTGGCGGCGACCGCCGACTACGGCCCGGTGGCCCAGGCCGACCTCGGCCGCCGCCTCGGCATCGACCCCAAGGACCTGGTCGGCCTCCTGAACCACCTGGGAGGCGCCGGCCTCGTCCTGCGCGCCCCGGACCCGGCGGACCGCCGCAAGAACGCGATCACCCTCACCCCGGCGGGCACGGCCGCCCTCACCCGCTGCGCGGCCCTGGCCGAAACGGCCAACGCGGAGTTCCTCGCCCCGCTGACCCCGGCGGAGCAGGGCACCCTGACGGCCCTGCTGACCCGCGTCCGCGAGGCGGCGGAGGCCTCCGGGGGGTCCGAGGCCTGACGCCCCTGGTGTCAGACCTCGACCATGACCTGGTCGAGTGTTTTGCGCAGCAGGTCCGGGACCTCGCAGTCGTCGGCGGGGTAGCCGACCGGGATGACCGCGAAGGCCTTCTCGTTCTCCGGGCGGTGCAGGACGTGGGAGAGGAAGCGCATCGGGCTCGGCGTGTGGATCAGGGCCGAGAGGCCGCCGAGGTGGAGGGCGGTCAGGAGCATGCCGACGGCGATGCCGACCGATTCGTCGACGTAGTAGTGCTTGCGCTTGGTGCCGTCCGGGCCGAGCCAGTAGCGCTGCTGGAACACCACGATCAGGCCCGGGGCGTCGGTGAGATGGGTCTTCACGGCATCCGTCCCCAGGGGGCGCAGGGCGGCGAGCCACTCGTCGCCGAGGCGGCCGTCGTAGGAGAGCAGCTCCTCCTGCTCGGCGGCGTCGCGGATCTGTCGGCGCACGGCCTGGTCCTTGACCAGTACGAAGGTCCACGGCTGCTGGTGGGCCCCCGACGGCGCGGTCGCGGCGCACGCGATGGCGTCCCGGATGACCTGCTCCGGAACGGGGTCGGGGGAGAACCGGCGGACGGTCCGCCGCTCGCCCATGCGCGCCCGCAACTCCGCGGAGCGCGCGAGCGATTCCCCGCTCGGCATCCGCTCCGGCCGGTAGGTGACGGGGCGATACGGCTCGCCATGGGTCGGGGTCCACTGCTGCGTCTCGGGCGACATGGACAGATCTTCACGCCGGGAACCGTGCGGGACCAGGGCCGCGTCATGACCCACTGTCCGTTGTGTACTGACAGGGGGGCTATGCGCATGGCGACCACCGGTCGATTCCTGGAGTGGGACGGCTGCTTCAACGTGCGGGATCTGGGGGGCGTGGGGCGGGTCGCGCCGGGGGCCGCGGTCCGCGCCGACCGGCTCGACGCGCTCACCGCGCACGGCTGGACCAGCTTGACCCGGCACGGCATCCGGACCGTCGTCGACCTGCGCAACGACGACGAGGCCGCGGTGGACCACTCCGCGCGGCCGGCCGGGCTGACCACGCTGCGGATCCCCCTCGACGGGATCGAGCACCGGGACTTCTGGGACGTCTGGTGGGGCACTCCGGGTTTCGGAACCCCCGCGTATTTCCGGCCTTTCCTGGAACGGTTCCCGGATCGCGTGGGCGCCGTCGCCCGTGCGATCGCCGATGCCCCGCCCGGGGGAGTGGCGTTCCACTGCGGACTGGGCCGCGACCGTACGGGGATCATCGCGCTGGTCCTGCTCAGGCTGGCCGGTGCAGACCCGGAGGAGATCGCCGCCGACCACGGGCTGAGCGAACCCAGGGTGCGGGCGATGTACGCCGCGCAGGGCCGTCCGTACGACTCCGCCGGGATCGAGGAGTACACGGCGGGCCTGGGCGCCACCGTCCACGAGCTCGCCCGCTCCACCGCGGCCTGGCTGAAGCCGCAGGAGTATCTGCGGGCGGCAGGCCTGAGCTGCGCGGACCTCGCCCGGCTGCGCGGCAGACTGGAGGCATGAGCGACACCCGCGCCCGTCTCGCCCACACCTCGCAGCTCGGCGCGGACGTCCTCGGCGAGGTACGCGCCCTGCCCGATGAGGCCTTCGACGGGGAGTTCTCGGACGAGGACTTCGAGCACGCCCCCGGCGGCGACGTACCTGTGGGTGCCCGGCGGCGGGGTCCTGCCGGACCCCGCCGCTGGGGCTGTGGTTCGACTGGCGCAACGGAGACGTGCTGTGACCGCCGGTGCTACGAGCCGCTGATGCTGGGCGCGCCCGTCTCGATGTGCCCCGTGTAGCGGCGCGACCAGGTGCCGTCGTTGTCCGCGAGGATCGTGAAGTCGTACCAGCCCTTGTTGTAGGCGACCGCGTTGAAGTAGTCCTCGCGCGAGGAGTTCGCCGGGACGGTGTACGTCCACGGGCCGTCCGAGCGGTAGGCGTTCGAGCGGATCGTGAACGTGACGGGCGCGGCCGACGTGTTCGTCATCTTGAACCAGATCGCCGTCTTGCCCGTGCCCGGCTCCACCGCGAAGCGGGCCGCCACCTCGATCGCCTTGCCCGCCTTCGAGGCGTCGCCGATGAACCGGCGCAGGAACCGGTTCGGCCCGTACATCGAGATGTCGTACTTCCCGGAGCCGCTGCCGAGCCCGATGCTGAACCAGTCCGTCGACGTCGCGCCCGGGTCGACCGTGTACTGCCAGGCCGTCGTGTCCCGGTACTGGTGCGGGTGGATCGAGAAGTGCGCCGCCCGCTTCGCCTGCGCCCCCTGGTTGGTCATCGAGAACCAGGCCAGGATCTGGCCGGCCGCGCCGAACTCGAAGCGGTCCAGATTGCCGTTCACCTGGTACGGAAGGGCCCGCGCCGGGCGCGTACCGGCCTCCTGCGCCGGGAGCGCGTTGTCCTGCGGCGCCGGGTTGGGCAGCGGGCCGCAGGTCGACTGGCCGATGACCTTCGCGGTCGAGGGCAGCCCGGACGGCACCCCGTACACCGGGTGGGCGAAGTCGAAGACGCCCGTCAGGTCGCCCACCACCCTGCGGCGCCAGGCGCTGATGTTCGGGCAGGCCGCCGGGGTGCCGAGGGCCGCCGTCCAGGTCTCCATGAAGCGGAGCACGGAGGTGTGGTCGAAGACCTCCGAGCTCACCCAGCCGCCGCGCGTCCACGGGGACATGACCAGCATCGGCACGCGGAATCCGAGGCCCACCGGGATGCCGTCGATGTACTCGTCCGGGGTGCCGGGCGGGGCGACCGGCGGCGGGACGTGGTCGAAGAAGCCGTCGTTCTCGTCGTAGTTCAGGAAGAGGACGGTGGAGTCGAAGACCTCGGGGTTCGCGGCCAGCGCCCGGTAGACCAGGTCCACGAAGTGCGCGCCGTCGCCGGGCGGGGCGTACGGGTGCTCCGAGAAGGCCTCGTTCGCCACGACCCAGGAGACCTGGGGCAGGGTGCCGGCGACCACGTCCGCCCGGATGGCGGCCGCGATGTCGTCGGGGGTGGAGCCGGTGACCTTCGGGACGGAGCCCATGCCGCGGTCCCACAGCGGGTTGCCGGGCGCCGCGTCCGTGAACTTCTTGAAGTAGGCCAGGCCGTTGTCCCCGTAGTTGTCCTGGGCGTTCTGGTAGACCTTCCAGCTCATGCCCGCCCGCTGGAGGGCCTCCGCGTACGTCTCCCAGGTCAGCCCGGACTCGTCGCCGCCGTCCTTGCTGCCCGCGTCGACCTTGCCGCTCCACAGGAAGGTGCGGTTGGGGCCGGTCGCGCTCAGCGTGGAGCAGAAGTAGGCGTCGCAGACGGTGTAGTTGTCGGCGAGCCCGTAGTGGAACGGTATGTCGCCGCGGTCCAGGTAGCCGAGGGTGCGGGTGTTGCCGACCCCCATCACCCAGTTGTCCATCCGGCCCTTGTTCCAGGCTGCGTGCTGCGAGGTCCAGCTGTGCGGGAGGTCGCCGTTGCACTGGGCGAGGGTCTCGCCGTCCACCCCGCCGGCCGCCGGGGTGGCGGACAGCTTCCACGGGTACTGGCGGCCGCCCCAGTTGGGCTGGTTGAACGTGCTCCAGCCGCCCGGGATGTTGCCGGCGGCACGGTCGCCGAAGCCGCGGACACCCTTCAGCCTGCCGAAGTAGTGGTCGAAGCTGCGGTTCTCCTGCATCAGGATCACCACGTGCTTCACGTCGGTGATCGTGCCGCCCGCGGCGGCCGCGGCCGCCGACGTCGGCGCGATCGCCGGCAGGGCGGCCCCGGCCATCAGCCCGGCGCCGATTCCCACGAAACCTCTGCGGCTGATCGGTGTCACTGGCTACTCGCCTCCAACTCACGTGCCCCGCTGGCACATTGACGGAAAGAGTGGCGGGCGCCGGGCCAAAGGTCTACATCCGTGCGGCAAGAACTCGGTGAACATCCGGTTGGCCGGAATCAGTCCCCGAGACGGACGAGCATCTTGCCCAGATTGTCCCCCCGGAGCATGCCGAGGAAGGCATCCACCGTGTGATCTATTCCCTGGACAACGGTGGTGTCCGTGCCCACACGGCCGCTGCGCAGATGGGGGACCAGGAAGTCTTCCAGCTCATCCTGCAGATTGGTGTGATTGCGAACCAATACCCCTTCCAGGCGCAGCGACTTGTGGACGACCTCGAAGAGGTTGCGGGGTGCCGCCGGCGAGCGGTCCCCGTTGTACATCGAGATCCCGCCGACCCAGGCGATCCGCCCGTACTCGCGCAGCACGTCGATGGCGCCCGCCAGGTGGTCCCCGCCCACGTTGTCCACGTACACGTCGATGCCGTCGGGTGCGGCCTGCGCGAGCTGCTCGCCGACCGGCCCGTCGTGGTAGTCGAACGCCGCGTCGAAGCCGAGCACGCCGGTGAGGTGGCGGACCTTCGCCGCCGAGCCCGCGCTGCCGATGATCCGGCGGGCGCCCAGCAGCCGGGCGATGTGGCCGGTCGCGGTGCCGACCCCGCCGGCGGCGGCGGAGACGAACAGGTCCTCGCCCTCGCGCAGGGCCGCGGTCCGGGTCAGTGCGGCGTACGCGGTCAGGCCGGTCCCGCCGAGGATGCTCAGGTACGCCTCCAGTGGGACGCCCTGATGGCCGCGCAGCTTCCGGGCGCCGTTCACGCCGAGCGCGACGAGGGCGTGGGTGCGCCAGCCCTCGCGGTGGAAGACCAGGTCGCCCTCGCGCAGCCCCGGGTCGCGGGAGGCGAGCACCTGGCCCACCGAGCGGCCCTCCAGCGGGGTGTTCAGATCGAAGCCGCCCTCGTCGCCGTCCATCAGCCCGCGGTGGTACGGGTCCACCGAGAGCAGCAGGTTCTCCACCAGGGCGGTGCCCGGAGCGGGGGAGGGGACCGGGGTCTCGACGCAAGCGAAGTCCGTCGCGGCGGGGAAGCCGGTGGGGCGGGCGATCTGGTGGACGGTGTGAGCGGTGTGGTTCGTGGTCATGGCGAGGACGTTAGGAAGGAATCAACGGCGCGGGCAGAGGGTTGCGTTCATGGAAGCCGCACATCCATGAACACCGCTCATAGAACGAGGTGGAAGCGCCCATGGCGGGAAGCAGTGCCGAGCTCGCTCCGCACGAACTCCGGATCCTGGTCGCCGTCGCCGAGACCGGCGGCTTCTCCGCCGCGGCCGCCCGGCTCGGCCTCACCCAGTCGGCCGTGTCGCACTCCGTGCGCGGCAGCGAGGCCAAGGTCGGCGCGGTGCTCTTCGACCGCGGGCGCACCGGGGCCTCGCCCACCCCGGCGGGGGAGCGGGCCGTCGGCCTCGCCCGCCGGATCCTGCGCTTGTACGAGGTCCTCGGCGCCGAAGCGCGCGCCGCCGGCCGGGACAGGGCGGCCGACGGGGTGCTGCGCATCGCGGCATTCCGCAGCGCGGCCCTGCACCTGCTGCCCCCGGCCCTGGAACGGCTCAAAGCCCGCCACCCCGGCCTCCGCCCCGAGGTACGGGTGGTGCGCGAGCTCGGCGCCGGCACGGCCGGGGAGGTGGCCGCCGGCCGCGCCGACCTCGGCATCGCCACGCTGAACGCGACCGGGCCCGTACCGGAGGGCGGTGCGGCGGGCCTGCTGACCGGGGTGCTCCGGGAGGAGGCGTACGCGCTGGTCCACCCGGCCGGACACCCGGACCCGAAGACACTGCCCCTGCTCGACTGGGACGAGAACTGCGGCTCGTACACCCGCGACTGGTGGCGGGCCCAGAACTGGATCCCGAGCGCCACCGTCAAGGCGGAGGACGACGGGATGGTGCTCACCATGGTCGGGCGCGGGCTCGGCATGGCGATCCTGCCCGAGCTGTCGCTCCGCGAGGCCACGGAGGCCGTCGACATCACCGGACTGGGCCCTTCGGGGCCGGTGAGACGCGTGGGATACGTCACCACGCCGGAATTGGCCGCCACCTTCGGCGTAAGGGCTCTGATCAGGGAACTTCGCTCCGAGGCAGGCTGAAACGGATGCCCTGGAGAGGGGCTTTCAGAGGGTTGGCTGTCTCAGATAGTAGGAAGCCCGAGTAATTGCGGAGACATACAACCGGAGCTGCCCTAGCTTTGTAGAAGCCGAACGTCTCGCTGATCCGGCGAATGGCGGTCGAGAGCGCGCGCCCTTTGGCAGGCAACCCCTGCGGCGCACTGCTCCCCGCCTCTTCCGGCGCCTTGAAGGAACCCCTCATCCGTGGCCCCGCCACGCCGTGATCTCAAGGAGTCGATCACCATGACCCCCACCACCGCACCCCGCCGCGTCCGCCAGGCCTCCTCCGCCGACGCCGACCGCAAGAACGCCGCCGCCGCGCTGCAGCGCGCCCTGGACCGGCGGGACAACGGCGGCTCGACCGGCCACTGAGCGCCCGGTCCGGGGACATCTTGCGTCCACATGGTGGACGCAAGATGTCTGAGGGCTGGGACAGGGAGTACGGTTCCGACATGTCGACCAGCATCAATCTCGCAGTGATCCCCGGTGATGGCATCGGCCAGGAAGTCGTGGCTCAGGGCCTCAAGGTCCTTACCGCGGTCCTGCCCCAGGATGTGAAGCTGGAGACCAAGGAGTACGACCTCGGCGCCAAGCGCTGGCACCGCACCGGTGAGACCCTCCCGGACGCGGAGCTGGAGGCCCTCAAGCACCACGACGCGATCCTGCTGGGCGCCATCGGCGACCCGTCGGTTCCGTCGGGCGTCCTGGAGCGCGGCCTGCTGCTGAAGCTCCGCTTCGCCTTCGACCACTTCATCAACCTGCGTCCGTCGAAGCTCTTCCCCAACACGGCCACCCCGCTCGCCGGCCGTCCGGACATCGACTTCGTCGTGGTCCGCGAGGGCACCGAAGGCCCCTACACCGGCAACGGCGGCAGCCTGCGCACCGGCACCCCCGCCGAGGTGGCCACCGAGGTCAGCATCAACACCGCGTACGGCGTGGAGCGCGTCGTCCGTGACGCGTACGAGCGGGCCAACTCCCGGCCGCGCAAGAAGCTGACGCTGGTCCACAAGAACAACGTCCTCGTGTACGCGGGCCACATGTGGAAGAACATCTTCGACAAGGTCGGCCAGGAGTACCCCGAAGTCACCACCGACTACCTGCACGTCGACGCCGCGACGATCTTCTTCGTCACCCAGCCCGAGCGCTTCGACGTCATCGTCACGGACAACCTCTTCGGTGACATCCTCACCGACCTGGCCGCCGCCGTGACCGGCGGAATCGGCCTCGCCGCCTCCGGGAACATCAACCCGACCGGCGCCTTCCCGTCCATGTTCGAGCCCGTCCACGGCTCGGCCCCGGACATCGCGGGCACCGGCAAGGCCGACCCGACCGCCACGATCCTTTCCGTTGCCCTCCTGCTGCGCCACCTCGGCCACGAGGACCAGGCCGTCCGCATCGAGGACGCGGTCTCCGCCGACCTGGCGGAGCGCGACGGCACCTTCCGCACCACCGACCAGATCGGCGACGCGCTCGCCGCTCGGGTAGCCGGCTGACCCGGCAGCTCCACCTCAGGAAGCCGCCGGGTCGCGCGATCAACGCACCCGGCGGCTTTTCCTGTGCGGCCCCGGGTGCCACCATCTCCCCTGGGCCGCATTACCCCGCTTCACCGAAGGCACCTTGCGCGCGATAATCGAACGCGAGACCGCGGAATGCGGGGAAGCTCGGACGTCCTGGTACGCCGTGAGCGCGGTCCGCCATACACAACCGGTGAAGGACAAGCACTCATGACGACGCCCACGATCGAGCTCAAGCCCTCCTCGAACCCGCTGTCCGATGCGGAGCGCGAAGCGATCCTGGCCAGCCCCGGCTTCGGCCGCCACTTCACCGACCACATGGTGACGATCAAGTGGACCGAGGGCCGCGGCTGGCACGACGCCGAGCTGGTCCCGTACGCGCCGCTGTCGATGGACCCGGCGAACATGACCCTGCACTACGCGCAGACGATCTTCGAGGGCCTCAAGGCCTACCGCCAGCCCGACGGAACCGTCGCCTCCTTCCGCCCGCAGGCCAACGCCGAGCGGTTCCAGGCCTCCGCCCGCCGCATGGCGATGCCGGAGCTGCCGGCCGAGCTCTTCATCGAGGCCTGCGACGCGCTCATCAAGCAGGACAGCGCCTGGGTGCCCTCGTCCGGCGAAGCCTCCCTGTACCTGCGGCCGTTCATGTTCGCGTCCGAGGTCGGCCTGGGCGTCCGCCCGGCCAACGAGTTCCTCTTCATGGTCATCGCCTCGCCCGCTGGCGCGTACTTCCCCGGCGGCGTCAAGCCCGTCTCGGTCTGGCTCTCCGAGGAGTACGTCCGCGCCGTCAAGGGCGGTACGGGCGCGGCCAAGACCGGCGGCAACTACGCGGCTTCCCTCGTCGCCCAGGCGCAGGCCGCCGAGCACGGCTGCGACCAGGTGGTCTGGCTCGACGCCGTCGAGCACCGCTGGATCGAGGAGATGGGCGGCATGAACCTGTACTTCGTGTACGGCGACCGCATCGTCACCCCGGAGCTGACCGGCTCGCTCCTGCCGGGCATCACCCGCGACTCGCTCCTCACCATCGCCCGCGACCTCGGCTACACCGCCGAGGAGGGACGTATCTCCACCGAGGACTGGAAGCGCGACAACGAGAACGGCACCCTGACCGAGGTGTTCGCCTGCGGCACCGCCGCGGTCATCACCCCGGTCGGCTCGGTGAAGTCCGACCGCGCCAACTGGACCCAGGGCAGCGGCGAGCCCGGCGAGGTCACCATGAAGCTCCGCAAGGCGCTGCTGGACCTCCAGACCGGCCACACCGCCGACACCCACGGCTGGATGCACCCGCTCGGCTAGTCCGCATCCGCGGCCCGCGGCCCGCACACGCACGAAGCCCGCTCCCGGATCCGGGAGCGGGCTTCGTGCGTACGGGGCACGGTCAGACGGCGGCCGGCTCCTCGGCGGGGGCGGCGGGAGCGGGGACCGGGGCGGGGGAGCGCCCGGCGGTGAGGGCCGTGTAGAGCAGGCCGCCCGCCAGGCCGGAGAGGACGAAGGAGCAGTCCACTCCGCCGGTCAGGGCGAGCAGCGGGCCCTCGTAGAACGGGGTGGTCACGGCGAGCAGCCCGACGCCGGCGCCGACGGCCCAGGAGAGCGTCGCGGCCACGTTCCAGCCTCCGCGGTACCAGTAGATCCCGCCCACCGAGCGGCGGTTGAAGACCTGGAGGGCGTCGGCGTCGTACTGCCCGCGGCAGCGGACGTAGCCGGTCAGGGTGATGACGGCCCACGGGGTGCCGATCGCGGTCAGCAGCAGGACGAACGAGGTCATCGCGGACTGCACGTCCCACTCGAAGGAGCCGATGAAGACGAAGCCGGTGGCGATGCCTGCGGCGACCAGCGTGGCCTTGGCCCGGGTGGCCTTGGGCACGATGGCGTCGAGGTCGAGGCCCATGGAGTAGAGCATCAGCCCGGCGTTGCCCACCGAGCCGGCCGCGGCGGCGGCGAGCAGCGGAAGCAGGTACCAGAACGGCGCGGCCTCGACGAGGGGCCCGGCGTAGTCGGCGCCGGCCTTGGCGGCGAGGGCGGTGTAGGTGCCGAACAGCTGCGGTATCAGCAGGCCGATCAGCAGGCCGAGACCGGTGGCCCAGAACACCTTGCGGGAGCTGTGCCGGCTCGGGGAGATGTAGCGGGTGTAGTCGCCGAGCAGGGTGATGAAGGCGACGGGGCCGCTGAGCCCGGCGGCGACGGCGGCGAGCAGCCAGGTCGGCCAGAAGGAGCCGAGCAGGTACGGGGTCTGCGGCGGCGCGGCGGTGGTGAGGCCGGGGGCGTAGGCGTACAGGCCGACGGCGAGCAGGACCACCATGCCGATGGACAGGATCTTGCTCATGCGCAGCAGCAGCCGGTAGCCGAAGACGGCCCCGACCACGGTGAAGGCGGCCAGTACGCCGTACATCGCGGCCCGCGTGACACCGGTGTCCGGCAGACCGACGAGCCGGGACAGGGTGGCGGCCATCACGTCGCCGCCGATCCACAGGGTGAGCGCCGTGTAGCCGAGGGCGAGCAGCAGGCCGACGACGGAGCCGACGAGCCGGCCGCGGACGCCGAACTGGGCGCCGCTGGAGGTGGAGAGGTTGGTCGCCGTGCGCAGCGACACCAGCGCCAGCGGCGCGGTGAAGGCGATGCCGACCAGCGTGCCGGTCACGATGGCCGTGACCGAGGGCCACAGGCCCAGTCCGAACGACGGGGGCAGCCAGCCGAAGACGATCACGCCGAGGCAGAGGTTGGAGCCGAGCAGGATCGAGATCAGGTCACGGGGACCGCTCGTCCGCTCCTCCTCGGGGATGGTGTCGACTCCGCGCTGTTCGATGGGCATGTGGGGACTCCCTTGGCAGGGCGGGGGGTGGTTCGCATTTGTTTGAGCGGCACTCAATGTGGCCCAAGCCCATGTCTCAGGTCAATGCTTCATTGCAGAGAAATGAAGAGTTAGAGTGATGCTCTAACCCATCGACTTCAAAGGTGGTGGATCGGCGTGCGGCTGACCCCTACGGAGCGCGACCGGCTGCTGCTGCGCAGCGCCGCGGAACTGGCCAGGGCCCGCAGGGCCCGCGGACTCCGGCTCAACGTCCCGGAGGCCACCGCGCTCATCGCGGACACGGTCTGCGAGGCCGCGCGCGACGGCAAGCGGCTGGCGGAGGCCATCGAGGAGGCCCGCAGCGTGCTGGGCCCCGACGACGTGCTGCCCGGCGTCGCCGACGTGGTCACCGAGGTGCACGTGGAGGCGGTCTTCGACGACGGCTCCCGCCTCGCGGTGGTCTCGGCACCGATCCGGGGCGCGGTGTCGCTCGGCGAGGACGCCCCGGGAGCGGTCGTACCCGGCCCCGGCGCCCCCCAGCCGGAGCCGGCGCTGCACCTGCGCGTGCGCAACACGGCCTCCGTGCCGGTGAGCGTCACGTCTCACTTCCACTTCTTCGAGGCGAACCCCCGCCTCGACTTCGACCGCGCCGCGGCCTACGGCATGCGGCTGTGCGTGCCCGCGGGCTCGTCCGTACGGTTCGACCCCGGCGGGGAAGCCGAGGTCGGCCTGGTCCCCATCGGCGGGGACCGGATCGCCGTCGGCTTCGCCGGGCTGGTGGACGGCCCGCTGGACGCGCCCGGCGCCAGATCGCTCGCGCTGGAGAGGGCGGCGGCATGCGGGTACCTGGGCGCGGACGCGGACCAGGAAGCAGGCCAAGGCGAGGGCCGGGGCGAGGACCTGGGCACCGGCGGCCCGGCCGGCCGGGACCCCGGCACCGATCACGCGGACGGAGACCAGGCGTGAGCAAGCAGATCAGGCACAGCGACCACTGTGCGCCGGGCAGCCGGCACATCGACCCCCGCGAGTACGCCTCCGTCTTCGGCCCCCGCGCCGGCGACCGGGTGCGGCTCGGCGACTCCGGGCTCACCGTCCGGGTCGAGCACGACGCCCAGAAGCCGGGCGACGAGTTCCTGGCCGGCTTCGGCAAGACCGCCCGCGACGGCCTGCACCTGAAGGCCGCCGCCGTCCGCGAGACCTGCGACGTCGTCATCAGCAACGTCCTCGTCATCGACGCCGTCCTCGGCATCCGCAAGGTCTCCGTCGGCATCCGCGAGGGCCGGATCCACGCGATCGGCCGGGCCGGCAACCCGGACACCCTCGACGGGGTGGACGTCGTCGTCGGCACCGGTACGAGCATCGTCTCCGGCGAGGGCCTGATCGCCACCGCCGGCGCCGTCGACACCCACGTCCACCTGCTCTCCCCGCGCGTCATGGAGGCCTCGCTCGCCGCGGGTGTCACCACGATCATCGGCCAGGAGTTCGGCCCGGTCTGGGGCGTCGGCGTCAACTCCCCGTGGGCGCTGAAGCACGCCTTCAACGCCTTCGACGCCTGGCCCGTCAACATCGGGTTCCTGGCGCGCGGCTCCTCCTCGGACGCCGCCCCGCTGGTCGAGGCGCTGGCCGAGGGAGGCGCGTCCGGCTTCAAGGTCCACGAGGACATGGGCGCGCACACCCGCGCCCTGGACACCGCCCTGCGGGTGGCCGAGGAGCACGACGTGCAGGTCGCCCTGCACAGCGACGGCCTCAACGAGTGCCTCTCCGTCGAGGACACCCTGCGCGTCCTGGACGGGCGGACCATCCACGCCTTCCACATCGAGGGCTGCGGCGGCGGACACGTCCCCAACGTGCTCAAGATGGCCGGCGTGCCGAACGTCATCGGCTCCTCCACCAACCCCACGCTGCCCTTCGGCCGGGACGCGGTCGCCGAGCACTACGGCATGATCGTCTCCGTCCACGACCTCAAGCCGGACCTGCCCGGCGACGCCGCCATGGCCCGCGACCGGATCCGCGCCGGGACGATGGGTGCCGAGGACGTCCTGCACGACCTGGGCGCCATCGGCATCACCTCCTCCGACGCCCAGGGCATGGGCCGCGCCGGCGAGACCGTCCGCCGCACCTTCGCCATGGCTGCAAAGATGAAGGGCGAGCTCGGCCCGCTGGCCGGCGACGGCGAGGGCGACGACAACGCCCGCGTCCTGCGCTACATGGCCAAGCTGACCATCAACCCGGCCATCGCCCACGGCCTGGCCCACGAGATCGGCTCCATCGAGGTCGGCAAGCTCGCCGACATCGTGCTGTGGCGCCCCCAGTTCTTCGGCGCCAAACCGCAACTGGTCCTCAAGTCCGGCTTCCCGGCGTACGGGGTCACCGGCGACCCCAACGCCGCCACGGACACCTGCGAACCCCTGGTCCTCGGCCCGCAGTTCGGCTCGTACGGGGCCACCGCCGCCGACATCTCCGTGGCCTTCGTCTCGGCCGCCGCGGCGGCCCTGGGCGGCGACGCGATGCCGACCCGCCGCCGCCGGGTCGCCGTCCGCGGCACCCGCGGCATCGGCCCGGCGGACCTCCTCCTCAACTCCCGGGTGGGCGCGGTCGATGTGGACGCGCACAGCGGTCTCGTCACCCTCGACGGCGACCCGCTGCGCTCCGAAGCGGCCGATTCGGTCTCCCTCAACCGCCTGTACTTCCTGTGAACCAGCACAGTCTGCACGTCAGCACAGCCCCTAAGGACCCCGCCATGACGACCAAGCCCGCTGCCGACGGATTCCGGATGCCCGCCGAGTGGATGCCCCACGAGCGCACCTGGATGGCCTGGCCCAGCCCCAACCCGACCTTCACCAACGAGCAGGAGCTCGCCGAGGCCCGCGCGGCCTGGGGCGCCGTCGCCCGCGCGGTGCGCACGTACGAGCCAGTGACCCTCGTCGTGTCGCCCGGTGACGCGGAGAGCGCCCGCGCCGTCGTCGGCGACGACGTGCAGCTGGTGGAACGCGAGCTCGACGACGCCTGGATGCGCGACATCGGCCCGACATTCGTCATCGACGAGGCCGGCGTGCTGGCCGCCGTGGACTGGACCTTCAACGGCTGGGGCGCCCAGGAGTGGGCCCGCTGGGAGCACGACTCCAAGATCGCCCGGCACGTCTCGGACCTCGTCGGCACCCGTACGTACAGCACCCCGCTGGTCAACGAAGGCGGCGCCATCCACGTCGACGGCGAAGGCACCGTGCTCCTCACCGACACCGTGCAGCTGGGCGCCGGGCGCAACCCCGACTGGACCCGCCAGCAGGTCGAGGAGGAGATCCACGCCCACCTCGGCACCACCAAGGCGATCTGGCTGCCGTACGGCCTGGCCGGCGACTACGGCACCTACGGCACGCAGGGCCACGTGGACATCGTGGCCGCCTTCGCCCGCCCCGGCGTGGTGATGGTCCACACCCAGCCCGACCCGGCCCACCCGGACCACGAGCGCTGCAGGACCATCGCCGCCATCCTGCGCGCGTCCACCGACGCGCAGGGCCGCCGGCTGGAGGTCGTGGAGATCCCGGCGCCGACCGTGCTGGAGGAGGACGGGGAGTGGGTGGACTACTCGTACATCAACCACTACCTGTGCAACGGCGGCGTGGTGCTGTGCTCGTTCGACGACCCGCGCGACGAGGAGGCCGCCGAGATCTTCCGCGGCCTGTTCCCCGACAGGACCGTGACCCTGGTTGACGCACGTACGATTTTCGCCGGGGGTGGCGGAATCCACTGCATCACCCAGCAGCAGCCGAAGGTCTGACCCGAGGCGGATCGACGAAGGAGTGGCCCATGGCGGCGGGTGGAGTGCGCGCGGTGCGGAAGAACGCGCCGCCGCGCGAGGACGTACTCGTCGCCGCCATGGCCACGATCGCCGAGCGCGGCCTGGAGGGACTGACCATGGCCGGGCTCGGCCGCCAGGTCGGAATGAGCAGCGGCCACCTCCTCTACTACTTCGGCAGCAAGGACGAGCTCCTGCTGCAGACGCTGGAGTGGAGCGAGGCGGCCCTCGGCGCGAAGCGGCGGGCCCTGCTGTCCCGCCGCGGCCCGGCCCGCGAGCGCCTGCAGGCGTACGTGGACCTCTACGTGCCCGAGGAGGCCCGGGATCCGCACTGGACCCTGTGGCTGGAGGTCTGGAACCGCTCGCAGAACGCCGGCCCGCAGGAACGCGAACGCCAAGCCGCCATCGAGGGTGCCTGGCACCGCGACCTGGTGGCCCTGCTCGCCGAGGGCATCTCGCGCGGGGAGTTCCGGCCCGTGGACCCCGACCGCTTCGGCGCCCGGCTGCGGGCCCTGCTCGACGGGTTCAGCATCCAGGTCGCCGTCGGCCTGCCCGGTATAGGGCGGGCGGACATCCTGGCCCACGTCTCGGAATTCCTTGACGAGGCTCTCGTATCGTGAGACGCGCCGCACTTGCGGTGAGACGGTGTGGCAGACTGCGGACGTGCCTGCTCAGCTCATGATTATGGACAGCAGCGCGCCGGTCCGCAGTGGCCGCTGAACCGTGGAAGACCTTCGCGGAAGCGGCCATCGTGCCTCAGACCCGCGCGCAGACCTCTCGCACCCGCGAGAGGTCTTTTCGTTTCCCGGCTCCATTCCTGCCGGGACCGGAGGGCGCGCGATGATTGGGGGCAGTGGCGGCGGCCTGCCCTGGGGCGGGCGTCCGGAACCACTCATCCGACAGGAGTCAGATCAGCATGACGACGACAGAGGCGACAGTGCCGGCGCAAGACCCCGCCGACGACACGGACAGCTTCCACGTCTTCGACACCACCCTGCGCGACGGCGCCCAGCGTGAGGGCATCAACCTCACCGTCGCCGACAAGCTGACGATCGCCCGGCACCTGGACGACTTCGGAGTGGGCTTCATCGAGGGCGGCTGGCCGGGTGCCAACCCCCGCGACACCGAGTTCTTCGCCCGCGCCCGAGCCGAGATCGACTTCAAGCACGCCCAGCTGGTCGCCTTCGGCGCGACCCGGCGGGCGGGCGGCACGGCCGCCGAGGACCCGCAGGTGCGGGCCCTGCTCGAATCGGGCGCCCCGGTGATCACCCTGGTCGCCAAGTCCCACGACCGGCACGTCGAGCTCGCCCTGCGCACCACGCTGGACGAGAACCTGGAGATGGTCCGCGACACGGTCTCCCACCTGGTTGCCCAGGGCCGCCGTGTCTTCGTCGACTGCGAACACTTCTTCGACGGGTACCGGGCCAACGCCGAGTACGCCAAGTCGGTCGTGCGCACCGCCCACGAGGCCGGCGCCGACGTCGTCATCCTCTGCGACACCAACGGCGGCATGCTGCCGGCCCAGGTGACCGCGGTGGTCTCGACCGTGCTGGCCGACACCGGTGCGCGCCTCGGCATCCACGCCCAGGACGACACCGGCTGCGCCGTCGCCAACACGCTGGCCGCCGTCGACGCGGGCGCCACGCACGTGCAGTGCACCGCGAACGGCTACGGCGAACGCGTCGGCAACGCCAACCTCTTCCCGGTCGTCGCCGCGCTGGAGATCAAGTACGGGCGCCGGGTGCTGCCCGTCGGCGCGCTCGCCGAGATGACCCGCATCTCGCACGCCATCGCCGAGGTCGTGAACCTGACGCCGTCCACGCACCAGCCGTACGTCGGCGTCTCCGCCTTCGCGCACAAGGCGGGCCTGCACGCCTCGGCCATCAAGGTCGACCCGGACCTGTACCAGCACATCGACCCCGAACGGGTCGGCAACACCATGCGGATGCTCGTCTCCGACATGGCCGGCCGCGCCTCCATCGAGCTCAAGGGCAAGGAGCTCGGCGTCGACCTCGGCGGGGACCGCGCGCTGGTCTCCCGCGTCGTCGAGCGGGTCAAGGAGCGGGAGCTCTCGGGCTACACGTACGAGGCCGCCGACGCCTCCTTCGAGCTGCTGCTGCGCGCCGAGGTCGAGGGCCGGGCCCGCAAGTACTTCCGTACGGAGTCCTGGCGGGCGATCGTCGAGGACCGCCCGGACGGGACCCACGCCAACGAGGCCACGGTGAAGCTGTGGGCCAAGGGCGAGCGGATCGTCGCCACGGCGGAGGGCAACGGCCCGGTCAACGCCCTGGACCGGGCCCTGCGGGTCGCCCTCGAACGCTTCTACCCGCAGCTGGCGAAGTTCGAGCTGATCGACTACAAGGTCCGCATCCTGGAGGGCAAGCACGGCACGGAGTCCACGACCCGCGTCCTGATCTCCACCACGGACGGCATCCGCGAGTGGTCCACGGTGGGCGTCGCGCAGAACGTGATCGCCGCGTCCTGGCAGGCCCTGGAGGACGCCTTCACGTACGGCCTCCTCCACGCGGGCGTCGAACCCGCCGAGTAGGCCTCCCGCCCGCTCACCCACCCCCCATCCGCGACGAGGGGGGTGGGAGCTTATGTCCTGCTCACACAGGAAAGTAGCGGTTCCGGTAGCGTCGGAGACATGAGGACCCGGCTGATATCCGTACGTTTTGGATCGTTGCTGTCCGGTCTGTTGCTGGCCCTGTCGGCGACCGCCCTCGTGGCCGCCCCGCAGGCATCGGCGGCCACCGGACCCGCTGCCGTGGCGGAGGCCCTCAAGGAGGGCCCGGTCTACGTCGACCCCCGCGCCGAGGCGCAGCTGCCGAAGGCCCAGGCGGACGCGCTCGCGAAGAAGATCAAGGACGCAGGGAAGCCGGTGTTCGTCGCCGTGCTGCCGGCCACCCCGGAGTTCCCGGCCGACAGCGTGCTGCGTACGGTCCGGGCCGAGACCGGGATCACCGGCCTCTACGCGATCCGGCTCGGCGACGGCTTCAACGCGGGCGCCGACCGGGCGGTCATGCCCGCCAACGCAGTCCGCAACCTGACCGACGCCGTGAAGGCCGGCGGGCCCGTGGACGCGGGCACCGAGCTGGGCAACTTCGTGGACCAGGCCCTGGCGCAGGCCAAGGGCAGGGCCCCGGCCTCCTGGGGCGACTCCGGCAGTGCCGGCAGGGTCCCGGTCGGCGGGCTGATCACGCTCGGCGTGGTGGCCGCCATCGGCGGCGGCGGTGCGTACGCCCTGGTGCGCCGGGGCCGCAAGAAGAAGGAAGAAGAGGAGCGCGAGGCCGTCGAGAAGCTGCGCGTGGTCGTGGACGAGGACATCACGGCCTTCGGCGAGGAGCTCGACCGGCTGGACTTCCACCCCGGTGAGTCCGGCGCGGACGACGCGATGCGCGGGGACTACGGACAGGCCCTCGACTCGTACGAGAAGGCGAAGGACATCATGGCCTCGGTCCGGCACCCCGAAGAGGTCAGAGGAGTCACCCAGGCCCTGGAGGACGGCCGGTTCGCACTGGCCAGTCTGGATGCTCGCCGTCAGGGCAGGCCGCTGCCCGAGCGCCGTTCGCCCTGCTTCTTCGACCCGCGGCACGGGCCGAGCACGCAGGACGCCGACTGGGCGCCGGCCGGCGGGTCCGTGCGTACCGTCCCCGTGTGCGCGGCGGACGCCGTCCGCCTGCGCGAGGGCAAGGACCCGATGGTCCGTACGGTGGACACCGAGTACGGGCCGCGCCCGTACTACGACGCGGGCCCGGCGTACGGCCCCTGGGCGGGCGGATACTTCGGCGGCGGCATGCTGCCCGGTCTGCTCGTGGGCACGATGCTCGGTTCGATGATGTCGGGACCCGCCTACGCCTCCGACATGGGCGGCTACGACGGCGGGGACTACTCCGGCGCCGACTTCGACTCCTCCGACTTCGGGGGAGGGGACTTCGGCGGCGGCGGTGGGTTCGACGGCGGCGGATTCGACGGCGGGGGCGGTTTCTAGGCCGCCCCCGGACCCGGCGGCGTCAGGCGCTTCAGGCCTGCTTGACGGCCGAGATGTCGAAGGTCAGCTTCACCTTGTCACTGACCATGACGCCGCCGGCCTCCAATGCGGCGTTCCACGTCAGGCCCCACTCGGAGCGCAGGATCTCGGCAGAGCCCTCGAAGCCGACGCGCTCGTTGCCGTAGACGTCCGTGGCCGAGCCGTTGAACTCCAGGTCGATGGAGAGCGGGCGGGTGACGTCCTTGATCGTCAGCTCGCCGGTGATGCGGTACCTGTCGCCGCCGAGCTGGGCCGCCTCGGTGGAGCGGAAGCTCATCAGCGGGAAGGCCTCGGCGTCGAAGAAGTCGCCGCCGCGCAGGTGGCCGTCGCGGTCGGCGATGCCCGTGTCCACGGAGGCGACCTTCACCTCGATGGAGGCGGCGGAGCGGGCCGGGTCGGCGCCGTCCAGTCGCAGGCTGCCGGTGTAGTCGGTGAAGCTGCCGCGGACGTTGGTCACCATCGCGTGGCGGACGGTGAAGCCGATGCTGCTGTGGGCGGCGTCGACGACGTAGTCGCCGGTGAGGGCGGCGAGGGCCGGGTCCACGTCGATCGTGGCGACGGCGCTGGTCGCGGTGGACTGGCTGCGGCGGGTGAAGAGACCCATGATCTGCTCCTTGGGGTGTCCTGCTCGGGTTGGTTGAACTTTCAACGAGAATGACGCTAGACCCATTCCGTTCAAATTTCAACATCTAGGCGAGGTGTCGCACTGTTTTGTCGAACCCGGACAAAGGAGGGTGGCCCCGCCTGGTGGTGTCCCCGCATCACGTGACGGTTCTGTCTGGGCCGGACAGCGGAACACACCCGAGACTGTGTGGAACCAACGGAGGTTTTTCGTCGAGCGCTCCGTAAGGTCGATACATGACCGTTGTGGACCAGACCCCGAGCGAGCCGACGGACGCCCGCGGGCGCGTGGCCGAGCTGCACTCCCTGCGTGAGCAGGCGCGGCGTGGACCGAGTGACCGGGCGACCGAGGCGCAGCACGCCAAGGGCAAGCTGACCGCACGCGAGCGCATCGCGCTGCTGCTCGACGAGGGTTCCTTCAAGGAGGTCGAGCAGCTGCGCCGCCACCGGGCGACCGGCTTCGGCCTCGAAAGCAAGAAGCCCTACACGGACGGTGTGATCACCGGGTGGGGCACGGTCGAGGGCCGTACGGTCTTCGTCTACGCGCACGACTTCCGGATCTTCGGCGGTGCGCTGGGCGAGGCCCACGCCACGAAGATCCACAAGATCATGGACATGGCCATCGCGGCCGGTGCCCCGCTGGTCTCCCTGAACGACGGTGCGGGTGCCCGTATCCAGGAGGGCGTGTCCGCGCTCGCCGGCTACGGCGGCATCTTCCAGCGCAACACCAGGGCCTCGGGTGTCATCCCGCAGATCTCGGTGATGCTGGGCCCGTGTGCCGG
>NZ_JBEORW010000049.1:0-62433 GCF_040302565.1 Streptomyces sp. NPDC097981
TCAAAACCCGCACCCGCTACGACGAAGCGACCGCCTGGTCCCACCACGCCCAACCCCATGCCGCTTGACACCGAACGACATGGGGTGTCTGACCTCTTTCTGCAACACCCTTCAGCGGCGCTCGTACACCGTCACCCGGCGGCCCCGGACCTGGCGGTCCTCCACGACCCGGAAGTACCCCTTCAACACCGCCGCCTTCGCTGCGTCCCGTGCCGCACCCGGCGGCTTCGCCACCTTCGCCGCGTCCGTCACCAGCAGCACCCGGCGCTGCGCGAGCAGCGCCGCCCGGATCCGCGCCGGGTCCGCCTCCTCGCCCTTGAGGGTGGCCGAGGCCACCGGACTCCGCTCCAGGGCGATGTCCGACAGCCCCGCGAAGGCCGCGGGGGAGACCAGCGCCGTGTCCCGCCGGGCGGCCGGCACGAACAGCACCGCGTCCCCGGGACGCCCCAGCCGGGCCACCTCGCCGGCCACCGCCAGCACGTCGTCGACGCGGCTGGCCGGAGCCCGCTTGGTCATCTCCACCGGCAGCATCGCCACCACCGCGATCGCGATCACGCCCGGTACGAGCAGGCCCGCCGCCCTCGGGAACCGGGGCCGGACGGCCCGTACGGCCGCGCCCAGGGCCGCGCCGACCAGCAGGGCCAGCCCCAGCATGCCGAACAGCACGTACCGGTCCAGGAACAGCGGCTGGACCAGGGAGATCGCGATCAGGCCCAGCTGCGGCACCGCCAGCAGCGGCAGCCCGACCGCCGCCGCCGACAGCCGCCCGACGCGCGGCCGGTCCAGCACGGCACCGAGGCCGCCGACGGCCAGCAGGATCGCCGGACCGATCATCATGTGCCAGGTCAGCGGCGGTATCCAGGACACCTGGTCGGACTGGCTCCGGCTGAACAGCACCAGCGGCAGCGCCCCGGCGACGGCGCACGCCCCGTACGCCGCCCAGCGCAGCCACACGCCGCGCCCGGCGCGCACCCACCACAGCGTCGCCGCGTGGGCGGGCAGGATCAGCAGCGAAAGCCAGTTCAGCAGTGCGCACACCAGTACCGCTGCCGCGTACGCCGTCCACCGCGGCCAGGCCCGCCGCCCGGCCGGTGCGGACAGCAGCGACACCAGCAGCAGGGTCGACAGCCCGGCACCGGCCGCGACCAGCGCGTACGGCCGGCCTTCCTGGAGGTGGAACTGCACGGCCGGCAGCAGCCCCAGCGCCAGCCCGCCGCCCAGCCCCGCCCAGAATCCGGCCAGCCGCCGCCCGATCACGGCCACGCAGGCCGCCGCGACCGCCACCGCCAGCACCGACGGCAGCCGCAGCGTGGCCGTACTCGCCCCGAACAGCCCGAAGAGCCCGTGCATCAGCAGGTAGTACAGCCCGTGCACGGCGTCGACGTTGCCGAGCATGTCCCATATCTCGCGCACCGACCGCCCGGCCACCTGCCAGGTCGCCGCCTCGTCCCGCCACACGCTGTCCTGCCGCGAGAGCCCCCACAGCCCGAGGAGCAGCGTCCACAGGACCGGGACCAGCCACACGGCGGACCGCCGTCCGGCGGCCGGACTCTCGGCGGATATGTCGGAAGTCATGAAACGGATCGGGTCCTCGGTGCGCTGCTCGGGCGGAGAGCACCAGTCTATGGACGCGGCGGACGGTTCCGGACCGGCTGTTGTGCACCGCGGAGCGTGATCGCCGGGCCAGGCCGCCCCTAGCCTCGCCGCAGGAGCACGAACGAGGGGCGGTACCCGGTGAACTGGCTCATCCACGACTACCGCGAGAGCGATCTCGCCGCTGTGGTCCATCTGATCGACACCACGGCCGAACTCGGCCAGGAGTCCGTCTTCTCGCTCGCCGAATGCATCAGCGCCCTCACCGACCGGCAGCCGTGCGTGGTCGCCGTCCACCAGGGCGTCCCGATCGGCGCGGCCCTCGCCTGCGTCACCGGTGAGCGGGCCTGGGTGATGCGGATCGCGATCGCCGCCGGCTGGCGCGGCCGGGGCCTGGCCAGCGCCCTCCTCGTCGAGCTGGAGCGGCGGCTGATCGCCGCCCGCGTCGGCCGGATCGCGTACGTCCTGCCCGAGGAGGACCTGCTCGGCGAGGGCCTGCTCAACGCCGGCTACACGCGCCAGCCCGCCGTCGCCTATTTCGAGAAGACCGAGCCGCTGCATGGACCGGCGGCCGGCCTCCTCGACGACCTCGGCGGCCGCTTCCTCCCCAACGACCTGTGGACCAAGGTCGCCGGCATGGAGCACGAGAAGGACCTCATAGAGCGGCGCGTGGTGCTGCCGCTCGCCGAGCCCGAGCGGGCCGCCGAGCACGGCGTGCGCCCGCCGCGCGCCATCACCCTCTTCGGCCCGCCCGGTACCGGCAAGACCACCTTCGCCCGCGCCATCGCCTCCCGGCTCGGCTGGCCCTTCGTGGAACTGCTGCCCTCCCGCCTCGCCGACGAGGGGAACCTGGCCGCCGCACTGCGCGACGCGTTCGCCCGGATCGCCGAGCTGGAGCGGGTCCTCGTCTTCATCGACGAGGTCGAGGAGATCGCGCCCGTGCGCACCGAGCCCGCGCAGCCCGGCGGGATCCACGGGGTGACCAACGAGCTCCTCAAGCTGATCCCCGGATTCCGGGAGGGCGACGAGCGGCTGCTGGTGTGTGCCACCAACTCGATCCGCTCCCTGGACCCGGCATTCCTGCGGCCCGGGCGCTTCGACTATCTGATCCCGATCGGCACCCCGGACGCCGGTGCCCGGGCCGCGATCTGGTCCCGCCACACGGCGGGCCGGACGGACGTGGACGTGGCGGCCCTGGTGGCGGCGAGCGAGCTGTTCACCCCGGCCGACATCGAGCACGCGGCGCGCATCGCGGCGCAGGTGTCGTTCGAGCGGGACCTGGAGGCGGTGGGCGCGCGCGGCGCGGCGGCGGCCCAGCCCGGTGCCTCCACGCAGGACTACCTGGCGGCGGTCGCACAGTGCCGCCCGACGGTGACCCCTGCGATGACGGGCGAGTTCGAGGCGGACATCACCGCCCACGCCCGCTTCTGACCGGCCTGCCACGGACAGGTCGGCGCGGCGGCCCGCACCCTCTTCCCGGAAGCGGCTGCGGGCCGCCCGTACGGACCCGGCGCCCCGGGGCCGCCGCCCCGGACCCGCGTCAGCGGGCGCAGCGGTACGTGAACCGGGTCGTCGCGGTGCGCTGCGCGGGCGAGACCAGCTGGATCCTGGCCTCGGCGGCGTACGTGCCCCGGCCCTGGAAGGTCCACAGCAGGTGCAGACGGGCCTCCTTGCGCCCGCTCGGCACCCGCTCGGTGAGCTGCTCCGACTGCGTGCCGTCGGAGCGGATCCAGCGGTACGTCAGGGTTCCCGGCCGGCCGTTGGTCCGTACGACGGCCACCACGTCGGCGGTGGAATTGCAGCCCGGACCCTGCGGGTCGGCGGCGGCGACCGTCACGTCCCGCACGTCGAGGGCCGGGCCGTACCGCTGCCAGGCCAGGTAGGCGAGCACCGCGATCAGGACCACGGCGGCCAGGGTGTAGCGGCGCCACTCCCCGCGCCGACGGGGCTGCACCGGCTGTGCGACCACGGGGAACGGCGCCGGCATGGCGGCCGTCACCCCGGGCCCGAACCGCAGGACGGACCCCTCGATCCGGTCGGGCACGGCCTGCTGAGGCTGCGGCGGCCCGCTGAACCAGTGGCTGCCGAGGACGGTGGCGCTGTAGTCGTCGCTCATGAGATCGTGCACCGCCTGATGAAGATCTGGTCGGTCGGGGAACCGTTGCCCGCGGCGGGCTTGGTGGTGGCCCGCACTCCCCAGTAGCAGCCGCGCCCGGAGAAGGTGTGCGCCTTGACGAGCGGCGCCGCGGCGCCCGGCAGGTACGTGAGGGTGTCCGGGGAGCCGTCGGGTGCGCCCAGCTTGCCCTCCGCGTCACCGGTGAACCATTCGAGCACCACCGTCACGGGAGCGGTGCCCTTCGCCTCGACGCTGACGGTCGCCTGGCCGAGGGAGGGCCCCGTCTCTCGAAGGGTGACCGACACCGCGCCGACGACCACCGTGGGCCTGGGCGAAGGCGGCGGCGTGGTGGGCGGCTTCGTCGTCGGCGCGGTGTAGGTGGGCGTCACCACGGGCGAGTGGCTCGGGCTCGGGGTGGGCGAAGGCGGCGGCGACGCGGATGCGGACGGGGACAGGGAGGGGGAGGGGGACGGCGAGGGCGTGGCCGACACGCTCGGGCCCGGAGCCGGTGTCGGGCCCGTGCTGCCGCCGGGGCTCGCACTCGACGTCGCGAACGCGTTCAGCGCGGCGGCCCCGCCGGGCTCCCCGCCGGCCGCGCTGTAGGTGAGCGCCGTCAGCACGCCCAGGACCAGGGCCGCGCCGGCCGCGATCAGGCCGCGCCGGCCGGGAGCCCAGCCCGAGGGACTCGGGAGCGTGGTCGTCGCCACCGCCGTGGTCCCCGCGGCCGGGGCGCCCGCCGAGGGGAACAGCAGCGGCAGGAGCGCGGCCAGCGCCGCGAGCTTGCGCTGCCCGCGCTCCTCCCAGTCCGGCCCGTACGCGGCGAGCGCCACGCCCTCCAGCTCCGCCACGAACGCCTCGGCGTTCTCCGGACGCTGCTCCGGGGCCTTGGCCAGACCCCGCCGGATCAGCGGGCGCACCGGCTCCGGGGCCTCGGTCTCCGGGACCGGCGCCTCTGTGTGCTGGACCGCGAGCTCCGCGAAGTTCTCCCCGGCGAACGGCTTGCGGCCGGTCAGGCACTCGAAGAACGTCGCCGTCGCCGCGTACACGTCGGCGGCGGGCGAGGCCGGCCGGCCCTGCCACTGCTCGGGGGCCATGTACGCCGGGGTGCCGGCCACCCCGGGCGTCGTACCGCGGCGGGCCGCGATGCCGAAGTCGACCAGCTTCGAGGAGCCGTCCGCCGCGACCAGTACGTTCTCGGGTTTGTAGTCGCGGTGGACGACGCCCGCCCGGTGCGCCGCGGCCAGGCCCAGCAGCGAGCCCTTCAGCACCACCAGCGCGGCCTCGGGATCGGCCTGCCCGGCCTGCTTCAGCAGGGCGCGCAGGGAGATCCCGTCGACCAGTTCCATCACGATGGCGGCTCCGCCGGGCGCCTCCACGTACTCGTACAAGCGGACCACGTACGGCGTGTCCAGTCCGCCGAGCAGCCGGGCCTCGGCCCGGAACTCCCCGACGAACGCCGGGTCCTCGCGCAGCCGGTCGCTGAGGTACTTCACCGCGACCGGCGTGCCCGTGGCCTCGTGGACGGCGAGGACCACGCGCCCGCTGCCGCCCGAGCCGAGCTCGCGGACCTGGGCATAGCCGGGCACCGTCCACACGCTGTTCATCGTCTGCCCCCGTCCGTGGCGTCACCGGTCCCGGGCCCGGTCGTTCCGGGCGGCCACACCAAGGGACACGGTTTCCGCCACGGCCGGTTCCCAACCCTGCCGGGCGTCTCGCGCGGCGGTCAGGCAGCGGCCCGCGCCGCGCCGATCATGGCGTGCAGCCGATCGGCCGCCGCCTGCCCGAAGGCCGGGTCGTTGATGTGGGTGTCGTAGTCGTACAGCCGGGCGGCGCTGCCCCGCAGTCCCTCGCGCAGCGCCGAGAACAGGGCCCCGTCCGCGTCCGGGTCATGGTAGGTGCCGCCCGGCGCGCCGAGCGTGGACAGTCCGCGGAGCGGGACGCACACGGCCGTGGGGCCGGTCGCCGCGCGGAGTTTGCCGGCGACCCGGCGGCCGAGCTCCGCGCACTCGGAGCGGGTCGTACGGATCACCGTGATGGACGGGTTGTGCACGTGGACCCGCCGGTAGCGGGCCCGTTCCGGCAGGGTCTCCAGCGGGCCGAACTTCACCATGTCCAGCGCCCCGAGGCTCACCACCTGCGGGATCCCGGCCCGGCCGGCCGCACTGAGCCGGTCGGGACCGGCGGTGAGGATGCCGCCGCACAGGTCGTCGGCGAGCTCGCTGAGCGTGAGGTCGAGGACGCCGGCGAAGATGCCCTGGCCGGCCAGGGTCTCCAAGGTACGGCCGCCGGTGCCACTGACGTGGAAGACCAGCACCTCGTAGCCGAGTTCGGTCAGCCGTTCGCGGGCGGCGTCCACGCCGGCGGTGGTCACGCCCGCCATGCTCGCCGCGATCAGCGGGCGGGATCCGGCGCCGAGGCGGGCCGGGCGGTGCAGTTCCATGGAGGTCCGATCGAAGGCCTTGGCCATGCCCGCGGCCGCTTCCACCGCGTTCGCCATGACCGGCGCGGAGATACTGTTGATCCCCGCGATGTCCACCACGCTGTACATCATCGTGATGTCCGAGGATCCGACGTACGGGGCCACGTCCCCGGACGCCATGGACGAGACCATCAGCTTCGGCACGCCCAGCGGCAGTGCGCGCATCGCCCGAGTGGCGATGGAGGTGCCGCCGCTGCCGCCTATGGCGAGCACCGCGTGCAGCCGGCCCTCGGCGTGCAGGCGCAACAGCGTCGCTTCCGCGCCCTCGGCCATCGTGGTCACGGCCGCGCCCCGGTCGGCGGCCGTGCGCAGTTCGGACAGTTCCGTTCCCGCGGCCCGGGCGACCGTTTCGCGCGGTATGTCCGCGGGCACCCGGGGATCTCCCATGATTCCTGTGTCGATCATGATCACTTCGACGCCGGTGCGCAGCAGCCTCTCGCGCAGCCAGCCGTACTCGACACCCTTGGTGTCCAGGGTTCCCACCAGCACGACGTTCGTCATGTGTGCAATGTCCATGCAGCGGGGGTTTGCTGGCAAGTCAAGGTCGGGTCAACCTGCCAGAAGCCCCAACAGTGCGTCCAGGAAGGGGATCTGAGAGGGGATCATCTTGGTTCTGGCCATCGGGGGAGTGAACCAGGCCACCCGGTCCAGCTCGGGGAACTCCTGCGTCCGCCCCGAGTGCGCAGGCCACTCCATCGTGAAGGTCCCGGGCACCATCAGCGCCGGATCGAGATCCGCCCGCACGGCCCAGATCGTCACCTGCTTGCCGCCCGGGATCCGCCGCTCGCCCAGCGGGAGGTACGGGCCCTCTGGCGGCGGCAGGCCGATCTCCTCGGTGAACTCCCGGCGCGCCGCGTCGACCGGGGTCTCGTCGGCTTCGTACTCGCCCTTGGGGATGGCCCACGCCCCGTCGTCCTTGTGCTCCCAGAACGGGCCGCCCATGTGGCCGAGCAGCACCTCGATGCCGTCGCCCGCCGGGGCGGCGGACCCGGCGGGCGTGCGGAACAGGAGCAGTCCGGCACTGCGCTTCTGCGTCATGCGGGCATGTATGCCCCGTGGACCGGCCGGTCAGTGCGCCGTGTGCCGAGCGGCCGTCAGTGGTCGTGCGGGCCCTGCCGGTGCACCGGGCCGTGCGCATCGGCGCAGTGCGGGTCGGCCGGGTCCTCGCCCGGGCGGCCGACCGTGAGCAGGGTCTCCTGCACGTGGTCCACCTGGAGGGTGGTGTGCGTGATCCCGTACTCCTTCTCCAGCAGCCGCTCCAGGTCGCGGCGTACGGCGTGGCAGTCGCCGGCCGGTTCGACCAGGACGTGCGCGGACAGCGCCGCCTGCCCCGAGGTGATGGTCCAGATGTGCAGGTCGTGCACCTCGGTGACGGGCGGGTGTCCGACGAGCCGGTCGCCCACCGCGTCCGGGTCCATGTGCGCGGGGGCGGCCTCCAGGAAGATCCGGCCGGACTCGCGCACCAGCCCGTAGCCCGCCTTGACCATCAGCACCACGACGACGAGCGTGGCGATCGCGTCGGCCTGCACGAAACCCGTGGTGAGGACGATCAGACCGGCGACGGCGGTGCCGATGAAGGCGAACAGGTCGTTCAGGATGTGCTGGTAGGCGCCCTCGACGGCGAGCGAGGAGCGGTTCGCCCTGGAGATGCACCACGCGGCGGCCACGTTCACCACGATGCCCGCGAGCGCCGTCACCAGGACGAGGCCGCCCGCCACCGGCGGCGGATCGAGCAGCCGCCGCACCGCCTCGTAGGCCAGCCAGGCCGCGAGCAGGAGCAGGGTGAGCCCGTTGGCCTGGGCGGAGAGTATCTCCGCGCGCTTGAGGCCGTACGTGAACCCGCCGCGCGCCGGGCGGGCCGCGAGCCGCATCGCGATCAGGGCGAGGACGATCGAGACGGCGTCGGTGAGCATGTGGGCGGCGTCGGAGATCAGCGCCAGGGACTGGGCCACGATGCCGACGGCCACCTCGACCGCCATGAAGGCGCCGATCAGGCCGAGTGCGATGGCCAGCCAGCGCCGGTCGGCATCCGCGGAGACTCCGTGGCTGTGACCGCCGTGGCCGCCGCCGTGGCCGTGGTCGTGGTCGTCGTGCGCGTGGTCGTGCCCACTCATGGCGTCCCCCGTGTGTTCGGTTCCGACGCGTGAAGTGAAGCGCACCGTGACGCAATGGGCAAAGGCTGCAACGGGGACCGTTGTCATTACCCATAAGAGGCTGCTGACCTGCGGTGATTTCGATTCCTGCCGAGCTCGTCGGATCGTGGGAAAATCTGTTCATGGTCCAGCGCCCCGGTGTGCCGACCGCGCCCGAGCTCGTCCTGCAGACCGCCACGGGCTCCACCGCGATGGTCCCGGGCCGGACGTACCACGTCGGCCGGGACCCCCTCTGCGAGATCTGCCTCGACGACGCCCGCGTCTCCTGGCACCACGCGATCCTGCGCCCCGAAGGCGACCACTGGACCGTGGAGGACGAGGACAGCACCAACGGCACCTGGGCCGACGGCCACCGCATCCACGAATGGAGCGTCGGCGCCGGCAGCGAACTGCGCTTCGGCAGCGCCGCCGACGGCCCGCGCGCCCTGTTCGTCGGCCCCGCCCCGGTCGGGACGCCGCCCGGCGCCCGGCCGTCCTCGGTGTCCCACCCGTCCCTGACCGGCACCTTCCGCCGGCCCACCGCCGTGCGCCCGCTGCCCTCCCGGACCGCCGTGCGCATCGGCCGCGCTCCCGGCAACGACCTCGTCATCGACGACCTCGTCGTCTCCCGCCGGCACGCCGAGCTGCACGCCCTCGCCGACGGCACGTACGAGATCGCCGACCTCGGCAGCCACAACGGCACCTTCCTCAACGGCACCCGCACCGACCGCGCCCCCGTCACCGAGGGGGACATCATCGGCATCGGCCACACCGTCCTGTGCCTCGTCGGCGACCAGCTCCAGGAATACGTCGACACCGGCGAGGTCTCCCTCGACGTCCAAGACCTCGCCGTCGCCGTCGACCACGGCCGCAAGACCCTCCTCGACCACGTGTCCTTCCCCGTCGGCGCCAAGTGCCTGCTCGCCGTCGTCGGCCCCAGCGGAGCAGGCAAGTCCACCCTCCTCGGCGCCCTCACCGGACTGCGCCCCGCCGACCACGGCACCGTCCTCTACGACGGCCGCGACCTCTACCGCGACTACGCCGAGCTGCGCAGCCGCATCGGCCTGGTCCCGCAGGACGACATCCTGCACGCCCAGCTCACCGTCCGCCGCGCCCTCTCCTACGCCGCGGAACTGCGCTTCCCGCAGGACACCGCGCGCGCCGAACGCCAGGCCCGCGTCGACGAGGTGATCGGCGAACTCGGACTCGGGCAGCGCGCCGACCAGCCCATCCACAGCCTCTCCGGCGGCCAGCGCAAACGCGTCTCCGTCGCTCTGGAACTGCTGACCAAGCCCTCCCTGCTCTTCCTGGACGAGCCCACCTCCGGCCTCGACCCCGGCATGGACCGCTCCGTGATGCACATGCTGCGCGGCCTCGCCGACGACGGCCGCACCGTCATCGTCGTCACCCACAGCGTGCTCAGCCTCGACGTCTGCGACCGGCTGCTGGTCCTCGCCCCCGGCGGGCGCACCGCCTACTTCGGGCCGCCCGAGGAGACCCTCGGGTTCTTCGGGTTCGCCCAGTGGCCCGAGGCCTTCGAAGCCTTCGAGAACCAGCAGGGCCGCGACTGGGCGCAGGAGTACCGCAGTTCCCCGCAGCACCGGACGTACGTGCAGAACGCCGCGCGGCAGCCCCGGCTCGACGGGGACCGGTCCCAGGCGGCCGGCTTCGCCGCCCCGCCGCCCAAGGCCCAGAGCTGGGGCTCCCAGCTCTCCACCCTGATGCGCCGCTACGCCGCGGCGCTCAGCGCGGACCGCACCTTCCTCGCCATCATGATCGCGCTGCCGTTCGTCATGGGCGCCATGGCCCGGGCCCTGGCCGGCAGCACCCTCACCCAGGAGACCGCGATCAACGCGCTGCTCATCCTGTGCGTCGGCGGCGTGCTGACCGGCGCCGCCAACGCCGTACGGGAGCTCGTCAAGGAACGCGTCATCTACCAGCGGGAACGGGCCGTCGGGCTGTCCAGATCCGCCTACCTGATGTCCAAGGTGCTGGTGCTCGGCGCCGTCACCGTCGCCCAGGCGGTGGTGCTGACGCTGGTCGCCCTGTACGGGGTGGACACCAACGCCCCCGACGGCAAGGGGGTCCTCCTGCCGCCCCTCGTCGAAATCACCATCGCCGTCGCCCTGCTGTCCTTCACCGCCATGATGCTCGGCCTGCTGGTCTCCGCCCTGGTCAGGAAGGAGGAGGTCACCATGCCCCTGCTGGTCCTCCTCGCCATCGTCCAGGTGGTCTTCTGCGGAGCCCTGCTCCAGCTGGACGGCGTACCGGTGATCGGACAACTGGCCTGGCTGGTGCCGTCCCGGTGGGCGCTCGGCGCCATGGCCGCCACCATCGACCTCGGCGCGATCGTGCCCGGGAAGCTCACCGACGACCCGCTCTTCGCGCACAGCGCCGGGGTGTGGCTGCTGGACCTCGGCATGCTGGTGGCGCTGTCCGTCCTGTTCGGGGTGCTGGTCCTGCGGCTGCTGCGCCGCCACGAACCCGCGATCATGCGGAAGTAGGCGCCGATGACCAGCCCCGCCGGGCCCGGCGACTTCCACCCCACCCATGTGGTCCCCCGGGACGGGATGCCCGCCTGGGAGGGGCCCGACGTGTCCCGGCCGACCTCGGCCCTGGACCCCTTCCTGCCCGTTCAGCTGCTGTCCCGGCGCGGGGAGTGGGGGGAGGTCCTGTGCGCGAACGGGTGGTCCGCCTGGGTGGACGGCAGGCTCCTGGTCGCCGTCCCCCAGTCCCCGCCGACCGGCGGTCGGCCCCTGACGCACGCCGAGGACCCGCTGCCGCTGCTCGCACGCGCCGCCGAGGCCCTGGAGGGCTACCGCAGGGCCGCCGCGGAACTCGCCTCCGGGCACGTCGACGCCGAGGTCTTCCGGCAGGCCACCCGGGGAGTGCGGGCCGGCATCGTGGTCGACGGGGAGTCCGTCTGGCTGTACGACGAGGCGACCGGGCGCTGGATGTACGGCGACGGGACCCGCCTGGTGACGTACGCGGTCGGCGAGGGGCCCGGGGACCCGGCCGCGCCCGAGCAGCCCCGGCGGCCGGAGCGGCCGGAGCAGCCGGAGCCGCCATCGCCGCCGCAGGCGCCGGGCGGCGGGGCGGACCGTGGCGCCGGGACCGGCGTACCGGCGGACACGGCGCAGCCCCCGCCGGCCGGGCGGGACACCGGTCACGAACCGACGCGGGTCGTGACACCTCCCGAGAGCCCCGGGAGAGGAGGGCGGTGATGGCCGCCGAGTCCCCCGGCGGGCGGCCGTCCGACCTGCGGGGCAAGCAGATCGCCGGATACCGGGTGGAGAGCGAGATCGGCCGCGGCGGCATGGCGGTCGTCTACCTCGCGCGGGACCTGCGGCTGGACCGGCCGGTCGCGCTGAAACTGCTGGCCCCGGAACTCGCCCGCAACGACGTCTTCCGGCAGCGCTTCGCCCACGAGTCGAAGGTCGCCGCGGCCATCGACCACCCGCACATCGTGCCCGTCTTCGAGGCGGGCGAGACCGACGGACTGCTGTACATAGCGATGCGCTACGTCCCGGGGCAGGACCTGCGCGCCCTGCTCGACCGCACCGGGCCGCTGCCGGTGGAGACCGCGGCCCGGATCGCGGGCCAGGTGGCCTCGGCACTCGACGCGGCGCACGACCACGACCTGGTGCACCGGGACGTGAAACTTCACGGCGGCCCTGCGCCGGGCCGGGGCGGAAGCCGCCGCGCCGTCCGCCGCCCCGGCACGCCGGCATCCGCCGACGGAGCCCTCGGCCGTGGACGGGCCCCCCGCCCCGGGCCCCGCGCCGCAGCCGCCGGGCTGGGCGCTGCCGGTGTTCCGGCCGAGGGGGAGCGGCGCGGGTCAGGCCTGACGGTGGCGGTGGCGTCTCCCGAGAGGGCGCGGATCCGCTCGGTGGTGCAGCCGACGGGCAGGGGGGCGTCATCCGTTGGTGAGCGCAGACGGCTTCTCGACGAGGCCGCTGCGGTGGACCGGGCGGGCCAGCAGCGCGCCGAGGAAGCCCGCGAGCGCACCCCAGACCAGGGCGAGGCCCACGTTGCGCCACAGCACCGGGCGCAACTCCACCACGCCGCCGAGCCCGCCGACGTCGCCGATGCCCAGCAGGGACAGACCGAACCGGGCCTGCACACCGGCCACCAGGCACACCGCCAGCGTGGCGAGGGCGAGGGACACGCCCAGGTGGAGCGCGTGCTGCCAGGCCCGGACGCCGGCGGGGGAGCGTACGGCCGCCAGGAAGCCGGTGGCGAGCAGCAGCACGGCGGCCACGGCCACCAGCCACCAGGCCCGGGAGTCGTGCCGGGCGAGGGTGGCCACGTCGACCCGGGACGGGTCGTGCCCGCGCAGCACCTCGTCCAGCAGCTGCGGCACCGGCAGCCCGAACGGCCCCTCGACCTTGCCGTCCCAGGCTCCGCCGAGACCCAGGACGAGCGCGAGCCAGACCAGGTTCGGCAGGCCGAGCAGGATCACGGCGAAGGTCCGGTCCGCATGGCCGTGCGTGGCGGCCACTACGAGACCGACGCCGACGCCGAGAGCCACGTACGCGAGGAGCAGGGCCACGGTGGCGAACGCGGCGGGCCGTACCGCCGCGTGGAAGCGGACCAGCCGGGCCGGGAGCGGCGCACGGCGCGAGATGAGCAGGGCGATCAGCAACAGGCCCAGGACCCAGAGCAGTCCGAAGAAGAGGGTCGCGGGCAGGGCGGCCCGGAAGCCGACCGTCGGGGAGGAGTCGAGGAGTTCGGCGAGGTCGGCGACCGGGGAGTCGCCGGTGGCGATGCCGAAGGACTGGCGGGCGAGGAGCCCGGCGCCGGTGAGGGCGAGCAGCCACAGCAGGACCAACGGGACGGCATGGGCCAGGAGCTCCCGGGGCCGGGCCACCGCCCGGTTGTGCAGGGGCCGCAGGAAGAGGGAGCCGGCCGTCAGGGCCCCGGCCAGGCTCACCGAGAGGGGGAGTACGGACAGGCTCGCGTCGGCCTCGGCGAGGAAGCCGGCCCCGCCGGTCACCTCGACCGATCCGCCGACCGCCATCACGACGACCGCAGCGACCACCCGGGGGAACGCGCCGCCCGGCAGAGCGGTCGCTCCCGCGCAGGCCAGACCCGCCGCGGCGACCGCGGTCATCACCGCGAAGCCCGCCACGACGGCAACGAGGGCGTCCCGCCATGCCCTCGCGGAGCCCCCGGACACCTGGTGCGGTGACGACGCACTGCTCACGCTGCCACCGTAGGCACGCTCCGCTTGCGGCCACCACCTGAACGGCACACACAATGGTCCGCACAACCCATGAAACCCATGAAACCCGAGAAATACTGACACTCCGCATATTTCCCTCCAGGAGATGGGGGATGCGCTGCGGAACGCCGACAGGGGACCGGAACTCCTCCGCCCGGGAAGAAGAGCCCGTGACCACGCAACCCTCCGGCCCCGGCGGCCGGGAGCCGCAGCGGCCGACGCAGTCCTCGCAGCCGCCGGCGGAGCGCCCCACCGGTCCTCCGTCCGGCCCCCTCTCGGGCGGGCGGCAGGGTCCACCGCCGCCCGCTCCGCCCGCTCCGCCCGGAGGCACTCCGCCGGGACCGCCCGGACCACCGGCCAAGGGACCCTGGTGGCGGTCCGGGCCCCGGCTGGCCACCGCGCTCGTCGCGGTGGCCGCCGCCGTGGTCCTGGCCGTGGTGCTGACCCGGCCGAGCGGCTCTCCCGCCGCGCGCGGCGAGGTGTTCCTGCAGCCGGCCTCCGCAACCGGACCGGCCCCGTTCACCGAGTCCACCGCGGTGAACGAGGCCACGCCCCCGCCCGAGAGCCCGCCGCCACCGCGGAGCGCGACGCCCGCCGCCACCACCGGCACGCGCAGCGTCAGCGGTTCGGCGCCGGGCCTCTACGGAGGTACCCGGGAGACGGCGAGCTGCCACGTCGAGCAGCAGATCCGGCTGCTGTCCGCCGAGCCCGCCAAGAACGCCGCCTTCGCCTCGGCGCTCGGCATCCGGCCGTCGGCCGTACCCGTGTACCTTCGCTCGCTCACCCCGGTGCAACTCCGCATGGACACCCGGGTCACCAACCACGGCTACCGCGACGGCAAAGCCACCGCCTACCAGGCGGTCCTCCAGGCCGGGACCGCCGTGATGATCGACGACCGGGGGGTGCCGCGGGTCAGGTGCGCGTGCGGCAACCCGCTCGGCCCCCCGGTCCCGCTGAAGGCCGGCCCGAAGCGGCACGGGCAGCCGTGGAGCTCGTACCAGCCGGCGAAGGTGGTGGTCATCGAGCCGGCGACGACGGTGGTCGACAAGTTCGTGATCTACGACCAGCACGACCGGCGCTGGTTCGAGCGGGACCGGGGCGACCACCACGGCAAGCACGACAAGCCCGTGCCGCCGCCCGTGGTCCCGTCCGTGCCGGTCACGCCCACGCCCCCGGCCCCCGAGACCTCTCCCGCGCGCCCGGCACGTCCGACCGAGTCGCACCTTCCGTCCGGGCCGCCGGCCACGACGCGGTCCGCGCAGCCGTCGGCGCCTGCGACCGCGCCTCCTTCGGCACAGCCGTCCGCGCCTCCGTCAGCACCGCCGTCGCAGCCCCCTTCGAGGGCCGCCGCACCGTCGGCCCACGGCCTGGCGTCCCCCTCCGGGATCACACCGGTCCCGGCGACCGCGCCGCCGCCGACCGCCGCGGCGGACGCGGACACCGGGGCGGAGGCGGGCACCGGAAACGGCACCCGCTAGGCGGCCGGCGGGCCCCGGTGCGGCCGGGCGGGTGCCGTGCCGGGACCGTCGCCACCGCTTGTGCGGCACGCGTCCGGGAACGGTGAGACCCTGGCTGCATGGCCGAAAGGGGAGCGAGCCCCGAGGTCGACTGGCCCGCACAGCCGGACATGAGCCTCGCGCTCAATCGCATGGGCACCTTCGACTGGGACCTCGACAGCGGGCAGATGTATCTGGATCCCACCGCCCTCCAGGTCATCGACCTGCGCCCGGAAGAGTTCAACGGCACGCCCGACGGACTGCGGGCACGGGTGACGCCCGGCGAAGAGGTCCGGCTCGATGCCCGCGTTGCACAGGCCATCAAGGACGGCCGGAGCCATTACGGGGCGTACGTCCGGACCCGGCGCCGCGACGGAACCCCGGCCTGGACCCACATCCAGGGCCACATCCTGCGCGACGCGACCGGCCGCCCGTACCGGATCATCGGGATCCTGCGCGACGCCGCCCACGACCCGGGCGAGCCCGGCGCCGGCGGGGAGCAGGCCGAGGGGCGGCGCCGGATGACCGGCGTCGTCGAGCGGACCAGCGCGATCCTGGCCCACGCCCGCACCGTCAACGACGTGACCGACGTCCTCAAGGACCCCGAGGCCCTCGGCCACCTCGGCGCGGTCAGCGTGATGCTGGGCGTCGTCGATGGCGGCCGGATCCACCTCGTGGCGGAGGGGCAGCTCGGCTCGTACGTCCCGGAGATTGAGTACACCCGCATCAACGCCGGGTTCCCGATGAGCGAGGCCGTACGGACCCTCCGGCCGGTCTTCATCGCCTCGCGGGAGGTGTTCCAGCAGAACTACCCGGAACTCTGGCCGTACATCGAGCCGCTGTCCGTGCGCAGCGGGGTCTACCTGCCGCTGATCGCCCAGGGCCGGGCCATCGGCGCACTCGGGCTGCTGTACAAGCGGGACGGAGACTTCACCGCCGAGGAGCGGAACCTGCTCGTCGCACTCGGCAGCGGCATCGCGCAGAGCCTCCAGCGGGCGATGCTCTTCGAGCAGGAGCACGACCTCGCCGAGGGCCTCCAGCGGGCCATGCTGCCGCGCCGGATCCCGGCGGTGCCCGGCGCGCTGATCGCCGTACGGTACCGGTCCGCCCGGATGGGGCGGGACATCGGCGGCGACTGGTACGACGTGATCCCGCTCGACGGGGGCCGCGTCGGGGTGATGATCGGGGACGTGGAGGGGCACGACACGGACGCGGTGGCTGTCATGGGCCAGCTGAGGATCGTCCTGCGGGCCTACGTCGCCGAGGGACACACGCCCGGAACGGCCATGGCACGGGCCTCGACGTTCCTGCGGGAGCTGGAGACGGAACGCTTCGCCACCTGCACCTACGCAGAAGTGGACCTGAACACCGGCATGCTCCAGATGGTCCGCGCCGGCCACCTCGACCCGGTGGTGCGACGCGGCGACGGCAGCTGCCACCGGGTCCAGGTCGCCGGCGGACTCCCGCTCGGCCTGCCACCGCGCGAGCGGTCGGGATCCGGCTCCGGGTACCCCGTCACCAGCTTCGAACTCCACCCCGGCGACACCCTGGTGCTGTGCACGGACGGTCTGCTCGAACGGCCGGACGGCGCCCCCGAAGCCGGCATGCGCGAACTCATGGAAGCGGTCAGCAGCGGGCCGGTGGACGTCGAGGAGCTCGCCGACGTCCTGTGCGACCTGGTCGGGGACGCGGGCGTCGGGGACGACATGGCCCTGCTCCTGCTGCGCCGCCGCGGCACCCCCGCGCCGCGCGGCGGCGGCCCGCTGCGCCTGCGGCTCACCCCCGACGACCCCGAGGGCCCGGCGATGGCCCGCCACCTGATCCGTGCGGCGGTGGCCGCATGGGGCGCCGGGGAGCGCTCCGACGGGATCGAACTGGCGGCGGACGAGCTGATGACCAACGTCCTCGTCCACACCGACGGCGGCGGCCACGTCAACGTCAGGCTGACCTCCGAGGGCCGGATCCGGATCGAGGTCGAGGACTCCAGCAGCGCCCTGCCGCGCCGCCGCGAGGCGGGCGACTGGGCGGTGTCGGGGCGCGGCCTGCTGCTCGTGGACCAGCTCGCGGACGAGTGGGGCGTGGAGCCCCGGGGCAGCGGGAAGTGCGTGTGGTGCGAGTTCACCGTCCCGGGGCACGCTGCGGCGCCGTGAGCCGCGGGGCGGGGGTCAGACCGCCGCGTAGGGGCCCTGCGCCGCCTTGGTCGTCTGCATGGCCGTCAGCCTGCGGACGAAGACGATGGCGAGGACGGCGGCGGCGACGGCGATCAGGTCGGTGACGGTCCCGACGGCGGAGGCGGTGCGCAGGGCCTCGGGAGTCTCGGCCCGCTGGTACAGCAGGCTGAAGAGGCGGTCGAGCGCCAGCGAGGCGACCCACATCACCCACCAGGCGTTGAGGGGCGCGGGGGAGACCTCGCGGTAGGAGCCGTCCGGCCCGAGCTGGGTGCTGGCGATCCAGATCTGCTTGGCGATCCGGAACGGCATGACGAGGTTGCCGAACGGGACGAACCAGCTGCCGACGGCCCAGCCCCGGGTCTGCGAGAACCCGGTGGGATGGAAGATCTCGCCGTTCACGCGCACGCAGTGGAACCAGATGACGAAGACGACCGCCGTCACCAACATGATCAGGAACTGGAGGACGCCGGCGACGGTGGTCAGGACGTCCCCGCGGTGGAGCGCGCCGTCGCCGACGCCCGTCGGGTCGGCGATCACGCTCTGCATGAGCGACAAGACGTACACGCTGATGCCGGCCGAGAACAGGTTGACCGCGGCCGCGACCGCCAGCAGCGCGGCGGCCGCGACCGACAGGCCGCGCGGCGAGCGCAGCACGTCCGCGGCGGGCCGCGGTCCGGGGTACGGAACGCCGGGGTACGGCCCGGCGGGGTAACCGGGCTGCGGACCGGGGAAGGGCTGCGGACCCGGGTACGGCTGAGCGGGGTACGCCTGCGCCGGGTACGGCTGCGGAGTCGGCGGGCCCGGCGGCTCGTTGAAGGACATGCGGTGTGTACCCCCCACGGGAACATGCGACATCGGTGTGCGGGTGCCCGCTGACCTGCGGCGGGCACGCTCGAACCATGCCAGCCCGCAATCCGGCGGCCAAATCCTTAAGTGCGCCCGCACGCGACCCCCATGACGGGGCGAATGGCTGGAACCGCGGGGCACTAACCGCTGCGCCGCCCGGGGCGGCGCGCAGTGGCCGATCCTGCCAGCGTGCTGAGCCTCCGTCCGCTGCTGCCCGTACTGCTCGCCGCTGCCGTCGCCCTCGCCGGCCCCGTCGGCGCCACCGCCCCCTCGGCGCAGGCCGCCGGGGCCGACTCCGACGGTATGGAGACCGCCCGTACCGGGCGGCAGATCGCCCCCGGCATCCGGCTGGAGTCGTACGACCGGCTGGAGTCCGACCGCTGGCTGCGCATCGACGAGCTCCTCGTCGACCTCGGCGGGAGCGGCGGCCTGCGCGCCGAGTACCTGGGCGGCCGCGGCCCGGCCACCGTCGCCGAGGCCGCCGCCCGCCACCCCGCCGGGCCCGGACGGCGCGTAGTCGCCGCCGTGAACGGCGACTTCTTCGACATCCGCGGTACGGGTGCACCGCTCGGCCCCGGCCTGGGCGGCGGCCGGCTGCTGCACTCCGCGACCCCCGGGCCCGCCGCGGCCCCGGCCGCCGGGTTCGGCGCCGACGGCAGCGGCCGGGTCCAGCACATCCGGCTCGACGGCAGCGTCACCCTGCCCGGCGCGGCGGTGCGCCCGCTGACCGGCTACAACGCGGCCCGGCCGGCTGCCGAGGGCCTTTCCGCGTACACCTCCGACTGGCCGGGGAAGGAACTGCCCGCCGTGGGCACGGCCGTGGCGGTCCGGGACGGCCGGGTCACGGCAGCCGCCCCGCCGGTACGCGGCCCCGCCCGCCGGGAGCGCCCCGAACCCGGCACCACCCTGCTGGCTGCCGCCGCCGACGGCACGGCGGCCGCCGAACTCGCCGCCCTGCGCCCCGGAGACCCGGTGGCCGTCGCCGTCCGGGCCGTCCCGGACACCGGGCCGGTCCCGGTGGCGGCCGTCGGCGGCCGGGAGGCCCTCGTGGTCGCCGGCGTCCCGCAGAACCACGACGGCGAACCGAACAACACGGCCGCCCCGCGCACGGCCGTCGGCTTCTCGCGCGACGGGCGCCGGCTGCGGATCCTCACGGTGGACGGCCGCCAGCGGGACAGCGGCGGCCTCACCCTGACCGCGCTGGGCCGGCTGATGCACCGGCTCGGCGCGTACGAGGCCCTGAACCTCGACGGCGGCGGCTCCTCGACCCTGCTCGCGGGGCTGAGCGGGGCTACGGCCCTGGCGCTGGAGAACTCCCCGTCGGACGGGCAGCCGCGGGCCGTGCCCAACGGCATCGTCCTCACGGCCCCGGCGGGCTCCGGCCGGACCGCCGGCTACCGGGTCGAACCGGTCGGCGGCACCACCGAGGACCTCACCCGGGTCTTTCCCGGACTCACCCGGACCCTTGAGGCCACCGGCCACGACGCTCTGCTGGGCCCGGCCGCGGGCGCGGCGGCGTGGTCCGCCGACGGGGCCGGCACGATCGACTCCGCCGGGGTGTTCCACGCCGTGCGCCGCGGCCGTGCGACGGTGCACGCCTGGCGCACGACGGCGCACGGCGTCCTCCCGCTGGAGGTCCTCGGCCCGCTGACCCGGATCCGGTCCACACAGGCCCGGATCGGGCTGGCGGAGCAGAGGGAGAGCGCGGGCTTCCGGCTGATCGGGTACGACGCCCAAGGCGCGGCCGCCGTCGTGGAACCCCGGGACGTGGCCCTGGAGTTCGACCGGTCCCGGTGGAGCGTCGCCGAGGACGGCCGAGGGGGCTTCACCGTCACCGCCCTCGTGCCGCACGCCACCGGCCGCCTACGCGCCACAGTCCGCCCCGCCGGCGCGACCGCCGCTTGGGCCGCCTCCGGCGCGACTGCCCGGGCCGCGTCTGGTGTGCCCGCCCTGGCCGACGCGGCTGCCCTGGTGGCCCGGGCCGTCTCCGGTGCGGCCGTTCGGGCTGCATCTGGCGCGGCTGTTCCGGTCCTTGCCAGTGTGGATGCCTGGGCCGCGTCCGGCGTGACTGCCCGGGCCGCGTCTGGTGTGCCCGCTCCGGCCGACGCGGCTGCCCTGGTGGCCCGGGCCGCCTCCGGTGCGGCCGTTCCGGTCCCTGCCGGTGCGAATGCCCGGGCCACCGTCGGCGTGACCGCCCCGGGCGCCTCCGGTGCGGCTGCCCCCGCCATCGCCGGCGCCGCCGGCCCCGGCACCGTCGGCGTGAGCGCCGAAATCGCCTTGGGTGTCGGGTTGGTGACCCTTCCCCTTGCCGATCTGGCCGACGGCGCGGCCTGGACCGGCACCGGTGCCTCTCCGGTCGTCGGCGGGCACCCCGGGCCGGGGCTCGCCCTGGACCTGCCCGGGGCGGCGGTCGACCGGAGCGCCGCCCCGCCCCGGGCCCTCCCCGTCCCGGAGCTCGCCCGCTCGCTCACGCTCTGGGTCGGCGGCGACGGTTCCGGGGCGCGGCCCGCGGTGGAGCTGACCGACGCCGACGGGGCCGCCGTCACGGTGCGCGGGCCCGCCGTGGACTGGACCGGCTGGCGGGAGATCTCGCTCGCGCTCCCCGCCACCGCGCAGCGGCCGCTCACCGTGACCCGGCTCTCGGCGGCCGGCGGGACCCGCCCCGGACGGCTGGTGCTCGACACGCTCGGCGCCCGCACCCCGCCCACCGGCCCCGCCGCCGAGCCGGTGGTCCGGGATCCGATCGTGGCCACCGAGGCCGGGGTCCGGGCGCGGCCCTGGCGGTTCGCCATCGGGCAGGCCGGGGACGCCGGGGCCGACCCCGTGCTGACCGGCGCCGGCGGACCGGGGTCCGTGCACCGCGGGGTACGGTTCCTGCCGCTCGACACCACCCGGCGCACCCTGGACGGCGGCGGTCTGTACCGGATGCGGGCCCTGCGCAAGGGTCTGGAAGCCGCCGCCCGGGAGCCGGGCACGGGGGCGCTGGCCGTCGTACGGGCGTATGCGCCGGACACCGTGGACCGCAAGGAAACGGCCCTGACGGCGCACCTGCTCGCCGAGTTCCGGCGTACCACCGGCAAACGCGCCGCCGTGATCACCATCGGCGCCCTGGGCTTCGCGGCGGGCCGTTGCGAAGGCGTCCTGTCCGTCGAGGCCCCGCGCACCGGCCGGACCGTGGTCGGCGTCGACGCCTTCGCCTCCGGGGACTGGCTCGCCGTCCGGCACGTTCCCTAGAGCTGTACGAGCGTGACCTCGGTCGCTTTCACGCTGGTCCACACCTTCGAGCCGTCGACCAGGCCCAGCTCGGCCGCAGCCTCCGGGGTGATCTCCGCGACCAGGTCGGGGGCCTCGGCCGAGCCGACCAGCACGCGCAGCCGGCTGCCGACCGCGGTGATCTCCCGTACGGAGCCCTGCCAGACGTTGCGGGGGCTGCCGCCCGGGCGGTCGCGGTGCACGGCCACCGCCTCGGGGCCGATGATCGCCAGCGCCCGGGACCCCTCGGGCAGCGGGTCCGCCGCCACCAGCCGGCCCCCGGAGGCGAGTACGAGGCCGTCGGCCGACGCCGTGCCGGACCAGGCGTTGCGGCCGAGCATGCGGGCGACCCACGGGGAACGGGGATGGCGGGTGACGTCGGCGGGCGGGGCGTCCTGGAGGGTGCGCCCGCCGGCGAGTACGAGGACCCGGTCGGCGAGGGAGACGGCCTCGACGGGGTCGTGCGTGACGATGAGGCAGACACCGCCGAAGCCGGCCAGGTGGGTGCGCAGGGTGTGCCGGACGCGGGCCCGGGTGGTCTGGTCGAGGGCGGCGAGCGGTTCGTCGAGGAGGAGCAGGCGCGGCCGGGCGGCGAGGGCGCGGGCCAGGGCGACCCGCTGGGCCTGGCCGCCGGACAGCTGGGCGGGTTTGCGGTGGGCGAAGTGGCCGACGCCGAGCCGGTCGAGCCACAGCTGCGCCTCGTGACGGGCCTCGGCGCGCGGCACCCCGCGGGCGCGCAGTCCGTACGCGGTGTTGGCCAGCGCGGTCAGGTGGGGGAAGAGGGCGCCGTCCTGGGGGACCCAGGCCACGTGCCGCTCGTGCGGGGGCAGGGCCGTGACGTCGGTGTCGCCGAGGCGGAGTTCGGCGTGGGCGCGCGGGGTGAGGCCCAGGAGGGCGCGCAGCAGGGTGGTCTTGCCGGCGCCGTTCTCGCCGACGACGGCGATGGTGGTGCCGGGATCGGCGTCGAGGGTGAGCTCGTTGAAACCGGTGACGGCGGCGTGCAGGGGCCAGTGGCCGCCGTCCTGGAGAGCGGCGGCGGGCAGGCCGGCCGGGACGGGGGCGGGCGGCGTCCGCTCGGGTTCGGCAGCCGCGCCCGCAGCCTCCTGCCTCGTCCCCGGTGCCTCGTCGGGCCCGGCCGCGACCGGGGTGCCGGTCCAGCGGCCGCGCAGGGCGATCAGTACGGCCATGGCGATCAGGAGCAGCAGCAGGGAGACGGACGTGGCGGCTTCCGGGTTGTCCTGGAGCAGCAGGTAGACCTGGAGCGGCAGGGTCTGGGTGGTGCCGGGCAGATTGCCCGCGAAGGTGATCGTCGCGCCGAATTCGCCGAGCGCGCGGGCCCAGGTGAGCGCGGCGCCGGCGATCAGGCCGGGCGCCACCATGGGCAGGGTCACGGTGAAGAACACCCGGACCGGCGGGGCGCCGAGGGAGGCGGCGGTCTCCTCGTAGCTCTGCTTGAGGCCGCCGAGCGCGCCTTCGAGGCTGATGACGAGGAACGGCATGGCGACGAAGGTGGCCGCGACGACGGCGCCTGACGTGTGGAAGGGCAGCGTGATGCCGAACGTGCCTTCGAGCCAGGGTCCGAGCAGCCCGCGGCGGCCGAAGCCCAGCAGCAGCGCCACACCGCCGACGGTCGGCGGCAGCACCATCGGCAGCAGTACCAGGGAGCGGACGAAGGCCTTGCCCTTGAAGGGGACGCGGGCCAACAGCCAGGCGAGCGGCACGCCGAGGAGCAGCGAGAGGCCGAGGGCCCACAGGGACACGTACAGCGACAGGCGCAGTGCCTCGACCACGCCGGGGCTGGTGAGGTGGGCGCCGACCTCGCCCCACTGGGTGCGGCCGAGGATGCCGATGAGCGGCATCAGCAGGAAGGCGATGGCGAGCAGCGCGGGGAGCGCCAGGGTCACGGGGGGCCGGGTGCGGGTGCGGTGTCTGCTCATGTGGATTCCTGGCTGAAGCGTAAAGGAGGACGGGGATGTGGCGGGGGACACGCCGAGAGGGACTGCCTGTTCCCCCCGGACCAGGCAGTCCCTCTCGAACCTTCCGGCTGCTGCGCCGGTTATGCCTTCTGGAAGCCCGCGTCCTGGAGGATCTTCTGCGCCTCGGGGCTGTTCAGCCAGGCCACGAACGCGGCGGCGGCGTCGGCGTTCTTGGACTGCTTGAGCGTGGCGGCCGGGTAGGAGGCCACGGCGTTCTGCTCGTCCGGGATGTCCACGGTGACGACCTTGTCGCCGGACTTGGCGGAGTCGGTCTTGTAGACGAGGCCGGCGTCGGCTTCGCCGAGCTCGACCTTGCTCAGCACGGCGCGCACGTTGGGCTCCTGCGAGACGGGCTTCACCTCGATCTTCTGGGCGTCGAGGATCTGCTTGCTGTAGCGGCCGACCGGGACCTCGGGCGCGGCGAGCACGACCTTGATCTTGCTGTCGGCCAGGTCCTTCAGCTCGTCGACCTTGAACGGGTTGCCCTTGCCGGTTGCGATGACCAGGCGGTTCCTGGCGATGACCGACGCGTCGTTGGTCTCGGCCTTCAGACCGTCCATGGTCTTGGTGTCGGCGGTGACCAGCGCGTCGGCCGGGGAGCCCTGCTTCACCTGGGCGGCGAGCTCCTGGGAACCGGCGAAGGAGAAGGTGATCTTCGTACCGGGGTGGGCCTTCTCGTACGCGGCGCCCGCGGTCTTGAAGACGTCGGTGAGGGAGGAGGCGGCGAGGACGGTGAGGTTCGCGGCCTTGGCCTCGGCGGGGGCCGGGGCGGAGGCCGAAGCCCCGGTGTCGGCGTCCTTCTTGTCGCTGCTGCCGCAGGCGGACAGCGCGGGCACGAGGAGGGCGGCGGTCAGCGCGGCGGCAACGGCGCTGCGGCGGTTCAGGATCGGGGACATGAGCTGGTGCTCCTCGGTCGGGTCGGCGGCCGGGGTGCCGGTTCCGCACGGTGGTGACCCGCGCCGGTGACGGGCGGAGCGGGTGGGGACGTGTGCTGGTGCTGGACGGTCAGGTGCGGTCGATGTGCACACTGGTGGACTTCACGCGGGCGGTGGCCTGCATGCCGACCTCCAGTCCGAGCTCCTCGACGGCCTCACGGGTGAGCAGGGAGACCAGGCGGTGGGGACCTGCCTGGATCTCGACCTGGGCGGCCACGTCGCCGAGCTTGACGGCGGTGACGATGCCGGGGAAGGCGTTGCGGGCCGAGGTGTACGGCTCGTCGTCCTCGGTGTGGGCGCCCTGTCCCACCTCCACGGAGAAGGCGGCCAGGTCGCGGCCGTCGATCAGTCGCCGGCCGGCCTCGTCGCGATGGGTCGCGACCCGGCCGGCGTCGGCCCAGCGGCGGGCGGTGTCCGGGCTGACGCCCAGCAGGCGCGCCGCCTGTCCGATGGTGTAGGACTGCATGTGCGACAAGGTAGGGGCACCGGTCCGGCATTTGCAATTCCATTGGGATGATCTACATGGCAGATGCCATTCCCGTTGGCGAATCTGCCAAAAAGTATTCCGGTTCCGGCGGGCCGTCTCGCTAAAGTCTTGGCATGGCAGATGAAGCAACGGGAACGGGTGCGGGAACGGGAACTGCGCGGGTGGACGCCTGGATCTGGTCGGTCCGCCTGACGAAGACCCGCTCGGTCGCGGCGACCGCCTGCCGGGCGGGCCATGTGAAGGTCAACGGTGAGCGCGCGAAGCCGGCGCAGGTCGTGCGGGCCGGGGACGAGGTGCGGCTCTTCCACGCGGGGCGCGAGCGCATCGTCGTGGTCAAGCGGCCGGTGACGAAGCGGGTGGGTGCGCCGGTGGCCGCGGAATGCTTCGTCGACAACAGCCCGCCGGCGCCGACGCGCATCGAGGCCGAGGTGGTCGGCGTCCGTGACCGCGGGACGGGCCGCCCGACGAAGCGCGACCGCCGCGAGATCGAGTCCCTCCGCGGCCGCTGACCGCACCCGGCCGGGCCCGGCTGCGGCCGGTGGGGTCGCAGGGGTGCGGCCCGGGGGTCAGGACTTGCGGTAGGTGTAGGCCTCCTCGGCCGCCGCGGTCACCGCATCCAGCGGGGCGCCGGCGGAGGCCGCCACCACTGCGGCCACCGCGCCCTCCAGGAACGGCGCGTCCAGCAGCCGGGCCCCCGGCGGGAGCTCGTCCTCCACCAGCAGCGACTTCACGGTGAGCACCGAGCTGCCCAGGTCCGCCAGCAGCGCGACCCCCGCCCCCCGGTCCACCAGGTGCGCCGCCGCCACGATGCGCTCCGCGCTCGTGCCCAGGCCGCCGTCCGCGGTGCCGCCCGCCGCGGCCACCGGGACGACCGGGCCGCCCGCCGCCAGGCCGCGTGCCAGGTCGGCCACCGACTCCGCGACCACCGCGCTGTGCGACACCAGGACGATCCCGACCACCGGCGTGCTCATCGCCCGTCCTCCGTGTCCGCCACGTCCGCGAGAGCTGCCAGCAGCAGGGCCGCCGAGGTCGCCCCCGGGTCCTGGTGCCCGATGCTCCGCTCGCCCAGGTAGCTCGCACGGCCCTTGCGGGCCAGCATCGGAACCGTCGCCCGAGCCCCCTTCTCCGCGCTGTCCGCGGCCGCCCGGTACGAGGTGCTCAGCGCCGCCACCCCCGGCACCAGCGCGTCCAGCATCGTCTTGTCGCCCGGCGCCGCGCCGCCCAGCTGGGCCACCGCGCCCACCCCCGCGTACAGGGCCTTGCGCAGCTCGTCGTCGGAGACCCCGGCGGCCTCCCCGAGACCCTTGCCCGTGCGCCGCAGCAGCGTCCCGTACAGCGGGCCCGACGCTCCGCCGACCGTCGAGATCAGGGTCCGGCCCGCCAGGAGCAGCACCGCACCCGGGGTCGTGGCCGGGTCGGCCGCCAAGGCCTCCCGTACCGCGGAGAAGCCGCGCAGCAGGTTGCTCCCGTGGTCGGCGTCCCCGATCGCGGAGTCGAGTTCGGTCAGCCGGTCCGCCTCGCGCTCCACCAAGACCCCGGCGGCCGTCATCCAGCGCCGGAAGAAAACTGCGTCACGCAATTCCGTCTCCTCGCCTCATGCAGTTGCACATCGCGGTCAGCGGCCCCAGCGCAGGGCCGCCGTCTGGACGGGCGCGTCCCACAGCCGCAGCAGCTCCTCGTCCGCGCGGCACAGGGTCACCGAACACCCGGCCATGTCCAGGGAGGTGACATAGTTTCCGACGAGCGTCCGCGCCACCGGCACACCGCGCTCCGCCAGCACCCGGGCCACCTCCGCGTGGAACCCGTACAACTCCAGCAGCGGCGTCGCCCCCATACCGTTGACCAGCGCCAGCACCGGCCCGTCCGCCGGAGCCGCCTGCGCCAGCTCCTCCAGTACGGCGCCCACCGCGATGTCCGCGATCTCCCGGGCCGGCATCATGGCGCGCCGTTCGCGGCCCGGCTCGCCGTGGATGCCGATCCCCAGCTCCAGCTCCCCGTCGGGCAGGTCGAACGTCGGACTGCCCTTCGCCGGTGTCGTGCACGCGCTGAGCGCCACCCCGAAGCTGCGCGAGGAGGCGTTGACCTGCCGGGCGAGCGCCGCGATCCGCTCCAGCGGGGCGCCTTCCTCGGCGGCGGCGCCGGCGATCTTCTCGACGAACAGCGTCGCCCCGGTGCCGCGCCGCCCCGCCGTGTAGAGGCTGTCCGTGACGGCGACGTCGTCGTTGACGAGTACCCGCTCGATGCGCAGGCCGTCCTCCTCGGCGAGTTCGGCGGCCATCTCGAAGTTCAGCACGTCCCCGGTGTAGTTCTTGACGACGAACAGCACCCCCTGCCCGGAGTCCACGGCCGCGGCCGCCCGCAGCACCTGGTCGGGCACCGGCGAGGTGAACACCTCCCCGGGGCACGCGGCGGACAGCATCCCGTGCCCCACGAACCCGGCGTGCAGCGGCTCGTGCCCGGATCCGCCCCCGGACACCACTCCGGCCCTGCCCCCGGCCCGCGCGTCGCGCCGTACGACGACCCGCCGTTCGACATCGACGTCCAGCTCGGGATGGGCGGCCGCCATGCCCCGCAGCGCATCGGCGACGACGGTCTCCGGACTGTTGATCAGCATGCGCATGTGGTGTCTCCTGACCGGGTCAACCAGTGAGCCTCCGGGCGGATGGGCCCGATGTGACGGTAGAGCAGCCTGCTGCCCGCGGCCAGGGCGACGTGCCCCTGCCCGGGCAGCAGTTGCCGCGATTTCCTCAGCGCTGGAGGGCGGCGTCCAGCGCGTCGTTCAGGGTGGTCGCGGCCATGATCAGGGACAGATGGGTGAAGGCCTGCGGGAAGTTGCCGAGTTGTTCGCCGCTGGGGCCGATCTCCTCGGCGAACAGACCGACGTGGTTGGCGTACGTGTGCATCTTCTCGAAGGTGTAGCGGGCCTTCGGCAGCCGTCCGGCGCGGGCGAGGGCATCGACGTAGAGGAACGTGCAGAGGCTGAACGTCCCTTCCGAGCCGCGGAGTCCGTCCGGGGAGGCTGCGGGGTCGTAGCGGTAGACGAGGCTGTCGGACACCAGGACGCGGTCCATGGCGTCGAGAGTGGACAGCCAGCTCGTGCTCCTCGGCGCGAGGAATCCGACGCGGGGAACCAGCAGCAGCGAGGCGTCCAGGACCTGGCTGCCGTAATGCTGGACCAAGGACTGCTCCTTGTCGCTCCAGCCGCGCTCCATGACCTGTTCGAGGATGTCGTTGCGAGCCTTGGTCCACAGGGCGGTGTCGGCCGGCCGGCTGAATTCGGCGGCGATCTTGAGAGCGCGGTCGAAGGCGGCCCAGCACATCACGCGGCTGTAGGTGAAGTCCTGCCGGCCGCCCCGGGTCTCCCAGATGCCTTCGTCGGGCCGGTCCCAGGAGCCGGCGAGCCAGTCCAGGGTCCGGGCGAGGGCCTTCCAGCTCTGGTAGTCGGCCTGCACGGCGACCGCCTGGCCCTCGGACAGGGCGTACAGCGCCTCTCCGTAGATGTCGAGTTGCAACTGGTCCATCGCCGCGTTTCCGGCCCGCACGGGGTACGAACCCCGGTAGCCCTCCAAGTGCGCGAGGATCTCCTCGGTCAGGTGAGGGTCACCGTCGACCCGGTACATGATCTGCAGGGGCTCCCCATCGGGACCCTCGTGGGCGCGCAGGCGGTCGCCGAGCCAGTGGGTGAAGCGGGTCGCCTCCTCCACGAAGCCGAGGTCGAGCAGGGCCCGCACCGACAGGGATCCGTCCCGTACCCAGGTGTAGCGGTAGTCCCAGTTGCGCTCGCCGCCCACCTGCTCGGGAAGACCCATGGTGGCGGCGGCGACCGGCGCGCCCGAGGGAGCGTAGGTGAGGAGTTTGAGCGTGATGGCCGAGCGGTACACCATCTCCGCCCAGCGGCCGTGGTAGCGCGATGTGCGCACCCACTTCTGCCAGTAGTCGATCTGCTCCCAGAGTTCCTCGGTGATCGTGTCGGCGTTCGGCGGCGGCGGCGCCGCGCTGTCCTCCCCGCCGGTGGTGAACACCGCCGCCTGCGCCTCACCCGCCTTGAGCGTGATCGAGGCCCGGACGTCCTGGCCGTCCCGTTCGAGCGGAAAGGTGGTCTGCAGGAACGCGGTCGTCCCGGGTGCCCGGAAGGTCGCCTCGCCCTCTGTCAGGTCGAGTCGGTGGACTGCCCGCGCGTAGTCGAAGCGGGGGCGGCATTCGAGGGAGAAGCGCACCGTGCCGCGCACCGCGCGGATCACACGCACCAGGGTGTGCCGGTCGGATGCCGTGAGGCCCTTGTGGACCGGCATGAAGTCGACGGTCTCGCCGACCCCGTCGGGGGACATGAAACGGGTCACCACGACCGCGGTGTCCGGATAGTAGAGCTGCTTCCATGCCCCTTCGGCCTGTTCCGGTGCGAGCAGGAAGTGTCCGCCCCCGTCGTGGTCGAGCAGCGCGGCGAAGATGCTGGGGGAGTCGAACCGTGGCGCTGCGAACCAGTCGACCACTCCCTTGGACGACACCAGAGCTGCGGTCTGCAGGTCGCCCACGAGTCCGTGGTCGGCGATGGGCGGGTAGCGGTCCATGTTTCTCCTCCTCGGGGCGCCTCAGCGGTGATCCGATCCGTTCCCGGTCAGTGCAGTCGCTCCGCGAGGTGGTCCCCGACGCGCAGGGCGTTGGCGATGGCCGTCAGTGAGGGGTTGACCGCGCCGATGCTCGGGAAGAAGCTCGTGTCGACGACGTAGAGGTTGTCGAGGTCGTGTGCCTTGCAGTTGACGTCGAGAGCGGAACTCTGCGGGTCGCGGCCGAAGCGGACGGTGCCGGCCTGATGCGCCGTGGCGCCTATGGGCATGCCCTTGTGCAGGTAGATGCTGTGCGGCAGCAGATGGTGCTCGTGCATGCCCAGGTGGCCGAGCATGCCCTGCAGTTTGTGCCGCAGCCGCTTCAGCCCGGCGGTGTTGTTCTTCTCGTCGAGGGCGAGGTGGATCCCGCCGTCTCCGTCGAGGGTGACACGGTTGTCCGGGTCCGGCAGGTCCTCACCGCACAGCCAGAAGTCGACCGCGTGATGGGCGAGCACCTCGAAGGGCATGTCCGGGGTGATGGCGCCGGCCCAGCGGGGTGCCTCGCCGTGGATCTGCTCGGAGTCGGACTTGCCGAGCATCTGGATGCCGCCGAGGGGGTAGTCCCAGTCGTCGGAGCCCAGGTACCAGTCGTGCAGCGCCAGGGTCTTCTGGAACCTGGTGTCGTTCGGCTCGTGCGACACCGCCATCAGGGCCAGGTTGTTGTGCCGCATGTAGTGCCGGCCGACCACGTCCGAGCTGTTCGCCAGGCCCCCGGGGTGCCTGTCGTCGGCCGAACGCAGCAGCAGGACAGCGGAGTTGACGGCCCCGCAGGCCACCACCACGATGTCCCCGGCGAACCGGACGGTCGAGCCGTCCCCCAGTTCCGCGACGACCGAGGTCACGCTGCGCCCCGTGCTGTCCGTCTCCAGCCGGCGCACGTCGGCATGGGTGACCAGTTCGACGTTGGCGTGCTCCAGGGCCGGGTCCACACAGATGACCTGGGCGTCCGACTTCGCTCCGACCAGGCAGGGGAAGCCGTCGACGCGGTCGCAGCGGATGCAGGCGCTCCCGCGCGTCGCCCGCCCCTGGTCGTCCTGGACGAGGTTCACCCCGATCGGGAGGTGGAAGGGGTGCAGGCCCTGTTTCTCCAGATCGTCGCTCAACTGCTGGATGCGCGGCTCGTGCTGCACGGGCGGATAGGCGTACTGGGCGCCGGCCGGACCCTCGGTGGGGTCCTCGCCGTGCCGGCCGTGGACGAGGTAGAGATGCTCGGCCTGCGTGTAGTACGGCTCCAGGTCGCCGTAGTTCAGCGGCCAGGCGGGAGAGACACCGTCATGGTGGCGGAGTTCGCCGAAGTCCTCGGGGCGCATACGGAAGAGGGCGGCGCCGTAGAACTTGGTGTTCCCGCCGACGTAGTAGTTCACCTCGGGCGGGAACCGGTCTCCGTGCTTGTCGTACCAGAACTCCGGTGCGCGGTACTTCCCTTTGACGAACACCTCTGTCGAGTCCCAGTTGTCCCGTTCGCGCGGCAGGTAGTCACCGCGTTCGAGAAGGAGGATCCGTTTACCGGTGGGTGCCAGGCGGTGGGCGAGTGTGCCGCCGCCGGCACCCGTGCCGATGATGATGACGTCGTACTGCCGTGCCTCGGTCATGCCTGCGACCCTCCCCGGAGCATGGATCTGCTCCTGTCAGGTGAGTTGGGGTCCGTTCAGCATTTACAACGTAGCTCCGGCTGGGATGCCCGGCGAATCGGCCCGGCCGGAACGCCGGGACCACCGGCCGGTCACAGGATCGCCAGGGGATTCCGGTCACAGGATCGCCAGGGGATTGACGGGAGAACCGGTCGCCGCGGGCAGCCGTAGTGGCGCGATCACGCAGAGGAACGACCAGCGCCCCTCCTGTTCGCAGAGCGGGGCCAGGTCCTCGAACTGCAGATAGTCGAGCAGGTGCAGGCCCATCGCGTGGATGGCGAGTACGTGCACGGGGAACGCGACGCTCTGCGCGGCGCTGGGAGCCGTGTCGTTGTTGCCGTCACTGCCGAGGGCCGCCACCTGGCGGTCGGCCAGGAAGCGCAGGGCGGTCGGGTGGAGTCCGGCCCGCGCGCCGGCCGAGTCCCAGGCGCCGAGCTCCTCACGCCGCCGCCGGTGCCCGACGCGTACGAGCAGGATGTCGCCCCGGCCGACCCGCAGCCCCTGCCGTGCTTCGGCGGCGGCAAGGTCCTCGGCCGTCACATGTGATCCCGGTTCGAGCCAGGGGGTGCCGTGCAGGCGCGGGATGTCCAGGAGCACTCCCCGGCCCACGATGCCGTCGCGGGCCAGGTCGATGGACAGGGCCCCGGCTCCGTGCGGGGAGAGGACGTCCGCCGCGGGCATGCCGCCGTGCAGGGTGCCCTCGTAGATGACGTGGCAGAGCGCGTCGATGTGGCTGTCGACGTCGCCGTGGATGTTCATGGCGATGCGGTCCCGGGCGAACTGCAGGCCGCCCGGGTCCGGGACGCCGCCGACGGGCGCGGTGAGCCGGTGCTCTGCCGGTTCGGCGTTGTCCGGCCCCTGGCGGGTGTTCACCGGCGCGGCGAGCGAGACCGTGCGGCCGGAGCGGACTTCGCGGACGGCAGCCAGCGTCCGTGCGGGGGTGAGGGTGGCCAGCGCCCCCAGGGGTGCGGCACCACCGGGGGCCGTACGGCGCAGATCACGATAGAGCGACCGGAAGTCGGCCTCGCTCATCCCGTCGGGCTCGGGTGTACCCATGTCCTCACCATCCGGCACACCCGCTGCCCGCGCGCGCCGAGCGGAGACCCCGCCGCATCCGATTTGCCGGGCCCCGGGGCCGCCGCGTTAATGGACGAGCGGCCTGTCCGGGCCCGGCGCACCCGTGCGCCTCCCTCTCACACGCGGAGATCCGGTTGGACATGCTGCACGTCCGGGCCGTGAGCCCGCCGGACCTCACGGGTCGTGTCCTGGCCCTGTTGAGCGCCCAGCCGTGCGTCCTGAACCTCTCCGTGCAGCCCGGCAGCGTACGGAACCCCGACGGCGACGCCATCGTGTGCGACGTCCTCACCGGCGTCGCCAACGAGGTGCTGCGCGGGCTGCGGGACCTCGGACTCGAACGCCGGGGGTCCATCGCCCTCGACCCGGTCGATACGGCCTTCTCCGACCACGCGGCCAGAGCCGGGGCCGAAGTGCTCGGGTCCCGGCTGCGCGTGCCCGTATGGGAGCGGGTGGAGGCCCGGATCCGGGCCGAGGGGCGGTACCCCCCGAGCTTCTACCTCTTCATGGTCATCGCCGGTGTCATCGGTGCGGTCGGCATCATCACCAACTCGCAGATCCTCATCGTCGCGGCCATGGTGGTCGGTCCGGAGTACGCGGCCGTCACCAGCGTCGCCCTGGGCATCGACCACGGTTCCCGGCCGCCCATCCGGCAGGGCCTTGCGGCGCTGTGCGCGGGCTTTGGCCTGGCCGTGGCCGCCACCTTGCTGTTCGGCCTGTTCGTCCGCGCATTCGACCTCCAGCCGGAGGCCTTCGACCTCGGGATCAGGCCGGTGTCGAACCTGATCAACACACCCAATTTCTTCTCGGTGGTGGTGGCCGTGCTCGCCGCGGTCGTCGGCATCGTCTCGCTGACAGAGGCCCGCACCAGTGCACTGCTCGGCGTCTTCATCTCGGTGACCACCATTCCGGCGGCGGCCGACATCGAGGTCTCGTGCGCGTTCGCCAGCTGGGACGAGGCCTTGGGATCCCTGCTCCAGCTGCTGCTCAACATCGTCGTACTGATCCTCGTCGGAACCGGGACGCTCAAGGTCCAGCGGGCGATGTGGCGGCGCGTCAGTGCGCACCGCAACCGGCGGAGCGGGCCGTGAACACAGCCGCCGCCCTGTCGCAGGACCAGGTGTTCACGGGCCTCGGACTGATCGTCGTCCTGGCCGTGGGCTCCCAGTTGCTGGCAAGCCGGCTGCGCATCCCCGCGCTGATCGTCCTGCTGCCGGCCGGATTCACCGCCGGCGCGCTGACCGATGACGTGAACCCCGAGAAGCTGCTGGGGGCCACCTTCTCCCCGCTGGTCTCGCTGGCCGTTGCGCTGATCCTCTACGACGCCGGGCTCGGCCTGGACCTGAAGCGGTTCAGGGAGCACACCCGCCGGGTCGTGGTGCGGCTGATCTGGTTCGGCGGGCTGCTCACCGCGGTGTCGGCGGCGCTGCTCGCAGGCGTTCTGCTGGGGATGTCGGGCGGTGCGGCCGTGATGCTCGGGGCCATCCTGATCGTGTCCGGACCCACGGTCGTCGGACCGCTGCTCAACTTCGTACGTCCCACGGAACGGCTGCAGCGCATCCTCATCTGGGAGGGCACGCTCATCGACCCGGTGGGAGCCATCCTGGGGGCTCTGGTCTTCCATGGCGTGGTCGCCGGGAACAGCAGTGGCCTCGGCGCCGAACTGGTGGAGTTCACCACCAGTGCCGCGGTGGGCGTGGCCGGCGGCATCGTGGGGACCGTGGTGCTCATGCTGCTGCGCAGGCTGCGGCCGGGGGAGGTGCTGGGCACGACGGTCCAGCTGGCCGCGGTGATCGGTGTGGCGGCGGCCTGCAATGTGATCCGGGACGACACGGGCCTGATCGCCGCCGTCCTGATGGGGCTGGCGGTGGCGAACCTGCCGGGCTCCGGTACGGGCGCCCGCAATCCCTTCTTCGAGACCCTGGTGCATCTGGTCATCGGCCTCCTGTTCATCTCCATCTCGGCCACCGTCAGCCCCCGATCGCTGCGGCACGTGGTGCTGCCGACGCTCGGTCTCGTCGCCGTCCTGGTCCTGGTGACCCGCCCGCTCGTGGCGGCCGTCGCGTCGCTCGGTACGGATCTGAGCCGCGGGGAGCGGGGGTTCCTGGGGTGGATGGCGCCACGCGGCATCGTGGCCGCGGCCACCGCCTCGACGTTCTCGGCCACCCTGGCCGAGGACGGCGTGGGCGGCGCCTCGAAGATCCTTCCCGCCACGTTCGTGGTGATCGTGGTGACCGTCACGCTGTACGGGCTCACCGCCGTGCCGGTGGCGAGACGGCTGGGCGTCGTGCGCCCGTCGCGCTCCAGGCCCCTGCTCGTCGGTGGTGATCCCTGGGTGGTCGACCTGGGTCTGGCCCTGCGGTCGGCCGGACTGGAGATCGTCATGTGGGCCGGGCACGACGCGCAGCGGGACCGGATCAGGGCGGCCGGGCTCGAACTCGCCCCCGGGGAGCTGTTCGCCGCGGCCACCGGCTCGGGTGCCGAGCTGGAGGGGCTCACCGGCGTCCTGCTCCTCACCGACGAGAGCGACTTCAACGCCCTGGCCTCCATGAACCTCCAGGACAGCGTCGAGGGCCCGGTGTACCGCCTCGGGCCGGCCACGGACACCCAGGGCGTCGTCGCCCCGTACACCGGGGGCAGCGTGCTCTTCGATTCCGCGCTGACCGGAGCCGAGCTGTCCCGCCGCTACGACCGGGGCGCCCGCCTCGTCACGCGCCGTCTCGACGGGCCCGTCCCCGCGGGACAGCATCTGCTGTTCGTGGTGCGTCCGGACGGCACACTGCTGCCTGTGACCCGGACCGGAGGTCCGACGCCGCAGTCCGGAGACATCGCCGTGCTCCTGGGCGGCTGATGCCTCAGCCGGGCGGTTCGCTGCCGAGGCCCGCAACGGCGTGACGCGCCCGGGCCACGGTGGCCCCGGGGTCGCCGGTGGCGTCGACGGTCGTGCCGGGCTCGTCCGGTTCCAGCGGTTCCAGCGTCTCGAACTGCGAGTCGACCAGTCGGACCGGCATGAAGTGGCCGGTCCGCCGGGAGACCCGGGCCCGGGCGGTGTCGCGGTCCAGCGCCAGGTACAGGCACCAGACGCCCGGGGCGGCCCCGCGGAGTTCGTCGCGATACGCGCGCTTGAGGGCCGAGCAGGCGACGACCAGCCGCCGCCCGGACCGGGAGGACTGCCGGATCCGGTCCGTGAGCGTACGCAGCCACGGTCCGCGGTCCGCGTCGTCCAGGGAGTGCCCGGCGGCCATCTTGGCGATGTTCGCGGCGGGCTGGAGGTCGTCGCCCTCCAGGAACGGCACCGCGAGTCCCTCGGCCAGGGCCTTGCCGACGGTGCTCTTCCCGGCGCCCGACACGCCCAGTACCACCACGATCAACGGTTCGTGGCCGGGCTCCGTCATGAATCACCCGCTTTTCCGCATCGGCCCCGAAGAGCGCATCCGTCCGCCGGAACCCGGTCAGGAGGGCGGGGCGCCGCCCGGATTCCGGTCGGCGGCGCTCCGCCGCAGGTCGTTCTCGGCGAGAGGCTGGAGGGCGCCCTTGGTGTCCAGCCGGTAGAGCAGGACCAGCGGCGGTCCGACGAGCACGATCGCGATGACCGTGACCAGGACCAGCCAGCGCAGCGTCGTCGACGCTCCCGCCGCCTGGTCCACGGTCAGTGAGGTGGGGATGAGGTACGGCCGCTGGGCCAGCCCCCAGGCGAGCACGACGAGGGCGACGCTGCCGGCCGCCGTGATCCTCGCCCAGCCCGTGGCCGTGCGGTACAGCAGTCCGGCGGTGGCCACGGCGCTGACGACGGCCATCAGGATGACGGCCAGGCCGATGCCGCTGGTGAGGCCGTCGTGGACGTAGGGCGCGTCGTCGTGGGTGACGGCGAGGCCGACGACCGCCAGGACGGCGATGGCCCCGAGGCTGCACCAGGCCCGCAGCCGGAAGTAGCGGACGAGGTCGGGGGCGTCGAAACGGCGGGCGTCGGCGGTGAGGAACACCGCGCCGAGGAAGGCGGTCGCGGCGACGGTGAGCAGCCCGACGAGCACGGAGGTCCCGTTGGACCACGCGTCGGCGGACGCCTCCGTCCCCGGAGCGACCCGGCCCGTGGCCAGGCCGCCGATCACCGCTCCGAGGAAGAAGGGTGTCAGGAGTGACGACACGGCGAAGAAGGCGCCGTAGATCCTGCGCCGCGAGAGGCGTGTCATGGGTTTGCGGAGGGCGAAGCCTGCACCGCGCAGGACGAGCCCGACGGCCGCGAGCGCCAGGGGGAGCCACATGGCCGTGAAGACCGTCTGGAACAGGACCGGAAAGCCCGTCCACGTGATCACCAGGACGAAGATGAGCCAGACGTTGTTGGCCTCCCAGACCGGCTCCATGGCGTGGTCGATCAGCCACCGGGGTCGCTTGCCCCGTTCGGCTCCGCCCGCGAACAGATCCCAGAACCCGGCTCCGTAGTCGGTGCCGCCGGCGCACGCGTAGGCGGCCACCGCGGCCAGCAGCACCCAGGCCACGACGTCCTGGATCATTTCCCTCCTCCGTTGCCGCGTCCGGTGCCGTGGTCGGATGCGGCCGCGGCGGTCGTCGGGCGGGGCCCGTAGGGCGTGTCGCCTTCCGGGGCGGCGGCGTGGGCTTCGACCAGTCGTTCGTCGGCGGCACGCCAATGGGTGCGCATCCTGAGCAGGACGGCCAGGAAGGTGGCGAAGACCAGCGCGTAGACCACGGCGACGATTGCGAACATCGACCACAGCGACGCGGCCCGGGTGTCCGTGACGGCTTCGGACACCCGCATGTTCTGGTAGACGATCCAGGGCTGGCGCCCCACCTCGGTCGTGATCCAGCCGCATTCCACCGTCACCAGACAGGCTGCCCCGGCCACGGCGGCGCACCGGAAGAACCACGGCGAGCGCGGCAGGTCGCGACGGCGCAGCCAGCACCAGCCGTACCAGAGCGCGAGCAGGACGAGCAGGCTTCCGATCGTCACCATGATGTCGAACGCCCAGTGGGCGATCGTGGCCTGGGTCGCCGTCGGGCGGTCGCTCGCGGGAACCGACGACAGGCCCGTCACCTGGGTGTCCGGGCTGAATCCGGCGAGGATCGAGTCCAGTTGGGGGATCTTGATCCCACCGGAGATCGACCCGCCGGGATGCAGTCGCCCGAACAGGTACTCCGGTACGTGGGTGTCGGTCTTCCACACGATCTCGGTGGCGGCGAACTTCACCGGCTGCTTGTGGAAGACGGAGCGTGCGATGGAGTCCCCGAGCATGAACTGCAGGGGCGTGAGGATCGCGGCGACGGTGAACGGCACCGTGAAGCCGAGCCGGTGGTAGTGGTCACGCCGGCCGCGCAGCCAGCCGACCGCGTACACCCCGGCCACGACATAACCCGCCGTGAGGATGACACCTGCCACGAAGTGCCAGTATTCGGGGCCGAACATCGGCGTGAAGATCGCCTTCCGCACGTTGACGTCCACGGGGTTGCCGTCCGCGTCGAGCGAGAACCCGCGCGGCGTGTTCATCCAGGAGTTCGCGGCGATGATGCCGAACGCCCCCAGCAGCGCCGTCAGCGGCAGGGGCAGACCCAGCCAGAAGTGCGTCCACGGCTTCAGCCTTCGCCAGCCGTAGAGGTAGATGGCGATGAGGATCGCTTCGAGGAAGAACGCCCACGCCTCGACGCCGAATCCCAGGCCGAAGACATCGCCCCACCGGCCCATCATGCCCGGCCACAGCAGGCCGAACTCGAAGGAGAGCACGGTACCGGTGACGATGCCGATGGCGAACTGCACGGCCATGACCGCCGACCAGCGCCGCGCGAGCAGCAGGGCGACCGGGTCGCCCTTGCGCAGCCCGCGGTGGTGCATCAGGAGGGTGATGGCGGGCAGGGCCACTCCGAAGGGCACGAGCAGGATGTGGGAGGCCAGGGTGAAGGCCATGAGCCCGCGGGCAGGGAGCAGCTGCGGAGGGGTGTCCGCCATGATCGCGATCGCGCTGTTCATGTGAGCCTCGGTGGTTCGTTCCGGACGGCTGAAGGACTGCGGATCTCAGCCACCGGTGGCGAACCCGGGAAACAGGGTCATGCCTCCGTCCACGTAGATGGTCGTCCCCACGACGTAGTCGAGCAGGTCGGAGGCGAGGAGGGTCACCGCGTTCGCGATGTCCTCGGGGTCGCCGACGCGGCGGTACGGGATGAGGCGCAGCAGGTCGGCCTCGGCCTCGGGGGTGTCCCAGGCGCTGCGGTTGATGGGCGTGCGGATCGCACCCGGGGCGACGGCGTTCACCCGGATCCGGTGGGGGGCGAGCTCCTGCGCGAGCGTGGTCATGAGCATCTGTACGCCGCCCTTCGAGGAGGCGTAGTTCACGTGCCCGGCCCAGGGGATGATCTGGTGCACCGAGCTCATACAAATGATCTTCCCCGCAGAGCGGGACACCTCCGGGACGACGCCGCGACGCAGGAATTCCTTGGCCGCTTCGCGCGCGCACAGGAACTGACCGGTGAGGTTGACGTCCATCACCAGGCGCCACTGGTCCATGGTCATGTCGGTGACCGGGGCGTCCCTCTGGAGCCCGGCGTTGGCCACCATGACGTCGATGGTCCCGAACTCCTGGACCATCCGGGCGACCATGTCGACGACCTGCTCCTCCTTCGACACGTCGGCCTCGTGCGCGTAGGCGCGGACGCCGAAGCCCTCGATCTCCCGCACCACCTCATCGGCGGCGTCCTTCCCGGCGACGTAGTTCACGACCACGTCCGCGCCCGCCCGTCCGAGGCCGATCGCGGTGGCCTTGCCGATGCCGGAGTTCGCCCCGGTCACCAGGGCCTTCTGCCCCTTGAGGACCTGAGCAGCAAGGAGCGTTCCACGGTCGGTGCCGCTGGCTTCCACTGATTCTCTCCCTGTGTGCTGACGGGGACATGAAATCCGCGCCACAAAGAGAGCATTGCGGCACTGCCACGGGCCGGTGGCACGACTGCCACTGACCCGTTGGAGTGCTCTGCGGAGCCGAACGGCTCAACGGCGGCCCGGCTCCGCCGAGGTGCGACGCCGTGCGCACGGTGATGCAATGGAGGCACCCGGTGTGCGGGATCCCCGAACCCCGAGCGTCACCGGCGAGGATGGCGGCCATGCATCGGACGGGTGCCCAGTTCCGGCTGACCTGTGGTCCACAGACCGCAGTCGTCGTGGAGTTGGGCGGTGCCCTGCGCCACTACGCGGTCGCCGATCGCCCGGTCGTCGACGGTTTCGAGGCCGACGACCCGATCGAGGACGGACGGGGGCAGCTCCTCCTGCCGTGGCCCAACCGGATCGGAGACGGCCGGTACCGGTGGCAGGGGCAGGAACAGCAGCTGCCCGTCAACGAGATCGAACACGCCAACGCCATCCACGGTCTGCTGCGCTGGACGTCATGGCAGGCGGTGGAGAAGGCGGAGCACCGCGTGGTGCTGGCGGCCACGCTCTGGCCGCAACCCGGCTACCCCTTCCACCTGGTGGCGCGGGCGGAGTACGCACTCGACCGCCACGGCCTGACGGTCACGCTGACCGCACGGAACGCCGGCGACACCCCTGCACCGTACGGAGTCGGTCAGCACCCGTATCTCGCCGTGGGACCCGGCACGGTCGACGGCATGCTGCTGACCGTCCCCGCCCGGACCTGGCTGCGCACCGACGACCGCGGCCTGCCCGTCGCGACCGAGCCGGTGTCGGGGACGTCCCACGACTTCGGCGCGCCGAGGCCCATAGGCGCGCAGCGGCTGGACACGGCCTTCACGGACCTGCGGCGGGAGGCGGACGGGCGTGCCGTCGTACGTCTTGCCGAGCCGTCCGGCGCGTACGGCACCGATCTGTGGCTCGGTGAGGGTGCGGACTTCGTGCAGGTGTTCACCGGGGACACCCTGTCCGAGCCGCACCGGCGCCGGAGCGTCGCCGTGGAGCCGATGAGCTGCGGCCCCGACGCCTTCCGCTGCGACACCGCGCGCGTGCGGCTCGAACCGGGGGACCGGCACACGCTGCAGTGGGGGCTCGCGCCCTGGGCCGGGTAGCGGCCGACGCGGTGCACCGCCGTCGCCGTGGACGTCAGCCGGCGTGGACGTGGGGGCGGCGGCCGCGGTCGGGCTCTGCCTCGCGGATGACCTCGCGCGTGACGGGAGCGACTTCGCCCTGTCCGAAGAGGAAGAAACGGAGGAAGTTGGCCATCGGGTTGCCCTCGGTCCACTCGAAGTAGATGTGGGGGCGCTGGCCGGTTTCGTCCCGTACGTGGAGCAGCAGTGCGGCGAGGGCGTTGGGGATGCTGGAGCTCTCCAGGGTCAGGACGCGGTACCGGTCGTGCAGGACCTCGCCCCGTACCCACAGCCCGGATTCGAACTCGGACGCGTCCAGGACGGTCACCTCGACGAACATGACGTCGTCCTCGGACGGGATGTCGTTGTCCGCGCGGATCTGTGCCTTCTTCTGCCGGTACTCCTCAAGGTCCCGGTTGTCGGGCTCGTTGGCGATGAAGCGGATGGTGCGGTTGGCGGTGTCGCGGATGAAGCGCTGGGCCATGTCGTCGAGTTCCACATGGGTGACGCGCAGTTCGAAGACGCGGGCGAGGCGGGAGAGGAGGGAGAGGGCCATGATGCCGGCGATGAAGCAGGCGCCGATCTTCACGCCGTCCGGGCGCTCGGCGACGTTCACGGCGGTGGTGTAGACGAAGACCGCGGAGATGACGCCGAAGCCGATGGCCCAGCCGCGCTCGCCGGCCCGGCGGGCCGCGATGGTCACGGCGACGGCCGCCGAGGTGATCAGGACGAGGACACCGGTGGCGTAGGCGCCGCCCTGGGCGTCGACGTCGGCGTCGAAGAGCCAGGTGACGAGGAACGCGATGAGGGTGAACACGATGACCATCGGGCGTAGGGCGCGGGCCCAGTGGGGGGCCATGCCGTAGCGGGGCAGGTAGCGCGGCATCAGGTTGAGCAGGCCGGCCATCGCGGAGGCGCCCGCGAACCACAGGATCAGGATGGTCGAGATGTCGTAGACCGTGCCGAACGCGGAGCCGAGGTGTTCGTGGGCCAGGTACGCGAGGGCGCGGCCGTTGGCCTCGCCGCCCGGCTGGAACGCGGCGGGCGGGATCAGCAGCGTGGTGACGAAGCTGCTGGTGATCAGGAAGATGCTCATGATCACGGCAGCCGCGGTGAGCAGCTTCTTCGTGCCCCGGATCCGGCCCGCGGGCTTGTCCTCCGTGTCGTCGGGGGAGCCCTGGACGTGCGGCATGACCGCGACGCCGGTCTCGAACCCGGACAGGCCGAGCGCCAGTTTGGGGAAGACCACGAGCGCGATGGCGATCATCATGAACGGGTTGCCGTGTTCGGCGATCAGCGCCTGCTTCCAGTCGCCGATGACCTGCGGCTCACTCGCGACCTGCCACAGGCCGTTCCCGATGACGACCACGTTGAGCGCGAGGTACGAGAAGACCAGGACCACGGCCACCCCGATGGCCTCGCTGAACCCCTTGAGGAACACCCCGCCGAGCAGGGCGATCATGATCAGGGTGATCAGTACCTGGTGGCCGTTCAGCGTGCTCGTCAGATGCGGGTTCTCCACCAGGTGGGCGGTCGCGTCGGCCGCCGACAGGGTGATGGTGATCAGGAAGTCGGTCGCCGCGAAGCCCAGCAGGGTCAGGACGAACAGCTTGCCCTTCCAGAACGACAGCAGCCGCTCCAGCATCGCGATCGAGCCCTCGCCGTGCGGGCTCTCCTCCGCAACCCGCCGGTAGACGGGCAGCGCCCCCAGCAACGTCAGCACCACCAGGACGATCGTCGCCAGCGGAGACAGCAGGCCGGCCGCGAGCGCGGCGATGCCCGGCTGGTAGCCGAGGGTCGAGAAGTAGTCGAGACCGGTCAGGCACATCACCCGCCACCACGGCCGTCCGTGGTCGGCGGGCTCGGCCGCCGCGCCCTCGCCCGGCTCCTGGGGCCGATGGCCCGGCCGGTGCTTCGTCTGGTCGGTCAGGCCTTCCAGGAGCCATGCCCTCAGGCGGCTCGGCTGGGTCGGGGTGGCCATCGCGGGTGCTCCTTCGTACAGCTTGGATCCGGCCATCGGTGCGACGGCTGGGCAAGCGTACGGAACCCGATCATTCGTGCACGCGCGCCTCTCCATCCTGACGGGCCCCCGACCGGGCCGCGCGGGAGATTGCTCCGGTTGGACGGAGGGGTGTGCATGTGCCCCGAACCCGCATCCCACCTGCGCAAACGCGTCGCATCGTGCGTCCGGGCGGGCTGGGCTCCGGGTCTGCGGCAGCCGCCGTTCTTGACGGCTCCTTAACGCCTCCCTAGCGATACCTTGACGCCCTCTCCGGGGCGGGAGGGTGCACGCGGCCACTGAATCGATCGAATGTTCGAGTGGCGCGTTATGATGGACCGGTGCGTACGATCCCCGGCCTCCAGGGCTCCCTCTTCGACCAGGGCGACGAGATCGGCTTCGGCCCGCTCGCGGACCTGTGCCGCACCCGGCTCGGCTCCGGCGCCTGGGTCGACCACCTGCCCGGCTGGCTCTCGGGCGCCGACACCCTGTTCGAGCGGCTGGCCGCGGACGTGCCGTGGCGGGCTGAGCGCCGCCGGATGTACGAGCGCGAGGTCGACGTACCCCGCCTGCTCGCCTTCTACGACGAGGGCGAGCCCCTGCCGCACCCGGCGCTCGCCGAGGTCCGCGGGACACTGTCCCGGCACTACGCCGCCGAACTCGGAGAACCGTTCGCCACCGCCGGGCTCTGCCTCTACCGCGACGGCCGCGACAGCGTCGCCTGGCACGGGGACCGCATCGGCCGGTCCGCCACCGAGGACACCATGGTCGCGATCCTCTCGGTCGGCGACCCCCGCGATCTCGTCCTGCGCCCCCGCGAAGGCGGCCCCACCCTGCTGCGCCTGCCGCTGGGGCACGGCGACCTCGTCGTGATGGGCGGTTCCTGCCAGCGCACCATGGAGCACGCGGTACCCAAGTCCGGCCGTGCCGTCGGCCCGCGCATCAGCATCCAGTACCGCCCGCGCGGGGTCCGCTGAGCAGCGGCCGGACCGGCGGTCCCGCCCGCGGCCCGGCCGCGGCCGCGGGGCCGCACACCGGACGGCGGTTCCCCCCGTCAGTAGCCCCAGACGCTGAGCTCGGTGATGGACGCGAACAGGTGCTCCCAGACCTCGGCGCCGGGCTCGTCGGACTCCACGATGTCCGGCTCCAGCTCCGCCACCTCGGCGAGGAAGGAACCGCGGCCGGTCTCGCCCGGGTACGAGTCCCAGCAGGCTCCCATGAAGCGGCGCACGGCTTCGAGGAGGCGGACGAACGTCTCCGTGTCGCGGGCGAGGGGGAACGGCCCCTCGCCGTCGCGGATGATCGAGACCGCGCCCGTCCGGGGGTGGAGGAGTACCTGCCCGTCGTCTTCGTAGCCCAGGTCGAACGTCCCCAGGTGCAGCAGGCCTCCGGGGCCGGGCTCCGCGTCCCGGGGGCCCGCCTCGGTCCAGGCGAGCTCGAACGAGGCCACGCCTGCCGCCCAGTGGCGCGGCAGGCCCGCCGTGGTGATCAGCTCCCGGGTGGGGCGGTGGGTCAGCGCCGCGGGCAGCTGCGCATCCGGCACCCGGACCGTCCAGTCGGCGCCGAACACCGCCTCCAGGCGGGCCGCGTCCAGCGGCGCCTCGCCGGCCGTCGGGCCCGCGAACCACGGCTCGCACGCGGCCTCGCTCCACGAGGTGTTGTCGGCGCCGCCGGTGGGCCAACCGGCCGCCACCGCCGCCTCGTTGCGCTCCACCACCAGGATCCCGCGCGCCTCGGTGAGCAGGAAGCGGCCCCTGCCGAGCGGCACGGGCTCCTCCCAGGTGCCGGGGCAGGCCAGGGCCCAGGCGTCCTCGTCCGGGTCGAAGAGGAACGGTTCGTCCTCGGCGGGTTCCTCCGCGCGCTCGGTGAACCCGCCATCGGCGGGCGCCGGGCACGGCTCGCCGGTGGCGAGGTCGAACCAGCGCTCCTGGGTCCACAGCGACCAGACCTTCAGCAGGCTCCGGCCGTCCGGCCCGTCGTAGACCTCGGCGCAGGCGTCCCCGCTGAGGTTCGGCTCGGCGCGGAAGGCGCCGACCGGCCGCCACCAGGCCCATACGGTCCGCCACGGCATGCCGGGCTCGGCCGCGGCGACCTGCTCGGCGTACGCGTCGTGCCCCAGCACCTTCGCAGCGAAGTGCAGCCAGGAGCCGAACTCCGCCCGTGACACCTCCGCTTGCCCGAACACGGCCTCCGCCTGGGCGAAGACCTCACGGCCGGTCCCGCCGCCGGCATCCGGGCCGGGCCACTCCCGTACGTGCGCGGGCCCGGCCTCCAACACGGCGGCGGGGGAGGAGAACAGGGCGTCGAGATCTTCGCGATGCATGCGGGACATGGTGCCAGCGGGCAGTGACAGCCGCCGGTCCAGGGCCTGTTAACCTCCCCGGCCGTGTCCGGGGAGAAGGCCTGCCGCTCGGCGAACGGCCGGAGTCCGGCGGTCACGGCCCGGAGGGCGAGCGGTGGGCGGGGGCCGGTGGTGTGTGAGTCGACCGGCCGGTGCCCACAGCGCGGCTGTACGGCTGCACGCCTGTACGGCTACGCGGTGCCCGGCTCCTTGGCGGTGCCCGCGCCGGACCGCACCGCTGCGGCCGCCGCGTGCAGGGAGCGCAGCGCCAGCAGCAGTATGCCGATGTCGTCGAGGTACACCGGGTCGGGGATCAGGTCCACGGGCGAGACCGTGTAGATCACCGCGCCCCAGAAGAGCGCCTTGTCGCGCAGCGGGATCCCCGCGTCGAGCAGGAGGCGCCGCGCCGCGAAGACCCGTACGAGGAGAACGCCGACCGCGATCGCCAGACCGAGGGCGACGACCCCGGCGACCGTCAGCCAGACCCTTCCGTCCATGACACCCTTATACCCCGTTCCGCCCGTTATCCGCCCTGCTCGCGCAGCCGGCGGCTGACCTCGCCCAGCCCGTCCGCGAGTGCTTCGAGCTGCTCGGGGGTCAGGACGTCGATCAGCGCCTCCCTGACCGTCGCGACGTGCCCGGGCGCGGCCTCCTCCAGGCGGGCGCGGCCGGCGTCGGTGAGGACGGCGAAGATCCCGCGCACATCGGAGGGGCAGCTGCGGCGGCGGACCAGGCCCGCCTTCTCCAGCTGGGTGACCTGGTAGGTCAGCCCGCTCTTCGAATTGATCAGGCCATTGGCCAGTTCCGTCATCCGCAGCTCGCGGTCCGGGGCCGCGGCGAGGCGCACGAGGATCTCGTACTGCGGGTGCGAAAGGCCGGAGTCGTCCTTGAGCTGCTGGTCGAGGCGGCGGTTCACCAGGGCGGACGCGGCCAGGAAGCCGCTCCAGGCGCGCATCTCGTGCTCGTCCAGCCATCTCGTTTCAGCCATGCCCCCAGCCTACACGGGTTGTTCCAATTTGAATCACTGGTTAAGGTCGGGTTTGGCGGTTCGAATTTGAACTACTCCGTCCCCGCCCGGACCGCCCGACCGGAAGGATCCCCCCCCATGACCAGCCCCTCCGTCACCGCGACGAAGCCGCAGGCCGCCCCCGGACCGGCCGTCCCGCCCGCCCTCTCCACCTCCGCCCAGGACGCCGGCCTGCTGCTCCTGCGCATCGTCCTCGGGCTCACCATGGCCGGCCACGGCGCCCAGAAGCTCCTCGGCTGGTTCGGCGGCGGCGGCATCAGCGGCACCGGCCAGTTCTTCACCGCCAGCGGCTACCCTGCGGGCGACGCCATGGCCGTCGTCGCCGGCCTGACCGAGATCCTCGGCGGCCTCGGCCTCGCCCTCGGACTGCTCACCCCGCTCGCCGGGGCCGCCGTCGTCGGCACCATGATCAACGCGATCGCCGTCCACGGTGCCGGGTCGTTCTTCGCCCCGAAGGGCATCGAGTACGAGCTGCTCCTGACCGTGGCCGCCGCCGCCCTGGCCCTCACCGGCCCCGGCCGGTACGCCGTCGACCGCTTCCTGCCCGTCCTGCGCGGTCACCGCCTGGCCCACGGCGCCCTCGCCGTCGCCCTCGGCGTGGCAACCGCAGGCGCGGTGCTCCTCGTGCGCGGCTGACCGGCGCGCGCAAGCAGGTGCCCGGGGCCTACGCTGATTGGACCCGGGCATTCGGGGGAACAGCGCACAAATGACACAACCCATCGAAGACTACGCACTCATCGGCGACCTCATGACCAGCGGGCTCGTCGGCCGCGACGGGTCCATCGACTGGCTGTGCCTGCCGCGCTTCGACTCGCCCGCCTGCTTCGCGGCGCTCCTGGGCGACGAGGAGAACGGCCACTGGCGCATCGCCCCGGCCGGGGCCGAAGGGGGAGAGCAGTGCACCCGCCGCGCCTACGTCGACGGCTCGCTGATCCTTGAGTCGTACTGGGACACTCCCGACGGCGGCTCGGTCAAGGTCACCGACTTCATGCCGCAGCGCGACGTCGCACCCGATGTGATGCGCATCGTCGAAGGACTCGCAGGAGAGGTCACCGTACGCAGCACCCTGCGACTGCGGTTCGACTACGGACACGTCGTCCCCTGGGTCCGGCGCTCCGACGGCCACCGGGTCGCCGTCGCCGGACCCGACTCGGCCTGGTTCCGCAGCGAACCCCACGTGCACACCTGGGGCGAGGCCAACAGCACCCGCTCCGAGTTCACCGTCACCGCGGGCGAGCGCGTCGCCTTCGTCCTGACCTGGCACGCCTCGCACGAACCGCGCCCCGATCTGGTCGACCCGTACGCGGCCCTGGAGCAGAGCCTCGCCGACTGGAGCGACTGGACCGCGCAATGCTGCTACGAGGGCCCCTACCGGGAGGCGGTCACCCGCTCCCTGATCACCCTCAAAGCCCTCACGTACGCCCCGACCGGCGGCATCGCGGCCGCCGCCACGACCTCCCTCCCCGAGGAGCTGGGCGGTGTCCGCAACTGGGACTACCGCTACTGCTGGCTGCGCGACTCCACCCTCACCCTCGGCTCCCTCCTCTCGACCGGCTTCCTCGACGAGGCCCGCGCCTGGCGCGAGTGGCTGCTGCGCGCGATCGCCGGCGACCCCGCCGACCTGCAGATCATGTACGGGATCGGCGGCGAGCGGCGGATCCCCGAATTCGACCTGCCGTGGCTGCGCGGCTACGCCTCCTCCGCACCGGTCCGGGTCGGCAACGCGGCCGTGGACCAGCTCCAGCTCGACGTGTACGGGGAGGTCCTCGACTCCCTGCACCTGGCCAGGTCGGCCGGACTGCCCGCGGAGAAGCACGCCTGGCAGATCCAGCTGGCGCTCCTCGACTTCCTGGAGCGCAACTGGCAGCGCCCCGACGAGGGACTGTGGGAGGTGCGCGGGCCGCGCCGCCACTTCGTGCACTCCAAGGTGATGGCGTGGGTCGCCGCCGACCGGGCCGTGCGCACCCTGGAACGCGACCCCTCGCAGCACGTCGGCCTGGAGCGGTGGCGGACCATGCGGGACGAGGTCCACCGGGACGTGTGCGAGAACGGCTACGACCCCGAGCGGGGCACCTTCACCCAGTACTACGGCTCCCGCGAGCTGGACGCGGCCACCCTGCTCATCCCCCGGGTGGGGTTCCTGCCGCCCGACGACCCGCGCGTGATCGGCACCGTGGACGCAGTGCGGGCGGAGCTCGGCAGCAGCGGCCTGGTCCGCCGCTACAGCACCGAGGGCCCGTCGGTGGACGGCCTGCCGGGTGCCGAGGGGGCCTTCCTGGCCTGCTCGTTCTGGCTGGCCGACGCCTTGCACATGACCGGCCGGGAGAAGGAGGCGCGGGAGCTGTTCGAGCGGCTGCTGGCCGTACGCAACGACGTGGGACTGCTCGCGGAGGAGTACGACCCGGTGGCGCGCCGTCAGCTCGGCAACTTCCCGCAGGCGTTCAGCCACGTCGGCCTGGTGAACACCGCCGTCACCCTGGGCTGCACCCCCACCCCGTCCCCGCCGGCGAACTGACCCGTGCGGGTCCGGGCGGAGCCCCCGCCGCCCGGGCTCGGCGCGGAGGGTCAGGCGGGGGCCGCCGGGGCCGCCTCCGCGCGGCGGCGCAGCAGGTCGGCGGTGGCGGCATCGGCCGGGAGGAAGGCCTCCAGGTGCAGCTCGGCCAGGGTGACGTCCACGGCCGTGGCGAACGACGTCAGCGTCGTCAGCAGCCGCAGCTCGCCGCCGGCCGTACGCAGCCTCAGCGGGACCGCGAAGCCCAGGTGGTCCGGTCCCGGAGGCGGGCTCGGAGGCAGGTATCCCGTCAACTCGGCGATGAGTGCTTCGAGTTCGGCGTCCGGATGGGCCGTGGCACGGGCCCGCAGGCCCTCCGTGATGTGCCGACCCCATGCCGCGAGGTTCACCACGCGCGGCGCCATACCCTCGGGGTGCAGCGCCAGCCGCAGCACGTTCACCGGCGGCGCGAGCAGATGCGCGGCCGCGCCTTCGGCCAGCACGCCGAACGCGGCGTTCGCCAGGACGAGTTCGCCCCGCGGACCGGCGACCACCGCCGGGTACGGCAGATGACCGGTCAGGATGGACCGCAGGGCCTCCATGGCCGGCTCGATCGAGGCGCCCTCACGCGGCGACTCGGCGTACGCCGGCGCGTAACCGGCGCTGAGCAGCATCGAGTTGCGCTCTCGCAGCGTCAGCCCGAGAGACTCGGACAGCCGGACCACCATCGCCCGCCCCGGCGACGAGCGGCCGCTCTCGATGAAGCTGAGGTGGCGCTGGGTGGTCCCGGCCAAGGTGGCCAGTTCGAGCTGGCTCATCCGGCGCAGCGCCCGCCGCCGGCGGACCTCACGGGCGAACGGGGTGGGTGCAGTGGCCATGTGCCCTTTCTAGCCGCCGCCGGCCGGACCCGGCGATTCCCTGGAGGGAATTGCCGGGCGTGTCCCCGGCCCCGGAGTCTGGGCACCGACCGCGGCGGCACGCCACGGCACCGACACGACAGACCCGGAGGACGGGATGCGCTCGTACCACCTGGAGGCATTCGGCGGCATCGAGGGAATCGCGCTGCGCGACGTGGCCGGACCCCGGCCGGAGCCGGCCGGCCCCACCGGCATCGTCGTCGCCGTCCGGGCCGCCTCCCTCAACAAGCGGGACCTGCTCATCCTCGACCAGCGCTACCCGCTGCCCGCCGCACCCGGCGTGGTCCCGCTCAGCGACGGCGCCGGCGAGGTGGTCGCCGTCGGGGAGGCGGTGACCCGGTTCGCGGTCGGTGACCGCGTGTCCTGCGCGTACTTCCCGCGCTGGCGCTCCGGCCGGATCACCCCGGACGCCTTCGACCAGCCCGGCTGCACCCTCGACGGGATGCTCACCGAGTACGCCGCCCTCGACGAGCAGTGGGCGGTCCGTGTCCCGGACCACCTGACCTGGGAGGAGGCGGCCGCTCTGCCCTGCGCCGGGGTCACCGCCTGGCACGCGCTGACCGGCGGCGAGCCACTGCGGCCCGGCCAGACCGTACTGACCCTCGGCACCGGCCCGGTCTCCCTCTTCGCCGTGCAGTTCGCGAAGCTGCTGGGATGCCGCGTCGTGTCGACCACCTCCAGCGCCGCCAAGGCGGACCGGCTCAAGGCACTCGGCGCCGACGAGGTCGTCGACTACCGGCAGAACCCCGACTGGAGCCGGGAGGTCCGGGAGCACACCGGCGGCCTCGGCGCCGACCTGGTGGTGGAGACGGGCGGCCCCGAGACCATCGAGCAGTCGGTGCGGGCGAGCGCCCTGTACGGGCAGATCGCCCTGCTGATCACCGGCAGCGCCGCCAAGGCCGGCATCGAGATCTCGCACGCGGCGTACGCATCGAGTCTCGCCACGATCCGCCGGGTGTTCGTGGGCAGCCGCACGCAGTTCGAGGACATGAACCGGGCGGTGGCCGCCCACGGGCTGCGCCCGGTCATCGACCGCGTCCACCCCTTCGAGGAGGCCAGGACCGCCTACCGCGAGTACGCGACGGCCGGGCCCTTCGGCAAGGTCGTCATCAGCATCGGCGGGGCCGGCGGGAAGTGAACCCGCCGGCCCCGCCGGTCCCGTCGCGTGACGGGGTCAGACAGTGGCGGACTCGGCGTCCTCCGGGATGCTGACCAGCCAGCGGGAGTCCTGCCGCGGCCGCAGGTACAGCACCCAGTAGAGCGTGGCCACGGCGGTGATCCCGCCGGTCCACAGCAGGTACTGGGTCTCCTGCTGGGTCAGGATGTACGCGAGGACGGCGATCAGCGCGATCGGCACCGCCGGCCACAGCGGCATCCGCCAGGCGGCCACGTCGCGGTGCGCCCCGCGCCGGGCGAACAGCGCGGCCACCGCGACCAGCAGGTACATGCCGGTCACCGAGACGCCGGTGACCCCGTACAGGGTGTCGAGGTTGACGAAGCACAGCGCCGCACCCGGGACGCCGACGAGGAGCGTGGCCACCCACGGGGAACCGAAGCGGCCGAGCTTGGACAGCGCGTGGTTGACCGGATCGGGCCACGCCTTGTCACGGGCGGAGGCGAAGAGCACGCGGGAGTTCTGGATCACCATGACGATGCCGGCGTTGATGATGGCGAGGGCGACGCAGAGGCTGACGAAGGTGCCGACCGCCGAGTTCGACCAGGCGGTGACCATGCCGCCGAGGTCGCCCTCGGTCAGCGCGGAGAGGTCGGGAGCGCCGACGGTGATCGCGATGACCGGGATCAGGATGACGGCCGTGGAGATCGCGAGGGTGGCGAGCACCGTGCGGGCGACGTTGCGCCGCGGGTTCTCCAGCTCCTCCGACAGGTAGACGGCGGTCGAGAAGCCCTGGGTGATGAACAGGGCGATGGCGAGCCCGGAGACGACCATCATCGCGGTCACCGTGGACGTGCCGCCGCCCTCGGCCGCGACCGTGCCGTGCACCAGCGCATCGGTGCCCCGCTCGCTGTGCGCGAAGCCGAGTACGGCGACCAGAGCGGCGGCCACGACCTCCAGCACCAGGAAGATGCCGGTGATCCAGGCGTTGGCCCGCAGGTCGAGGAGGCCGGCGAGGGTGGCGAGGAGCATCACGCCGCCGCCTGCCACAGGGGCCGGTATGTGCACGATCGGCGCGAGGTAGTCGGCCGTGCCCATGGCGATCACGGGCGGCACGATCATCACGACCAGCAGTGAGAGCACGAACACCAGCCAGCCGGCCAGCCGGCCCGACAGGGTCGACACCATCGCGTACTCGCCGCCGGCGCTGGGGATCAGGGTGCCGAGCTCCGAATAGCAGAACGCGACGCCGATGCAGAGCAGCGAGCCGATGGCGATCGTGAGGGCGGTCCACGTGCCGAGGCTGGCGAACAGGTCGGGCACGACCACGAACAGGGTCGAAGCGGGCGTCACGCACGAGAGCGTCAGCAGTGTGCCGCCGACGACGCCGATGGAACGCTTGAGCTTCTGGGGGACGGGCCCGGTGGCGGGGGCGAGGGCCTGAGGGGCACTGATCGTTTCAGACATCGGTGCGGGATTCCGATCGGCTGGTGCGGTGAACTGAGGTGCGGGAGCGGTATCGCCTCCGAGGCGGTGGTGAGCAGGGTGGTTCAGTGGCTCCCGGGCCGACATCGAATCCCTGCGAGATCCGCAGGTCAATAGCAGTTCTCCTGCGGATTCCATCGTTCCGACACGCTGCGGCAGCCTCGCGGAAGTGTTAAGACCGCGTAAACGCTGCACAGAGTCGGGGTGCGGGAACCGCAGCGCAGCGCGGGCAAATTTTCTTCCGCTTTGCCGACATGTGCCCGGGACGACACCACCTGCCCAAGGAGTGGACGCCCAAGGCCCCTCGGAGCTATGCGCTCGAAACGGCCGCCGGGCCCTTCGTCCGCGCGGCCAGCAGCAGGGCGATGTCGTCCGGCCGGTCCGCGGAATCACCCGCCTCGCCGACCAGCCGGTCGGCCATCTCCGTCAGCGGCGACGGCGGGGCCGCAGCCAGCGCCGCCCGCAGCCGCTCCACCCCGACGTCGATGTCCGCGCCCGCCTCCTCGACCAGCCCGTCCGTGTACAGGGCGAGCACCGAGCCCTCCGCCAGCCTCAGCTGCGTCACCGGATACGTCGCGCCGGCGTCGATGCCGAGGACCACCCCGCCCGGCAGGTCGAGCACCTCGGCCCGCCCGTCAGCGTGGCGCAGCAGCGGCTGCGGGTGCCCGGCCCGGACGGCCCGCGCCCGGCCCGACACCGGATCGAGCAGCACGTAGCAGCAGCTGGCGAACTGGCCGGGGTCGAGGTCGATCAGCAGCCGGTTGGTGCCCGCCACCACCTCGTCCGGCGAACTGCCGGCGATGGCGAAGGCGCGGACCGCGCTGCGCAGTTGGCCCATCGTCGCGGCCGCCGCCACCCCGTGCCCCTGGACGTCCCCGATCACCAGGGCCAGCAGGCAGTCGGTCGTCTCGACGACGTCGTACCAGTCGCCGCCCACGTCCATGCCCTGCGTGCCGGGCAGATAGCGGCCCACCGTGTCCACGTGCTGCCGCACTGGCAGCCGGTGCGGCAACAGCGCCGCCTGCAGCCCGCGGGCCATCGCCGCCTCGGAGTCGTAGCGCTGCGCCCGCTCCAGGGCCTGCGCGATCAGCCCGGCCAGCGCGGTCAGCACCGTGCGCTCCTCCGGGCTGAACCCGCGCGCCACGTCGAAGCCGAGGATGCACGAGCCCACCGGCCGGCCCGACGCGATCAGCGGCAGGAACGCGCGGGCCCCTATGTGGGCGTCCAGCGGGATTCCCGGATAGGCGGCGGCCAGGCGCTCCATCGACTCGAAGAACATCGGCCGGCCCGTGGTCAGCGTCTCCACGCCCGGCAGCCGGACATCGAGCGCCACCCCGTCGAACCGGTCCAGGAAGCCCTGCGGGAACCCCGTCTCCCACGCCAGATGCAGATGCCGCTCGTTGAGCAGGTAGATCGCCAGCTGGCGGCCGCCGAATGCGGGCAGCAGCTCCTGGGTGACCACCGCCGACACCTGGCGGGCCGTGACCGCCTCCGTCAGCGCGATCGCGAGGGCCACCGGCCGGTACAGCGCCGAGGCCCGGTCGGCCGGCGACCCCGGGCCCGTGCCCGGCCGGACCACCGCCCCGGGCGCGTAGGCGGGCGGCTCGGCCGCGCCGATCGTCACGGTCACCCCGTCCGGGCCCGGGTACAGGTCCACCGTCACCCAGTCCCGGTGCGGCTGCCGGCCGCGCCGGGCCTGGAAGCGCATCGGCTCCCCGGACATGAACACACCGCGGAAGTGCTCCTCGTACGCGGGCTGCCCGAGCCAGGGCACCGCCTCCCACACCACCCGACCGCGCAGCTCCGCCGCGCCCAGCCCCAGCAGGCCCGCGGCGGCATGGTTGACGTACCGGATCCTGCCCTCCCGGTCCACGGAGAGCAGCGCCAGCGTGAGCCGCTCCACGGCCTCGCGCGCGCCCTGCGCCGTGGCCGGCGGCGGTACGCACACCGGATCGCCCTTCCAGAGCACCGGATCCCCGGCCGTCGTGAGCGCGGCGAGTGCCTCGGCCAGCCCGTCCGCGGCGACGCGCAGCCGCTCCCGGTCGGCGGCGCCGACCGCGGCCCCCGGGGTCGCGGGGCGCAGGACGAACAGCACCCCGAACCGCTCCGTACCGGTGATGACGGGTTCGTACAGCGAGCCGAACGGGAACGGCAGCCCGGCCATCATCTGCGGGAAGCGCTGCATGGCCGCCTCCGCGTCGGGCAGGTGCACCGACTGTCCGGAGCGGTAGGCCTCGGCGACCGGGTACGGGCGGTTCACGTGCATCCGCCACCACGGGCGGAACAGCCGTCCGGGCAGCCCCGTGACCACGGCCAGCAGCAGCGGTCCTTCGGCGCCGGAGCGCAGGTACACCCCACCCGCAAACCCGCCGACGGCCTGCACCGCATCGACGGAGGCCCGTGCGAGTACCCGGGCCGTGGCGTCGCCGGCGGGGCCGCTGTCCGCTCTCGCCGTCACACAGTCAGCATGCGCCCAAAACGCCGGACGCTGCATCCCAGCGTCCGGCGCTTTCGGAGTCCGGTGGTTCCGGCGTTCCGGCGTTCCGGCGTCAGCGCGCGGCGTCAGCGCGCCGCTTTCCGGCCGCCGTGGCCCGCGTCCCGGCCGCGCCCCCGGCGCCCCGGTAGCCGACCACCACCGCGACCGCCGCCAGCACCAGCACCGCGGCCACCGTGGCGAGCGCGGCACCCATCGCGTCCGTGAAGGCACCGACCTGCGCCGGATCCCGCGGATCGCCCTGGAACCGGGAGGCCAGCACCGTGCCCGTCACCGCCACCCCCAGCGCGGCGCCGATCTCCCGGGCCGCGGTGTTCAGCCCGGACCCCAGCCCCGCCTGGTGCGCGGGCAGCTCCGCGACCACGGTCAGGGTCAGCGAAGGCGCGCACAGGCCCGTCCCGACCGACAGCACCAGCAGGTAGCAGGCGTACACGGCGTACGGGGTGTGCGCGTCGGCGGTGGAGACCAGCAGCAGCCCGGCCCCGATCAGGCCCAGCCCGGCGCCGACCGGGAGGCGCGGACCGGTCCGCTCCGCCAGCCGGGCGCCCAGCTTCGGCACGAGGGCCATGCCGACGGTGAGCGGGATGATCGCCAGCCCCGTCCGGGCGGGCGAGAAGCCCTTCGCGTACTGGAGGTACTGGGCGTTGACGAAGAAGAGGGAGAAGAGCGCGAAGAAGGCGGCGCCGATGCCGAGCGCCCCGGCGCGCAGCCTGCGCGAGGCGAAGATCCGCGGGTCCAGCAGCGGGCGGGCCGCACGCAGCGCATGGCCGGTGAAGACGGCGAGCAGGGCGATGCCGGCGCCGAAGGCGGTCAGCACCGCCGACGAGGTCCAGCCGTACGAGGGCCCCTCGATGATCCCGTAGACGACCGCGAGGAGCGTCCCGGCGAGCAGTAGCGCGCCCAAGGGGTCGACGGAGGCGTCGGACCGGGCCGGGGTGCGGGGGACCGTACGGGCGATGGTGAGCGCGAGCAGCGCGCCGAGCGGGACGACCGCCCAGAACAGGGCCCGCCAGGTCAGGTACTCCCCGGCCAGGCCGCCCCCGACGTTGCCCGCCAGGCCCCCGAGGCCGGCGGCCAGCGTCCAGGTCGCCAGCGCCTGGCCGCGGCGCTCGGGCGGGCTCAGGTGGACCAGGACGGACATGGTGGCGGGCATGATCAGGGCCGCACCGGCCCCGCACAGGCCGCGGCCGGCGATGAGCACCGCCGGGGTCGCGGCCAGCGCGCTGACCGCCGCGCCCGCGGCGAAGAGCCCGAGCCCGGCCAGCAGGGCGCCCTTGCGCCCGTACCGGTCGCCGAGCGCGCCGGCCGGGATCAGCAGTGCGGCGAAGACGATGACGTAGGCGTCGACCGCCCACACCAGCCCGCCCTGGGTCGGGTGCAGTTCGGACGCGGCGAGCTGCGGGATCAGCAGGTTGACGGCGGCGACCATGGCCTGCGCGACGAGCACGCAGGCACACAGGACGAGCAGCACGGGCCGGGTCAGGCCGGCGGGCGCCGGTGCGGCCGGATCTGCGGCGCCCGGTGCGGCGGCGGGTTCCGCGGCGTTCTGCTCGTGGGCATGGCGGAGCACGGCTCCTCCTCGGAGTCGGTGACGGTGAAGGGGTGTGGGGGAGAGGAGGCCGGCCGGTCATCCCCCGTCCCTCACCGTAGAGTCGGCATGACCTGCTTTCCAGTGCAAGCTTTGCAAGGGATGAATGCGTGTGACGCAATCCGGACTGGACCTCAACCTCCTCGTCGCCCTGGACGTGCTCCTGGAGGAGTCGAGCGTGTCCCGCGCGGCCGCCCGACTGCACCTGTCCGAGCCCGCCATGAGCCGGACCCTCGGCCGGATCCGCAAGGCCCTCGGCGATCCCTTGCTGGTACGCGCCGGACGGACCATGGTGCCGACCCCGCACGCCCTCGCCGTCCACGGCGAGGTCCGGGCCGTCGTGGAACGGGCCCGGGCACTCTTCCTGACCGGAGGACAGGTCGACCTGCCCACCCTCACCCGCACCTTCACCGTGCTGGCGCACGACGCCTTCGTCGCCACCAGCGGGGCCACCCTGTTCTCCCGGGTGGCCAGGGAAGCCCCCGGCGTACGGCTGCGCTTCCTGTCGGAGAGCCACGTCGACGTCCCGGCACTGCGCGAAGGTGTCGCCGACCTCGAACTCGGCGTCGTGGACAGCCCTTCCCCCGAAGTGCGCGTCGAGCACCTCTTCGACGAGCACATGCTGGGCGTCGCACGGGCCGGCCACCCGCTGCTGCGCGGCCGGATCACCCCGCGCCGGTTCGCCGCCGCCGAGCACCTCATCGTCTCCCGGCGCGGCCGGCTGGAGGGGCCGGTGGACGCGGCCCTCGCCGAACAGGGCCTGTCCCGGCGGGTGGTGGGCAGCGTCGGCTCCTACCCCGCCTCCCTGTTCGTCCTGCGCGAGAGCGACCTCGTCGGCCTGATCGCCTCGTCGGCCGGGCCGCTCGCCGCCGAGCTGGGTCTGGAGGCCTTCGAGGTGCCGCTCGACCTGCCGACCCTGCCCTTCGGCATCGCCTGGCACCCGCGCCACGACGCCGACCCGGCCCACGCCTGGCTGCGCGGCTGCGCCCGCGAACTGCTCCCCGCGGGCGCCAGTCGCCCCGTACGCCGTACGGACTGACCCGAACGCCTCCCCCGTCCGGGGGACCGGATGCCGCACGCGTCCTGCCGAGCCACGCTCCGGGGCACCATACGGACGCGTCCCACCCCGCCACGGAAGGCTGAGCATGCGGTTCCAGTACGACAGCATCGGCGAGCGCTTCGTGGAGTCGAAGACCACGCCGGCCTTCTCGGCGGCCGACACCCACACCCTGCTCGGGGCGCTCGACGCGCTCGGCGGGGTGCACGGACTCGACACCCTCGACCTGGCCTGCGGATACGGCTACAACACACGACTGCTGGCCCGTGGCGGGGCCCGGCGGGCCGTCGGGGTGGACAGCTCCGAGGAGGTGATCCGGCTGGCCCGCGCGCACGGGGTGACCGGCGCGGACGGCGCGGACGGCGCGGACGGCGCGGACCGCTCGGCGGGCGCGGCACGTGGGGCGGGCACGGCAGGCTCCGGCGCGGGGTCAGCCACCGGGACCACCGGGGCGGCCGCCGACGAGGCGGACACCGGCAAAGCCCCGTCCGCCGATGCCGCGTCCATCGAGTACGTGGTCGCCGACGCGGCCAGGCTGCCGCAGATGGGCCCCTTCGACCTGGCCACCGCCGTCTACCTGTTCAACTCCGCCACCGACCGGTCCGCCCTGCACGCCATGTTCCGCTCCATCCGCGCCAACCTGCGCGACGGCGGCCGCCTCCTCGCCATCGTGCCCAACGCCGGGGCGTACCCGAACGTCGACTGGTCGCCGTACGGGGTCCGGATCGTCGACCGCATCCACGAAGGCGATGCCCCACTGCTGAAGGCGCAGTTCCTGACCCAGCCCTCGGTGGACTTCGAGTTCCGTGAATGGGCGCATGCCGACTTCGCCGAGGCCGCCGTCGAGGCCGGCTTCTCCACGGTCGGCTGGCAGCCGAACCGGACGCCGCCCGCCGACGGCGTCCGCGACGAGGAGTACTGGACCGCCTACCGCGCCTGGCCGATCAGCTCGCTGATGACCTGCACGGCATGACGGCCCGCCCACCGGCCGGGCCGGCCGTACACCCGCCGGCGCCGGCGCCGACGGGTGTACGGCCGGCCGTCACTCGTCGGCGGCGGACCTGATCAGCTCCACGATCCGGTCCCGGGCCGCCCGCCCCTCCGGCACCGGCAGCAGCGGGTACCCGTGCGGCAGCCCCGGCTCCTCGTGGAACTCCACGTCGACCCCGTCCGCACGGGCCCGCCGCAACAGCTCCCGGCTGTCGGTGGTCAGCACGTCCCGGGTACCGGTGAACACCGTCAGCGGCGCCAGCCCCGCGAAGGTGCCGTGCAAGGGGCTCACCCGGGGGTCGTCCGTGGCCAGCGTGCCCGCGTACAGCCGGCCGGCCTCCAGCAGCCCCGGCCGGGCCTGCACCGGGTCGGCCGCCTCCAGGGCCGCCTGGTCCGGATGGCTCATGGTCAGGTCCAGCCAGGGCGAAATCAGCACGATCCGCGACGGCTGCACCCCGGTGCGGTCGCGCAGCCGCTGGGCGGCGGCCAGTGCCAGCCCGGCTCCCGCGGCGTCCCCGATGAGCACGGTGCCGCCCGCTCCGCCGCTCGCAATCAGACCGCTGAGCAGGTCCGCGGCTACCGGAACCGTCCGGTCGGCGGTCCCGCGCGGGGCCAGTATGTACGCCGGTACGACGACGCGGGCCTGCGCCTCCGTGACCAGGGTCCGGATCATCGACCAGTGCAGCCGGACCAGCTCGCTGATGTACCCGCCGCCGTGCACGTACAGCACCTGGGCCGCGGGCTCCGCCGTGCGCGGTGAGGCGTCGTACACCGGCCAGGCACCGACGAAGGTGCGGGAGACCTCGGCAACCCGGCCCAGGGAGCGCGGCGGCAGGTGCGACGCCGGCCGGCGGGCCGACTCGGCCACCTGTGCGCGCACCGCCTCGGCACTCGCGAACCGTCTTCGCCGCCCCGCCGCGATCAGCGCGACCGACAGCGCTCTGCTGCGCAGACTCGGCACGCCCCTCACCTCCCCATTCCCTGCCCCGGCCGGGGCCCCTGCCCAGGCCACAGCCCTTCACGGGAGGAGCATAGGCGTGAAGCTGGGCTGTCGACCCGCTTAAGAAATCCTCGATGGACTGATCACCTCCGCTCTCGGCAGATTGGTGCCTGTCGATACGTCGCACCCGCCCCCGTGGTTGCAACGTCCCCTCCGTATGCCTGGAGCCACCCCCATGAAGGCACTCGTCAAGCACAAGGCCGAGCCCGGGCTGTGGCTCATGGACGTCCCCGAGCCCGAGTACGGCCCCGGCGACGTGCTGATCAAGGTGCTGCGCACCGGCATCTGCGGCACGGACCTGCACATCCGCTCCTGGGACGGCTGGGCGCAGGGCGCGGTCAAGACCCCGCTCGTACTCGGCCACGAGTTCGTGGGCGAGGTCGCCGCGCTCGGCGCTGACGTCCGCGACATCGAGATCGGCGCGCTGGTCAGCGGCGAGGGCCACCTGGTGTGCGGCAAGTGCCGCAACTGCCTGGCCGGGCGCCGCCACCTGTGCCGCAGCACGGTCGGCCTCGGCGTCGGCCGCGACGGCGCCTTCGCCGAGTACGTCGTCCTGCCCGCGCAGAACGTGTGGGTGCACCGGACCGCAGTCGACCTGGACGTGGCGGCGATCTTCGACCCGTTCGGCAACGCGGTGCACACGGCGCTGTCGTTCCCGCTGGTCGGCGAGGACGTGCTGATCACCGGCGCCGGCCCGATCGGGATCATGGCGGCGGCCGTGGCCAAGCACGCCGGTGCACGCAACGTCGTCATCACCGACGTCAGCCCCGAGCGCCTTGAGATCGCCCGCAAGGCCGGCGCGACGCTCGCGCTCGACGTCTCGAAGGCGACGATCGCCGACGCACAGGCACAGCTGGGCCTGCGCGAGGGCTTCGACATCGGCCTGGAGATGTCCGGCCGTGGCGAGGCGATGCGCGACATGATCGACAACATGACGCACGGCGGCCGGATCGCCATGCTGGGCCTGCCCGCGCAGGAGTTCCCGGTCGACTGGGCGAAGGTCGTCACCTCGATGATCACGATCAAGGGCATCTACGGCCGCGAGATGTTCGAGACCTGGTACGCGATGACAGTGCTGCTGGAGGGCGGGCTCGACCTCAGCCCCGTCATCACCGGCCGCTACTCGCACCGCGACTTCGACGCCGCGTTCGACGAGGCGGCCACCGCCCGCAGCGGCAAGATCATTCTGGACTGGACGGCGTAACAGCCCCTCGTTCCACAGACCATTTCCCTCCGGCCGGGCCCCGCCCACCCTCCCCCTCCGCGGGGCCCGGCCCCCTCCTTCCTCTGCCACCGCCGCACCAGGAGAAAGCGAGCACCGCACGATGTTCGAGACCGTCCGCAAGGACCTGCGCACCACCCTCGACGAGATCCGCGCCGCAGGCCTGCACAAGCCGGAGCGTGTCATCGGCACCCCGCAGAGCGCGGCCGTCGCGGTGACCGCCGGCGGCGCCCCCGGTGAGGTCCTCAACTTCTGCGCCAACAACTACCTGGGCCTCGCCGACCACCCCGAGGTGGTCGCCGCCGCCAAGGACGCGCTCGACCGCTGGGGCTACGGCATGGCCTCGGTCCGCTTCATCTGCGGTACCCAGGAGGTGCACAAGGAGCTTGAGGCGCGGCTGTCCTCGTTCCTCGGCCAGGAGGACACGATTCTCTACTCCTCCTGCTTCGACGCCAACGGCGGCGTCTTCGAGACCCTCCTCGGCGCCGAGGACGCGGTGATCTCCGACGCACTCAACCACGCCTCGATCATCGACGGCATCCGGCTGTCCAAGGCCCGCCGCTTCCGCTACGCCAACCGCGACATGACCGAGCTCGAAGCCCGCCTGAAGGAGGCCACCGAGGGCGGTGCCCGCCGCAAGCTGATCGTCACCGACGGCGTCTTCTCCATGGACGGCTACGTCGCCCCGCTCGGCGAGATCTGCGACCTCGCCGAGCGCTACGACGCCATGGTCATGGTCGACGACTCGCACGCCGTCGGCTTCGTCGGCCCCGGCGGCCGCGGCACGCCGGAGCTGCACGGGGTCATGGACCGCGTCGACATCATCACCGGCACCCTCGGCAAGGCCCTCGGCGGCGCCTCCGGCGGCTACGTCGCGGCCCGCACCGAGATCGTCGAGCTGCTGCGCCAGCGCTCGCGCCCGTACCTCTTCTCCAACTCCCTCGCCCCGGTCATCGCCGCGGCCTCCCTGAAGGTCCTGGACCTGTTGGAGTCGGCCGGTGACCTGCGCGAGCAGCTCGCCGCCAACACCTCCCTCTTCCGCACGAAGATGACCGAGGCCGGCTTCGAGATCCTCCCCGGCGACCACGCCATCGCCCCGGTGATGATCGGCGACGCGGCGGAGGCCGCGAAGATGGCGGAGCTGCTGCTGGAGCGCGGCGTGTACGTGATCGGCTTCTCCTACCCGGTCGTCCCGATGGGCGCGGCGCGGATCCGCGTCCAGCTCTCGGCCGCCCACTCCACGGCCGACGTGGAGCGCGCGGTCGCCGCCTTCGTCGACGCCCGGTCCGCGCTCACGGCCTCCGGGGCCTGACGGGCCCGGACGCCCCGGCCGGACGGCAGGCCCGCCCGGCCGGGGCGTCCGGCTGACGGGGGCGGCTGACGTGGGCCGGCTGACGTGGGCCGGGCGGCCCGGGCAGCCTGCTTCACCTGCGAGAATGGTGGGGTGATCGACCCCCGCCGGCTGCGCATTCTGCGGGCCGTGGCGGACCACCGTACGGTGACCGCCGCGGCCGCAGCCCTGTACCTCACCCCCTCCGCCGTCTCCCAGCAACTCGCGGCACTGGAGCAGGAGACCGGGCACGTGCTGCTCACCCGCAGCGGCCGGGGCGTACGGCTGACCGCGGCCGGCGAGATCCTGCTCGGGCACGCCCACGAAGTCCTCGCCCAGCTGGAGCGCGCCGAAGCCGAACTCGCGGCCTACGCCGGCGGCGCGGCGGGGGAGGTGACGGTGGCCGCCTTCGCGACCGGCATCGCCGAGGTCCTCGCCCCGGCGATCGCCCGCCTGGCCCGGGAGCACCCGGGCCTTCGCCTGCGCGTCCGCGACGCGGAAGGCGACCAGAGCCTGCCACTGCTGCTCGACGGCGAGGCCGACCTCGCGCTGGCGGTCGAGTACCGCGGCGCCCCGGGTGCCGACGACGGCCGCCTCTCGGTGCTCCCGCTGTACGCGGAACCGTTCGATGCGGTGCTCCCCTCAGGACACCCCCTCGCCGACCTCCCCGAGGTCTCGCTGGCGGACCTCTCCGACTCGGACTGGGTGGGGCAGTATCCCGGAAACCCGTGCCACGACGTGACCCTGCTCGCCTGCGAACTGGCGGGCTTCCAGCCCCGGTTCGTGCACTCCTCGGACGACTTCCGGGCCGTGACGGCACTGGTGGGAGCCGGGGCGGGGGTGGCCCTGGTCCCGCGCTCGGCGCTGCGGGGCATGGACCTCAAGGAGGTCCAGGTCCGCCCGGTTTCGGGCTCGGCGCCCACCCGAAGGGTCTTCGCGGCAACCCGCCGCGGCGCGGAATCCCACCCCCTGATCGCCCCGATTCTGGCCGCCCTGGCCGAGGAAGCGACCAGACTGCCGACGCACTGAGCGGCGGGGGCGGCGAGGGCGGGCGTGGTGTGTCGCCCCGGGGGGCAGGGGCGACGGCGCCGCGGGCGGGGTTTGTCGATGCGGTGTCGGTGGTGTGAACCAGGACGTCAGAGGCCAGGGTCCGCCGATGCGGTGTCGGGAGGGCCGGGCGGGGGGTTGGGGTCGGGGTTCGTGTACTCGGGGTCGGTGGGGTGTCCGGGGGCTTCCCGCCAGTCCACTGTCCTTCCGGTTCGGTCCGGGCCGTCAAGGGCGCTCCTTCGTCGCGTCGCTTCGCGATGGCCTTCGGCCACCCTTGACTG
>NZ_JBEORW010000050.1:0-54593 GCF_040302565.1 Streptomyces sp. NPDC097981
CCGACGAGCGCCAAGGCGATCGCCCAGCAGATGATCAAGGACCCGGCGCAGTTCGCGGCGTTCAACAACATCGTTTCGCGTGAGAGCGGCTGGAACCACACGGCCACGAACTCCTCCTCGGGCGCGTACGGCCTGGTCCAGGCCCTGCCGGGCTCGAAGATGGCCTCGGCGGGCGCGGACTGGAAGACCAACCCGGCCACCCAGATCAAGTGGGGCCTGGACTACATGAACTCGCGCTACGGCAGCCCGGTCGGTGCCTGGAAGTTCTGGCAGGCCCACCACTGGTACTAAGCCGCCAGCGGTAGCAGACGCACGAAAACGCTCGGCCCGGACTTCCCGGCCGAGCGTCTTTGCGTATACGCCCGCCAAGCCCGCCGGAAAGCGGCGGCCCCTGCGGCGCCGAACCCGCAGCGTTACCCCCGCCCACCGGCCTGGGGGCGTGCGAGGTCCTCGCGCCGGACACCGCCAACGGCTGGATCTACGCCGGCAGCCGTGAAGGCCGGTACGAGGCGAGCTCCGCGCCGAGCCCGAGCTGCACGCGACCCGGGGTGCAGGCCCTTGGTGTGCGGTGGCGGGGCCGGGTGTCTGCGTCAGGCCTTGAGGAGCCTTCCCGATACCGCCAGAGTGATGCGACGGGGGGTCAGGGCGGAGGCGAGGGTGGAGATGCGGTTGCCGAGCCCGGCGACGATGCTGGGCGGGGTCTTGCCGCGTTCCAGAGCGCGCCGCGTGGCGGTCACGACCTGCTCAGGGGTGGCCATCCGGCCGACGGCTGCGTTGCGGCTGCCGGCGACGTCGAAGAACTCGGTGCCGACCGGGCCCGGTGATACGGCGAGCACACGCAGGGGAGAGGTGCGGGTCTCGTAGCCGACGGCCTCGGTGAAGCTCAGGACGAAGGCCTTGGTGGCACCGTAGACCGCCATCGCGGGAGTCGGCTGGTAGGCCGCGGCGCTTGCGACGGTGACCAGGGCGCCCCGGCCGTCGGCCGCCAGATCGGGCAGGAACGTCCGGGTGAGCTCGGCGACGGCCACGACGTTGAGCTGGATCATCTCGTTGATCTGCGACGCGTCCTGCCGCGCGAAGGGGCCGTAGCTGCCGAAGCCGGCGTTGTTGATGAGGGTGTGGACGCAGATCCCGCGGGCGTCGAGCTCTGCACGCAGTGTCGCCGCAGCGCCGGGTCGGGCGAGGTCGGCAGCGATGGCGTGCGCGGTGACGCCGTATCGCTTCTCCAGGCCCGTCGCAAGCTCTTCGAGCCGGTCGAGGCGCCGGGCGACGAGTACGACGTCTGCTCCGCGCTCGGCCCACTGGCGGGCAAACTCGACACCGAGACCGGCGCTCGCCCCGGTGATCAGTGCCACGGTCCCCTGGTATGTCATAGGCATGGTCGTCTGCTCCGTTTCCGTGCATCGGTGATCACTGAAATGTAGGCGGCGTCATCATTGTAGTCAATGACAACATGAGGAGAGGAGGGGCCGCTTTGACCGAGGGGTCCTACCACCACGGCAATCTCAGGGCCGCTCTGCTGGAGCGCGCGGAGGCTGTCCTCGTCGAGTCGGGCGTGGACGGCCTGTCTCTCCGGGCGCTGGCGCGCGATCTCGGCGTGAGCCATGCAGCGCCGTCCCGCCACTTCCGCGACCGGCAGGCGCTGCTGGACGCCCTCGCCGTCAGCGGCTTCACCCGGCTGAACGAGCGTCTGCGGACCGCGGTCGAGGCCCCCGGCCCGGTATCGGCTCGCCTGTCTGCGCTGGGGCGGGCGTACGTGGAATTCGCCGTCACGCATGCGCCCCTGCTGAACCTGATGTTCACGGCCAAGCACGCCGACGACTCCAGCGCAGAACTGAAGGAGCTCGGGCACCGGAGCCTGGAGACCACCGCAGAGCTCATCGCGCAGGCGCAGCGGGAGGGCGACGCGCGCGCGGGCGACCCCGCCCGCCTCGCCCAAGTCGCCTTCTCCGCCCTGCACGGCCTGGCGACACTGGCCCTCGGATCCCTCCTCGACGACACGCCCCTCGCGGAGGCGACCGAGCTCGCCATCGACGTGCTGCTGACCGGCCTGGGGTTCAGCAGGTGACACCGGCCGGCTGCAGATGGGGCCTCGGACGCGGTGCGCGCCGGAGGGTCCGCGGAGCGCCTCCACCTGGTCGCGGTCTGGCGTGAGGCCACGGTGTTCACCGATGCCGAGTGTGCCGCGCCGGAGCCGGCGGAAGAGGTCACGCGCATCGCCGATGCGGCCTAGGGCGTCGACCCGGCTCGACACCCACCAGATGTTGCCGAACGGGTCGCGCACACCGGCGTGGCGGCGCCTCGCTCACCCCGGGTTCGTCGAACGGTTCCGGCCGCGGGTTGTGTCTACGACGCCGGCCGTGGCGACGGGGCGGAAGGTACGGCGGTATGCCCGGGGGGTGACGCCGACGGCAGCCTGGAAGTGCTGACGCAGGGAGACGCCGGTGCCGAAGCCGGCCTGATGGGCGACGCGGTCGACGGGCCAGTCGGTGGTTTCCAGCAAGTGGCGTGCATGGTCGATGCGTTGGCGGGTGAGCCATTGGACGGGGGTCGTGCCGACTTCGTCGCGGAAGCGGCGGGTGAAGGTGCGCACGCTCATGTTGGCGTGAGCGGCGAGGTCGCTCAGGGTGAGGCGTTCGGTGAGGTGTTCCAGAGCCCATGCTTGGGTGGGGGTGGTGCTGGAGGCCGCGGAGTCGGGAACGGGCCGCTCGATGTACTGGGCCTGGCCGCCGTCCCGCCAGGGCGGTACGACGCAGGAGCGGGCGACCTCGTTGGCGATCCGACTGCCGTGATCGCGGCGGACGATGTGCAGACACAGGTCGATGCCCGCGGCGACTCCGGCAGAGGTGAGGACGTCACCGTCATCGACGAACAGGACGCCCGGGTCGATGCGGGTGGTGGTGAACATCCGCTGCATGCGGTCCGCTTCCCGCCAGTGGGTGGTGGCGGGCCGGTGGTCGAGCAGTCCGGCGGCGGCCAGCACGTAAGTGCCGGTACAGATGCCCACGATCCGGGTGCCGGGGCGGATGGCGGCCAGGCAGTCGTGCAGTGCCGCGGGCAGGCGGCCCTCCTCGCGAATGGGGCCGAGGGCTTGGGAGGGAGGGATGACGACGGTGTCGACGCGGGCCAGGAGTGAGGCGTCGTGGGCGACGCTGAGGCCGTAGTCGGCATCGGCCCGCACCGGGCGGCCGTCCAGGCTGCAGGTGGTCACGGTGTAGAGCCGGTTGCCGTCTCCGTCGCGGGCGGCGCCGAAGACGCGGCCGGGGATGCCGAGTTCGAAGGGGACGACTCCGTCCAGGGCCAGAACGCCGACGTGATGCATGGCCAGATCCTTTCAGGCCATGGCCATCAGGCCGCTACTGGGGCCCTCCCGGTTCCGGCAGGCTGACGGCATACCCGAGGAAACCAGCACGGCACAGAGCAAGTGCTACCGGAAAGAGAAACATGACCACGAGCCGAGTCACCACCAGCCCAGCACCCGCGACCATGCGGGCTATTTTCCAGAACGGACCTGGGGCCCCTGACGTCCTCAACGTTGTGGAGACGGCTCGCCCGCAGCCGGGCCGGGGGGAGATCCTGGTCCGCGTGCACGCGGCGGGCGTGAACCCGGCCGACTGGAAGATCCGCGAGCGGGGTGTGTTCGCCAACGGCGCCAAGCTCCCTTTCACCCTGGGCTTCGACGTTTCCGGGGTGGTCGAGGAGACCGGCGACGGTGTGACCCTCTTCCACCCGGGTGACGAGGTCTTCGGGATGCCGCGCTTCCCGCACCCGGCCGGCGCCTACGCCGAGTACGTCACCGCCCCGGCCCGCCATTTCGCCCCGCGCCCCAAGGGCTTGGACCACATCCAGGCCGGTGCCCTGCCACTGGCCTCGCTCACCGCCTGGCAGGCCCTGGTCGACACCGCGAACGTCCGGCCCGGCCAGCGCGTTCTCGTTCATGCCGCCGCGGGCGGCGTCGGCCACCTGGCCATCCAGATAGCCAAGGCCAGGGGCGCCCACGTGATCGGTACCGCCAGCGCCGCCAAACACGAACTGCTGCGCACACTCGGGGCGGACGAACTCATCGACTACCGCACCCAGGACGTCGCCGAGACCGCCCGCGACGTGGGCGTGGTCCTGGACACCCTCGGCGGCCCGGACCGGGCACGCTCCCTGCGCTCCCTGCGCACAGGCGGAATCCTGGTTTCGGTCCTGCCGCTCGATGACACCTTCCCCCACGAGGAGGCGGAAGCGGCCGGGGTGCGCGCGGTGTTCATGCTGGTCGAGCCCGATCAGACGGGGTTGCGCGAGATCAGTGCCCTGGTCGAGGAGGGTCGTCTGCGCGTGATCGCCAATGAGGTCTTCCCCCTTGCAGAGGCCGCCGCCGCCCACACGCTGGGGGAGACCGGCCGTACCACCGGCAAGATCGTGCTTTCCGTCGTGTGATCGACGCCTTTGTCCGTCCGGGAAGCGTCAGGCACGTGAGGCATGCGGGCTGATCCTCACCTGCCCGGCCGGTTGTCCGGGATTTCGAGGCACGTGCGCACTTCGCCTTGCCGAGTGTGGTGCCGCCTCGCCGTCCGGGCCGGGGCCCCGGTCCCACTGTCGAAGTTCCCTGGTCAGCATCCGCCGGGTCGTCCGCAGAGCGGACATCCTGGCGTCGATGTCCGCGATCTGCCCGAGGAGCCGCTCCTGGGCCCGGTCGCACGGCGTGAGCTTGCCGTCCTCGGCGAAGCAGGGGAGCAGCAGCGCGACGTCTTTGAGGTCCAGCCCGATGCCCAACAGGAGTCTGATACGACGGACCCGCTCGATCGCGTGCTCGGGGAAGTCGCGGTAGCCGTTCGCCAGGCGGTGCGAGGGCAGGAGCCCGTTCGCGTCGTAGTGCCGCAGCACCCGGGGGCTGGCCCCGGTCCGTTGTGCGAGCTCGCCGACTCGCATGGCCGTCCCCTCTCCCCCCCTCGCGGACTTGACCTTCACATCGGTGTCAAAGTTTAGCGTGGATCCATGATCACCGATTTTCATGCACACGTCACGGTCGACGTCCCGGCCCAGTTGGCCCGAGCCCGGCAAGCCGGTGTCGGCCGCACGGTTTTGCAGTCCACGCGCATCCACCCCGAGGCGCCGACGACTCTCGACGGCCTGCGAGCGGAGTTCGCCCGGCTGGCCGCGGTGATCGGTGGCGAGGCCGGTCCCGAGGAGGAGTTCCACGCGGCGATGGACGAGCTCCGCGATGCCCTCGACGCCCATCCCGGCGAGGCCGTCGCTCTGGCCAATCTGCGGTTGACCACGACGCCCACGACCGCGAGCCAGGCCCGGGCCCGGCTGGACGACATGCTCGCCCGCCCCGGCTTCGTCGGAATCGGCGAACTGACCCCCGCTCCCGGCCAGGCGCACCTCATCGAGCCGGCGCTCGCGGTCAGCGCCGACCACGGTGGTGTTCCGGTCCTGGTCCACGGCTTCGCGCCGAACACCGCCGACGATCTGCGGACGTACGCTTCGCTGGCTGCGCGTTATCGCACGGTACCGGTCGTCGTCGGTGCGCTCGGCGGGCTCAACTGGCTGGAGTTGGTCGATCTGGCCCGGGAGACGCCGAACCTCCACATCGACCTCTCCAGCGCGCTACAGGTGTTCGCCGTCCGGGCTGCGGTCCGTGAGCTGCCCGAGCGTTGCCTCTTCGGGTCGAACACCCCCTACGGAGACGTGGTCGCGGCGCGGCACACGGTCGAGGCCGCCGTGGCCGATCCGGCGGTCCGCGACCTGGTCCTCGGCGGCAATGCGGCCCGCCTCCTCGCCCGGGGCTGACCTTGCACCAGTGGCGCTTGCAGGCCGAATGCCCACACCGCGGTTCTCGGCCTCGGCCCTTGGCGCCCGCCGAACTGCGACACGTCTGATTCCTCACCGACGAGGACGGCCCATCAAGGCGGAAGTCCTGACGGAGAGCCGGCGGATGGGCCGACCGCGGTGAATCCGGGCGCCACAGCGCTGCGTCGGGGGTGCGGTTGTGGCCGGGCCGGTCCCATTTCGCGGGGCCCGACATGCTGCGTCGCAGCCTCACCGCTGACCGTGAGGCTGCGACGCAGTCGTGACCGAGGGGTCAGCCTCCGACGTGGATGCCGGGGCGACGGGTCGGGTCGGGTTCGTGTTTGCGGATGATCTCGCGGGTCACGGGAGCGGTGTCGCCCCGGCCGAGGAGGAAGTAGCGGAACATGTGGGTCAGGGGGCTTCCTTCGGCCCAGGCGAAGAAGCAGTGCGGCTGCACGCCGGTCGTGTCGCGCAGGGCGAGGAGGATCGCGGCGATGGCGTTCGGCGCTGCCGGGGCCTCGGCGCGCAGGATTCGATACCCGTCGACCTGCACCCCGTGGACAGTGAGGGTTTCGCTGAAGTCCGAGGGGTCGACGACGTCGATCTCCACGAACATCACGTCGGCCGGACCGGGTACCGGGTTGTTGCCGCGCTGTTCGCGTTCCTTGTCGGCGTACTCGGCGCCGTCGCCTGCCTGTCGGCGGTTGGCGATGATGTTGATCGCGTTGTCGTAGGCGAGGGTGTCCGTGATGAACTGCCGGGCAGATGGATCGAAGACGATGCGGTCGGCCCGCAGTTCGGTGGTGCGGGAAACCCTGGAAATCAGGGAGACGGCGATGATTCCGGCGATGAAAAGGCCGGAGATGGTGATGCCGTCGGGCTTGTCGATGATGTTGGCCACCAGCGCGTAGAGCAGCACCGCGGTGAGCACGGTGAAGCCCGCAGTGGTCGCGCGTTGGCGGCGCCGCAGGGCCGAGACCGTGACGGCGAAGGAGCCGGAGACCATCATGGCGAGTATGCCGGTGGCGTACGCGCCGGCCTGGGCGTTGACATCGGCGTCGAAGGCAATGGTGATCACGACGCAGAGGGCCGTGTAGACCAGCACGACAGGGCGTACGGCCCGGCCCCACTCCGGGGCCATGCCGTAGTCGGGCAGGTAGCGCGGAACGATGTTGACCAGTCCCGCCATCGCGGAGGCTCCCGCGAACCACAGGATCAGGATGGTGCTGATGTCGTAGACGGTGCCGAAGGCTTCTCCCACGTGCTCGTGGGCCAGATAGGCCAGGGCACGGCCATTGGCCGCGCCGCCCGGCTCGAACGCCTGGTGCGGAATGAGGACCGTGGTGACGAAACTCGCTGCCAGCAGGTACACGCTCATGACGGCAGCTGCGGTGGTCAAGAGCTTCCGGGAGTTGCGGATCCGGGACTGCAGCCGCTGCTCGGGGTCCTCGCCGTCGGCGGCGATGAGCGGCATCATGCTCACTCCCGTCTCGAAGCCTGACAGACCCAGTACCAGGAGCGGGAACGCCAGCAGTGCGGGCCCGGCCAGGTCGCCGAGCCCGCCTCCCCCGTCCACGAGGGCGTCGGTCCATGCCGACCAGGCGCCGGGTGAAGTGATGACGTCGACGACACCGACGGCGATGGTTACCGCATTGAGCAGCAGGAAGACGGCGACCAGGGGGATCGCGACGCTGACCGCCTCGCTGAACCCGAGCAGGAACACCCCGCCGAGCAGCAGCAGGAGACCCACTGTGAGGGCGGCCTCGTGGCCGTGCAGGGCCTGCGGGAAGAACGGGTTCTCCACCACGTGCACGGAAGCGTCTGCCGCGGACAGCGTGATCGTGATGATCCACGAGGTGGCCACGAAGCCGAGCAGCACCAGGACGAACAGCTTGCCCCGCCAGAACGGCAGCAGATCCTCGAGCATCGCGACCGACCCGGCCCCGTGGGGGCTCTCGCGGGCGACCCTCCGGTACATCGGCAGCATTCCCAGCAGGGTCAGAGCCACGATCAGCAGTGTGGCCAGCGGTGAGACCGCGCCCGCCGCGAGCGCGGCGATCGCCGGAACGTAAGCGAGGCTGGAGAAGTAGTCCACCCCGGTCAGGCACATCACCTTCCACCAAGCATGGGGCTCGGTGTGCCCCTCGCCTGCCGCAGGACCGACCGGCTGTACCCGGTGGCGCAGCAACCACTGCGCCAGACCGCCAGTGGGCGGTGTCGGCAGGGCGGGACTCTCCACCACCTCTGGCACGGCCAGATCGTTCACGTCTGTCATATCCCCCATCAGCCTTTCCAACCCGCCCGGCTCATACACTCGATGGCCCAGCAACGATCAACGAGTATGGGGTCTCCCGGTGCGAACCGCCCCCGTCGGGGTGCTGCCGCGCAGGACCACGAGGCCTGGCCGGGGCCTTGGGGCCGGGGCCTTGGGGCCGGCCAGGCCGCACGTAGAGCTGCCGGCGGCGTGCTCAGCGGCGATCCGTCAGAGGCCATTAGGCGTTCTCGGAGCGGCGGCGCTCGGGGCCGAATTCCACCGCTGCCATGCGTTCCCGTGAAACCCGGTCGAGCAGCACCACCGAGACCGCCTCCCGCACCGCAGTCGAGCCGTGCAGGCAGAGTGTCCCGAGCAGTCGGCCCAATCCCTGCCGGTGTCGCGCGAACACCCGGCGCGAGGCCCATCGGGCCCGCGCCTCCTGCCCGGCCAGGGCCTCGGCCACTCCGACGTCCAGCAGGACAACGTGCAGCTCACCGCCGCGGCGCCCCGCCATCCAGGAGAGCCACCGCCGCATCCAGCTCCGGCTGCCGCAGTCGTGGACCAGAAGCGGTCCCCCGGAGCGGACTTCGGTGCACAGCCACCAGAAGTGCCTGAGCCGAGCCCACGGGCGGTACACCGCGTACGGCAGCCACGCGGGCATCACTGCCTCGCAGGCGACGTGGGAAGCCCGGGGGTCGACGACGGGCGCCGTGCATGACCAACGGCGGAGCAGGGTGCTCTTGCCGCTGCCGGGCAGTCCGGACACCACCACCACAGCACCTGCCGGGTACGACATCAGGACCGGTCCTCCGCGCTGCCCCCGTAGGTCCACCAACCCGCGCGGGTGTATCACCGGTCCGGCCGCCCCCTCACCAACGGCCTTCCCATCCCTCACGTCCACCGCGGACACGCCACTCACCTCCCCTTCTGTGCACCCGGCACGGAGCGATCGCCACGTGATTCGCCGACGTGGCGGACGGCAAGGGGGATGCAGTGCGCATGTCGACCGGCGTACCCGGCCGGGCGGGCACCCCTTGTGTGGCCGAGCATGCGGGCCGGCACAGCCAACGCGAAGCACCGCCCTGACCGGATCGGCCGGTCGGTACATCGGGTCGGGTACGCGTGCGCGCATCGCCGCAGCCCAGTCCACGGCGGTGTCCGACCCACTCACCCGGTATCGCCGCCGAGGCGGTCGCCGCACTGCGGCGCCCCTCGAACCCGACGGCCGCGATCGTGCCCGGTGTTCCTGCCGCGTGAGTCGCAAGCCCCCCGAAGGAGCTCACGCCTCCCTGCGGCGCCGCCGGACGGCGAAGACGATCGCGACGATGACGGCGATGACGAGCAGAACGATGAGGACGGTGCCGACGAGAGCGGCGATGCCCAACTTCTTGAAGAAGCCCTTCTTCTTGCCCTTCTTGTCCTTCTTCTTGTCGCCCTTCTTGTCGCCGTCGACGAGGTTGGCGGATCCGACTGCCGAGTGCCGGACCTGCGCAGACGCTGCCCGGGCCGGTGCACCCTGGGACGGAAGCTGCGCCACAGCGGCGGTGGCCGCAACCGGACGGGCCGACACCGGCGCAGCCTGAGCCTCGGCCTGCGGACTCAGCAGCAGCCCGGCCAGCGCGAGTACGGGTATTGCACGGACGATCCAGCGACTGATCACTGCTTCTGCTCCTTCGGCCTATTGTTATGTCCACGATCATCGCAGGCCGGCCGGCCGCTTCTTGTAGGGCCCTCACGCCCGGCCGGCCCGGCCGGGCGCCGAGCGGTGCCGCTGCGCAAGGTCACAGCCCCCGGGTGGGTGCACCAGGAAGTCCGGCACGTCCTTCCGGAGGAAGGAACCTCGACCTGGGCCGGAACGACCGTCGGCGATCGCGGACTACAGCTGCGGTTTCTGTGTCCGGCCCTTCATCCGCTCCTCCATCTCCAGGACCCGGTTCGCGGCCCGGCTGCCGCCGTAGGCGTCGCCGAGTTCACGGGAGATCAGGGCTGCCTGCCTGCGGGTGTTGACGGCGTCCGTGAACCGGCGTGTCTTCATCAGCACCACAACCAGGTTGATCAGCACCTGGCTCTCACTTCGCCGGTCGCCCAGACGGCGGTAGGAGAGGTCGAACGCGGGCCGGACGGCGAGCGACTGGCCGTCACCGGTGTCGTAGCTCAGCAGTCTGATGCGGGTGCGGATGTCCGAGAGATCGGCCGCCAAGGTGGCGACCGGCAGGCCGGGGTCGGCGATGAGGAGGGCGGAGGCGATCTGCAGGGCCAGCGGCAAGTGGCCGCAGTGTTCCGCCATCGCTTCGAGCGCCGCCCGTTCGCTGCCGGGGCGGGGGTCGTGTCCGCGGGCGTGCAGGAGAGCGCCGGAGATCAGATCGGCTGCCTGGTCAGGAGCAAGTTCGCCGAGGTCGATCAGGCGGGCGGGGAACGTCGGAGAGGCGAGAGAGTGCCGGGAGGTCACGAGCAGCCGGTGCAGTGGGGTGCCCGGGACCAGCCGGCGAACCTGGGCGGCGGACGCTGCGTCGTCGGCCATTACGAGGAGGCGCTCACCCCGGTCGGCCCGCCGGGCCAGTTCGGACTGGTACAGGGCGGCCTGCTCGTCGAGGGCCGGCGGCAGGTCGTTGTCGCTGACGCCCAGTGCGCGCAGTACGGCCCCCAGTGCCTGGTCGGCGCTGACGCCGTCGGCCGGGTCGACGCCGGCCAGGGGGACGAAGAGTGCGCCGCCGGGGAACCAGTCGCGGGTGACCGCCTCGTGCGCGGCGTACAGGGCCAGGGCGGTCTTGCCGACGCCGGCGAGCCCGGAAATCGCCGAGACGGTGATTGCCGAGGGGCTCTCGTCTGCAGGGTCGAGAAGGGCCAGCACCTCTCGGAGCTGGGCCTGCCGACCGAACAGTTGCGCCGGGGCGGCCGGCAGACCGGCCAGGGCCCGCGGCTCGGGCCCGTTGTACGGCGCGAGAACGTACTGGTCGCCGCTGACCATGTTGATCCGGGCGTGACCGGACCCCCTGGCGCGCTGTTTGCGCCACCGGGCTGCATTCTTACTGGCCACCGCCGGGCTTCCCACTGATGGACTGATCCCCAGCGGTTTGGTTGACGTGGGCTTTGCCTGACGCCCTGAGCCGCTGGTCGACGTCGTCGGGGGTGCCGGCGTCGGCGCCGGCACCCGGCGATCCGGCCCCGGCGTACTGGTTCCCGGCGACCTGGTTGACCCGTGCCCGCCCGGAGACACGAGCTCGTTGCCGGACCTTGCGCGTAGGTGCTTCCGCCGCGGCCGGCGATTCCGGCGCGGCCGGCGGTCCTGCCGCGGCCGGCGATGCCGAGTTCGCCCACGAGATCCCGGCGGTGCAGACCAGGCCTGCGACGGCGCTCGCGAAGGCGATCGCCAGCGCCCATCTGTTGTTCTCGTCGTGTGGCAGCCATCCGAACGATGCCGCCCGGGTCAACCACAAGCAGCATCCGAACGTGGCAGCAGTTCCCACGAGCGTCACCGACAACCGCGCCGGACGTGACATTCCGCCTCCTTGAGTGGCTTTCAAGGGTGGCACCTTGCGGTATCTCGATCACTGAGTTCCGGGAAAACGGAGCCGTAGGCTCCGTCGGAGGGTATCGTTCAGCAGGCACCTCCGTGAGGGCGGCAGCCCGTGAGCTGTTGTCAGTCGTACGGGCGCGGGCGCCCTGGTGGCGGGCCCGCAGGAGGCCGCAGCGGATCGAGCTGCAGTGCCTCGTTCTCACCGTGGAACACGTGCCTCGACCACCGTGCTCGCACAGTAGATCGCCCACGAGGAACCGCCTGCTGCCTGCTGCCACCGAATCTCGGACTCCGGTGGCGAATGGATGCGACCGGACTCGTGGATTCGGACAGGTCGTACACGAGGCTCTGGCCAGCCAACACTCCTGCCGCCCCGGAGGCCGTGGCGGCAGGGTCCGGTCGGCCGCGGCCGCGGAGTGGCTCAGAGGCGTTGTGTCCGGCCGCGTTCGGCTGGGCTAGCGTCGCCCTCCGAACACCGATGGGGAGGTCTCGTGCGCGCTCTCGTCTATCTGGGTCCAGGCTCCGCCGAACTGCAGGACTGGCCCGACGCGCAGCTCGTGAACGGTGATGACGTCGTGGTGGAGATCGTCGGTACGGGCGTCTGCGGAACGGACCGCAAGATCCTGCTCGGGCGGTTCCCGGCCCGGCCGGGCGTGGTGCTCGGGCACGAGTCGGCGGGTGTGGTGCGGGAGGCCGGGCCACGAGTGCGTTCGGTTGCGGTGGGGGACCGGGTGGTGGTCAACCCCACGCTGTACTGCGGCTGGTGCGTCCCGTGCCGCCGGGGAGCGACCAACTTCTGCCGTCACAAGGCCGGGACCGAAGTCGGCGTCGACCGCGACGGCACGTATGCGCAGGCGGTGACCATGCCGGAACGTTTCGTCGAACGGGTTCCCGCCGGACTGTCCTTCCGCAGCGCGGTGCTGATCGAGCCGCTCGCCTGCGTCCTGAACAACGTCCAGGCCGCATCCGTCACCTTGGACGACACCGTGGTGGTGCTCGGCGCGGGCCCGATCGGGATGCTGACCGCACTGGTCGCCGCCCGCCAGGCGCGCCGGGTCATCGTCGCCGAACAGGACGGCTACCGTCTGGAGCGGGCCGGCGAGCAGTTCGCGCACGTGGTGGACGTGGCCGCAGCGGACCCGGCCGAAGCGGTGGCGAAGGCATCGGGCGGTGAGCGTCCCTCCGTCGTGTTCGACACCACAGGCGTCGGCCTGGACGCTGCGCTGCGGCTGATCGACGACGGCGGCCGGGTGGTGGTGATGGGTTTCGACGACACCTACGCCGTGCCGGTTCGCCCCCTCCAGCTCACCAACCGGGGCATCCGGCTGATCGGCGCCGGGGACTACCGGGCCGACATCTTCCCGGTCGCCGTGGACCTGGCCGCCGAACTCTCAGGTTCACAACGATTCGGTGGTGGCACGGGCAGCGGATCGGTCCTGGAGCGGCTGGTGACGTACGAGTTCCCGCTCGAACGGTACGCAGAAGCCTTCGCCGCGCTCGGCGGGCTCACCCCGAGCGGGGACGGCGGGCCCGGACGGACACCGCGCTACGACGCGCTCAAGGTCGTCATCCGCTCGTACTCCGGGCCGGTCGGCGCCGACGGCTGGCCGGTGGACGCGTGAGCGGGCCGCGGCTCGGGTCGATCGAGTCCGGCGGAACCAAGTTCGTCTGCCTGGTCGGCTCGGCCCCCGACCGGATCGAGGCCGAGACCCGGTTCCCGACCGGTGAACCGGGCCCCACCCTGGCCCGGGCCATCGCCTTCTTCCAGGAGACGGCCGCCGACAGCGGACCGTTGGACGCAGTCGGCATCGCCTCCTTCGGGCCCCTAGAACTACGCCCGGGCCATGCCAAGTTCGGCCACTTGGCCGCGACCCCCAAACCCGGCTGGTCCGGGGTGGACGTCGCCGGTCCGGTCGCCGCCGCGCTCGGCGTACCGGTGGCCATCGACACCGACGTCAACGGCGCGGCCCTCGGCGAGGGCCGCTGGGGCGCGGCGCGCGGCCTGGACACCTACGTCTACCTCACCGTCGGCACCGGCATCGGCGGCGGCGCGGTGATCGGCGGCAAGGCGGTCAGCGGCCTGGTCCACACCGAGATGGGCCACCTCTGCGTGCCCCGGATCGCGGGCGACGCCTTCCCCGGCTCCTGCCCCTTCCACGGGGACTGCTGGGAGGGGCTGGCGGGCGGCGAGGCGATGGGCGCCCGTTGGGGGACCCCGGCCGAAGATCTGACCGGCGACGTACTGCGTGACGCCCTGCGGCTGGAGGCGGCGTACCTGGCCGCAGGGCTGCGCAACATCGTCTACACGACCGCGCCCCAGCGGATCGTGATCGGCGGCGGCGTCGCGGCACTCCCCGGACTGTTCCCGCTGCTCCGCACCGAACTGACCGCGGCGCTGGCCGGATACCCCGGGCTGCCCGAGCACGCGGCCGCGGAGTTCGTGGTCCCGGCACGGCTCGGCCGGCTCGCCGGACCGGCGGGCGGACTGGTCCTGGCGGCCGAAGCGGCCGCCGCTGCGGAGCAGCAGCCGCGTTCCGGCGCTGGGCCATCGGGGGGAAGGGGCGTATGAGGAGGGCTCCGGGCCGGGCAGGCTGGCCGGTGTGACGCGCCCCGATCCGGTGGGCCTCCTCGACCCGGCCACCCACGCCTGGCTGACCCGGCACGCCCTGCCCGGGGCCTGCCTGCACGAGGTGGAGCCGCTGCCCGGCGGGTTCACCAACGACATGGCCCTGCTCACGGCCCAGCCCGCCGGCGCGCCGGGCGCGGAGCGCTACGTGCTGCGCCGCTACCGGCCCAGTGGCAGCCGGGTCCCGCGCAACACCTGTGCGGTGGAGGTCGCCGTCCTGGTCCGGGCGGCGGCCCGTACCGTCCCGGTGACCGCGGTGGTCGCGTCCGATCCGCACGGTCGGGCCACGGGCCGCCCCACCCTGCTCTACCGGTTCGTGGACGGGATCCCGCTCAGCCAGGTCCTCGCGGACGGCCCGGCGAGAGGGGAAGCCCGGGACCTGGGCCGGGCCGTCGGCGCGGTACTGGCGCTGATCGGCCGGGTCAGGCTGCCCCGACCGGGCGCCTTCGGTGACTCTTCCCTGGTTCCGGCCCCGGACGACGCGGCTCCTCTTGGTGACCTGCCCGGTTTCGTCGACCGCTGTCTGGCCACCGCGGCCGCGGACGGGCCGCTCAGCTGCACGGATGCGGCAGTACTGCGCGCCCTTGCCGGCCGCGGGCCCCGGGCACTTGCCGCCGTGGCGGGTGAACGCAGCCTGGTGCACTGCGACTTCAACCCGAAGAACCTCCTGGTCGAGCGGCGGGCCGGGCAGTGGGCGGTGGCCGCCGTGCTCGACTGGGAGCTCGCGTTCAGCGGCTCCCCGCTCTTCGACGTCGGGAACATGCTGCGCTTCGCCCACGAGTACCCGCCCTCCTTCACCGCCGGCTTTGTCGAGGGCTTCCGGGGCGGCAGTGGCCGACTGCCCGGGGACTGGTTGCGGCTCAGCCGGACGCTGGACCTCTTCGCGCTCGCGGACATCCTCACCGCACCACCCGACCCGGCCTACTTCGCCCGCACCCGCGCCGTGCTGCACCGGGCCGCCACAGACCGGTACTGACCGCGGCCCGCCGGGCGGGCGCCACCCGTTGTCCCTTCTTTTCCATCCGGCCCGTGCGTCACCCTTTTCACAGGGGACAACTTCTGCCGGTGCGGATCGCGCCGCCCTGGCAATAAACGTCGAATAAATGGCGAAGAGGCGATGTATGGCCTTCTTCTCAGCATCGGGAAGGCCGGTTAGTCTGCGTGGATCACAGTGAAAGCCCCTTGACCAAGGGAGAATTCTTCAGTGGAGACCGGAAGTCCGGAAAATGTCCTGAAGGCGCTCACGCCGACCGTTCGCTGCAACGGGACGCCGCCCACGCCCGCCCTGCGTGAAGGGCCGTACTACAAGCCCGACACCCCCTTGAGGACCAGCTTCCGGGGCGATGTGGAAGGAGGCGCTCCAATGCTGCTGCATGGCGCCGTGCGCACCTCCGAGGGCAAGCCGATCGGGGGGACCCTGCTCGACTTCTGGCAGGTCGGGGAGGACGGGGTCTACGACGGCGACGGTTTTCGGCTGCGCGGCCACCAGTTCGCGGACGCCGAGGGGCAGTGGCGGCTGGAGACGGTACTGCCCGCCGTGTACCCGGGCCGGACGCGGCACGTGCACGTGAAGGTGCAGCCGCCCGGCGGAGCCGTGCTGACCACGATGCTGTATTTCCCGGGCGAACGCCGAAACCACCTTGACAAGTATTTCCGGCCAGAATGTCTGATGGATGTACGGGAGACGTCTGAGGGATGGGACGCCGCGTTCACCTTCGTCCTGGATGTGTGAATTCCCGCCTCGTAGTTCCTGAGGGAACCTCCATTCCACTGTCCGGAGATTTTGATATACGCCGTCCGTCATGCCCTTGGGGCGGAAGTCGACAGGAGACACATGGCCGACCTGATGCGTGCCCGGCGCGATGCCCCGAGCGACGCGCGAAACGGTGCCCGGAGCGACGTCCTCGGCGATGCCCTGAGCTACGCACAGAGCCACCTGTACTACCCGGTCAGCGCGTACGAGATGGACCACGGCGAGGGCGTCCACCTGTACGACACCGACGGCAACGAGTACCTCGACTGCGCGTCCGGCACCTTCAACCTGAGCCTCGGCTACGGGCACTCCGAAGTGGTCAAGGCCATGCGCGACCAGGCCGAGCGGCTGGTGCACACCACCTCGACCTTCCAGACCGCCCCCGTCAACGAGCTGGTCCGGCGGCTGGTCGAGGTCACCCCGCCGAACCTGACCAAGGTTCACCTCAAGGTGTCGGGCGGCTCCACCGCCAACGAGGGCGCGGTCAAGATGGCACAGCTCGCCACCGGCCGCCGCGACGTCATCACCCTGTTCCGCAGCCACCACGGCCAGACCATGATGACGACCACCATGTCGGGCGAGTCCTTCCGCAAGGCTCCCTTCCCGCACCTGATGCCCGGCGTCCTCCAGGTCCCCGACCCCTACTGCCTGCGCTGCTTCTACCGCCAGGCCGGCCCCGACAGCTGCGGCATGCTCTGCGTCGAGCGCATCAACGACTTCCTCGACCACGCCAGTTCCGGCAGTGTCGCCTGCGTGGTCGTCGAACCGGTCTCCGGCAGCGGCGGCAACATAGTGCCCCCCGACGGCTACCTGCCCGCGCTGCGCGCCCTGTGCGACGAACGGGGCATCGTCCTCGTCTTCGACGAGATCCAGACCGGCATAGGCCGGGTCGGCCGGATGTTCGCCGCCGAGCACTACGGGGTCCGGCCCGACATCCTGACCACCGCCAAGGGCCTCGGCGGCTCCGGTGCGCAGATCGCGGCCATCGTCGCCGACGAGCGGATGTCCGGGCTCAGCAGCGACCACCACTCCTTCACCTACGGCGGCAACGTCCTCGCCGCCGCCGCGGCGGCCACCACCCTCGACGTGATCGGCCGTCCCGGCTTCCTGGAGAACGTCCGGGAGGTCGGCGCCCACGTCATGGAACGGCTGCGCGCGCTGGCCGCCCGGCACCCCGCCGTCGTGGACGTGCGCGGTCTCGGCCTGATGATCGGGATCGAGATCGGCGACGACCGGGGACGCCCGCACAGCGAACGGGCCCAGGCCCTGGCCCGGCGCGGCATGGACCACGGCCTGATCCTGCGCACCTCCCGCTACGGCCGGGGCAACGTGATCAAGATCCGCCCGCCGCTGATCCTCACCCGCGCCGAGGCCGATCTGCTCTGCGACCGGCTCGAAGCCCTCTTCGCCGCCGAGGCCGCCGCATGACCGGCCCCGAGCGCGGCGGCCCTCCGCCCGCCGCGGCCGTGCGGCAGTACGTGACCGGCCTCGCCAGTGCCGTCCGCGAGGCCGTACTGGCTGCCCGGCACCGGTCCGGCAGTCGTCTGGTCCGGGGCCACTCGCCGGGCGGGGACGCCCAGTTCGGCCTCGACGAGGTCGCGGAGGCGGCCGTCTGGAAGTACGTCGCCGGCCACGATCTGCCCGTCGCCGTCTACTCAGAGGACCGCGGCCTGCAGTACCACGGCACGGACCCGGCCCATCTGCTGGTCGTCGACCCCATCGACGGCACCCGGCCCGCCGTCGCCGGCCTGGAGTCGGCCACCGTCTCGGTCGCCGTCGCCCGCATGTCGCAGCGCCCCCGCATCGCCGACGTCGAGCACGCGCTGCTGATGGAACTGGGCACGGGCGCCTACCTCTACGGGGACCTGGCGACGCCCGGCATCACCGCGCACGGATACGACCACCCCGTCCCGGCGCTGACCCGCACCACCGACCCCGCGCGGATGTTCTGGTCCCTGGAGTTCAACGGCCACCCGGCCCGTCTGATGACCGAGGCCTACGGCCACCTCATCGACCGCTCTGCCAACACCGGCGGTGTCTTCGTCTTCAACAGCGCCACCTGGTCCATCTCCCGGCTGCTCACCGGCCAGCTCGACGCCTACGTGGACATCGGCAACCGGCTGCTGCGCGACGACCCGGCGCTGCTGCCCGAGTTCGAACGCGCCGGCAACGGCCGGGTCCTGCACCTGTTCCCGTACGACATCGCGGCGGCCGTCTTCCTCGCCGAGAGGGCCGGGGCGGTCATCACCGACGCCTACGGACAGCCGCTCGGCGACACCGTCCTGACCGACCTGAGCATCACCAACCAGCGGTCCTGCGTGGCCGCGGCCACCCCCGAACTCCACCGTGCCCTGCTGTCGGCCGTCCGATGGAAGAAGTGACGCCCGTGCGCCCCCAGAACACCCCGCCCGCCGGAGCGACCGGCACCGCCCCCGCCGTCGGCACCGAGTTCAGGGACCTGCTCGACCGGCTCTCCGACAAGGCCACCGCGGACTACTACAACCCGTTCACCACCTTCGACTGGCCACCCGCGATCCCCACCGACGGGCTCTGGATGTCCCCCGAACTTCTCTCCGTGCACGGCACCGAGCTGATGGACGAACTGGGCCCTGCCCGGCTCCGGGCCCTGAGCCGGTGGGAGAGCGTCAACTTCTACAGCCTCAACGTGCACGGCATACGCGAACTGCTCATCGAGGTCACCCGGCGCATCCACACGCCGGGCTTCGAGCTCCCCTCCGAGTTCTTCCACCACTTCATCGGTGAGGAGAACGACCACATGTGGTTCTTCGCCACCTTCTGCCTCAAGTACGCCGGCAAGATCTATCCCGACAAGTCGATCAAACTGCCCGAAGCTCCACGCGCCCCGGACATCGAGAACTTCCTCGTCTTCGCCCGGATCCTGATCTTCGAGCAGATCGTCGACCACTACAACGTCCACCTGGCCGCCGACAGCCGGCTGCACCCGACCATCCGGCACATCAACCGGCTGCACCACCAGGACGAGTCCCGGCACATCGCCTTCGGCCGCCGCCTGGTGCAGCTGCTGTGGGAGCGGCTCCTCGACAGCGGCCTGGACGAGATGGCCCGGCTCGAACTGCGCAGCTACCTCGGCCGTTACCTCACCACCAGCATGGAGTCCTTCTACAACCCGGCCGTCTACCGGGACGCGGGCCTCGCGGACGGCTTCGCGCTGCGCCGGCGGCTGCTCGCCCACCCCGCCCGGCAGGCCGCCCACGTCAAGGTCCTGCACAAGACCACCGACTTCCTCAACCGGATCGGGGTGTTCGATGCCGGTCGCTGACCCCACCGCCACCGGGAACACCGGAACCACCTGGTCGGTCCGGGACGGACTGGCCACCCTCGACGAACCCGCCGTTCTGCTGAAGGACGCACTGGACGCGGTGTTCACCCGCTGGGGCACCGAGGCCGGAGCCCGGCAGCAGAGCTACCCACCGCTGCTGCGGGCCGAAGACCTGCGGACCCTCGACTACTTCCGCAACTTCCCGCACCTGGGCAGCGCGGTCACCCGGATCCGCCCCGACCGGCTGGCCGCCCTCGCCGCAGCCCCGCCCGGGGCCACCGCACTGCCCGCGGCCGAGCTGGCCGACGCCACCCACCTGTTGCCCTCCGCGGCCTGCTACGGCTGCTTCCTGCACCTCACCGGCACCAGCGCCGACACCCCCGTCCTGATCACCACCGCCGCGCAGTGCTTCCGCAACGAGGACCACCACGACGGGCTGCGCAGGCTCTGGGGGTTCACCATGAGGGAGATCGTGTGCGTCGGCTCCGCCGAAGCCGTACGGGCCCACCTCGACCGGCACCAGGAGCGGATCGCCGCTTTCGGCGCGGCCCTAGGCCTCACCCTGGACCGGCAGCCCGCCACCGACCCGTTCTTCCGGAAGGACGGTGCCCGCACCGTCATGCAGCTGCTCGCCCCGGTCAAGCACGAGTACCTGCACACCGACGGCACCGCCATCGCCTCCACCAACAACCACCGCAACTTCTTCGGCGAGCACCGCGCCATTCGCCACGCAGGCCGCCCGGCCTTCACCGGCTGCGTCGCCTTCGGCCTGGAACGCTGGGTACACGCCCTGGCTGACCTCTTCGAAGGGGACCTGGCCGCCGCGCACCGCGCGGTACGGCAGGCGGGGGAGTGCCCGTGACCCGGCTGGCCGACCGGCTCGGGCTCGAACTGCCGCTGCTGCAAGCCGGGATGGGCGCCGTCGCCGGCCCCGCTCTGTGCGCCGAGGTGTCCCGGGCCGGAGCGGGCGGCACCCTCGCGCTGTACAAGGAGCCGCCCGCGCGGGCCGCCCGGCTGGTCCGGGAGGTGGCGGCCGCCACCTCCCGCCCGTTCGGGGTGAACGTGGTCCCCGAGGTCACCGGGCCGGCCGGCTGTCTGGACCAGCTCCGGGCCGTCCTGCCCGAACTGCCCCGCGGGGGCTTCGTCACCTCGTTCGGGCTGCCCGACGCCGAAGCGGCCCGGGCCGTGCGGGCCGCCGGACACCCGCTGGTGGTCCAGGTCGGCACCCTCACGGACGCCGGCACCGCCCTCGGGCAGGGCGCGGCCGTCCTGGTCCTCCAGGGCACCGAAGCCGGCGGCCATCTGCTGGGCCGACAGCCCGTGGGCCTCCTGCTGGCCGCCGTCCGGGCCCGCCACCCACATGCGGTCCTGGCCGTCGCCGGCGGGATCGCCACCGGGAAGGACCTCGCGGACGCCGTGGCGCGCGGCGCGGACGGGGCCATGGCCGGAACCCTCTTCGTCCCGGCCGCGGAATCCACCGCGCACCCGGAGTTCAAACGGCGGGTGGTCGAGGCCGTGGCCGACGACACCCTCATCACTTCTCTCTTCGACATCGGCTGGCCGCACCGCCCGCACCGCGTCCTGCGCACCGCCCTCACCACCGCCACGGACCGCGCCCCGGCCACCTTCATCGCCACCACCCGGGTGGACGGCCGGAAGTACCCGGTACCGCGCTACAGCGCGGCGGCCCCGGGTGACGTCACCACCGGACGCATCGAGGAGATGGCCATGTACTGCGGCCGGTCCTGCACCCGCGTCACCGACCGGCACCCGGCCGCAGTCACCGTCGCCCGGGTCCGCCGGGAATACGAGAGCGCCCGCCGGCCCCGCGCAGCCTCCCCGGCCCCCGCGAACGTCACCGCCGCGCGCACGAGCAAGCCCCAAGAGCTGCACCGGACCGAGGAGAGGTGACCATGGACGACGTGACCAAGCCGGTCGTGGACTGGCTGCGCGAACGCAACCCCACCGTCGAGGAGATCCCGGAGGACCTCGACCTGATCGAGAACCGGCTGATCGACTCGCTCGGCTTCATGGAGTTCATCCTGCTGCTGGAGGACCTGATCGGCCGGGAACTACAGCTCGACCAGATCGACGTGAACCAGTTCCGTACCCTCCGCTCCCTCACGGACCACTTCCTGAAGGGGTGAACCGCCCATGGCGCAGACCTCGCCGCCGCCCGGACCCGGCCGGGTCACCTCCCTGCACCTCGCCGCGCACACCGGCGAGCCCACCTTCTGCGTCGCGCAGGCTCGCGCGGTGACCGGCCGCGGCCTGGCAGGGGACCGCAACTACTGGGCGGGTGAGGGCCCCAGGCCCCGCCGCCGGGGGACCGGCCGGGCGTCCGGGGTCTGCGACGTCACCCTCATCGAGGCAGAGGCCCTCGACGCCCTGGCCCACGAACACGGCATCACGCTCACCCCCGCCGAATGCCGCCGCAACCTCGTCTGCCGCGACATCCGGCTCAACCCGCTGGTGGACCACGAGTTCCAGATCGGCGCGGTGATCCTGCGCGGCCTCAAACTCAGCGAACCCTGCGCCCGCCTCGAACAACTGGTCCGCCCCGGCCTGATCCGAGGCCTGCTGCACCGCGGCGGGCTGCGGGCCGAAGTGGTCCGCGGCGGGACGATCAGAGCGGGCGACCGGATCCACCCGCTGCCGCACACCGCGCGGCCACGGCGGCCACCCGTTCCCGCAGACCTCCCCTGAATCCGGAACAGGCCCTGCCACGACGTCCCCGGTCCCCGCCCCGCCCCACCGGTCCGAGGCCCGGCGCACCTTCTCCGTCAGCGCACCCCGCACGTCAGCGCACCGCGCACACACGACCCAGGTGCGCGCTTGCCGACGGCAGGCAGCCGACCGCCCACTTGTCCGCACCGGCACGACCGGTGAACCGTTGGGAAGCCCGCAGACCGGCGCAGACCTCGCCGGGAGCGGGCCGCAAGCGTCCATGTCCGCGCGTCCGGACGGTTCGCCCGCGCACCGCGCGGAAGGCGGGCCGGCCCGCCCGCGGCCCTGCAGTCAGGAAGACACCATGGCGATCGAAGGCACCGCCCCCGGGCGGGAGAACAGCACGGCACCGGACCTCGGCGCGGACACCCCGTCGGCCAAGGCCGTGGAACGCGCAGAACGGGCGGGCGAGGAACTCGCCGAGGCGGGGGCAGCCGTCTCCGTCCGCCTGCTGGAGTGGGGCTTCGCCCTCCGCCTCGACCAGCGGGCCGTCGACGGCCTCGTGGCCCCCGACGACACCGGGCCCGGCAGCGGATTCCCCGGCCTGGTGGAGGACGTGCTCGCCGGGGCCCTGCCCGAGGCCCTCGCCGAAGCCGTCGGCGCGCGGCTCGCCGGACGTGCCGAACGGATCCGGGAGGCCGCCCGGGGCGCCGGGTGCGAGCTGCTCTCGCCGTGGGCCGTACCCACCCTCCTCGCCCCCCGGGCCCTCGACGCGGCGCCGCGCGAGACCGGCCTGTGGTTCAGCGTGTTCGCACCGGGCGCGGGCTGGGGAGCCGAAACCCCGTTCACGACCCGCTACGCCTCCGAAACCCCTGCCCTGGCCGTCTTCCGCGATGACCTGTACTGCGTCTACGAGGGCCGGGGCGATGACCCCGGCCTGTGGTGGACCGCGCATCACGCGGACGGGAGTTGGTCCGAGGACCGGCCGTTCCCCGCCCACCACACCCTGGGCAGCCCGGCCCTGGCCGTGTTCCAGGACCGGCTGTACTGCGCGCACCGCGGCGGCTCGGGCGACTGGAGCATGGCGCTGACCTCGTACGACGGCAGCACCTGGAGCCCGGACCAGCCGGTCCCGAACGCCGAGAGCGTCTACGGCCCGGCGCTGGCCGTCTTCCACGACACCCTCCACCTCGCCTACGCCGACGCCGCCCAGCGCATCATGGTCACCACCAGCCGGGACGGCCGCAGCTGGACGACCCCCGAACCCGTCCCCGGCTGCGCCACCACGAGGTCCCCGGCGCTCGCCGTGTACGACGGCGCCCTCCACCTGCTGCACGGCAACCCCAAGGACGGGGCGATCCACTGGACCCGCCTGCGCGGCACCACCTGGACCTCCGAGGGCGCACTGCCCGGGCACCGTACCCGGAGCAACATCGGCCTGGCCGTCTTCGACGGCAAACTGATGTGCGTCCACCGCGACCCCGCCCGCCAGCAACTGTGGTGGTCCGCCTTCGACGGCACCCGATGGACCACGGACATCGAGATGGCCGACCACAACAGCAAATACGGTCCGGCACTGGCCGTGCACCGGGACCGGACCGGCACCCGCGACCAACTCCTCTGCGTCCACCGGGGCCACGCCCAGCGCTTCGTCACCGCGACCGGGAAGGTACTGGTCGACGAGGACCCGGCGGGGCTGCACGAACTCGACGATCCGGGCTCCGCCGCCGACTGAGACGGGGCTCCGCATGGCAAACGGGGCCCGGGCCAAGGTGCCGTCGACCGTGGCCGGCCGGGGTGAGGTCGAGGAGGTGCCAAACGGGGGCGAGGAGACCGATGCCGCGCTGGTCGATGTCGTCGGACATGCGGGGAGCGCCGAGTGGAAGTGGCGGGGCGTCCGGCGTTGGTCACAGGCTCGTGAGGAGGCTGTCGAGCGGGGCCGGTACCTCTCCGGGGTTGAGGGCCTCCACCAGGAGACGGCCGTACCGGATCTTGCGGCCCTTCTTCGTGCCGAGGAAGCGCCGCAACTGCTGCTGCAGGGGCCGGCCGTGGCGTGCGGGCTGGCGCAGGAAGGTCTGCCAGGCACGCAGGTCGCCCTCGGCCCGGATGATCTCCTCGACCCTCGCCGTTCCCAGCGCGCGGATGAGCTCGTCCTCCAGATCCGCCACGCACACGAAGAAGCCCGGGCATGGCGCCTGGGCCCGCTGCAGGCCGCGGTCGTAGTAGCGCTGCTCGCGCTCGTCGCACAGTCCTGTCAGGCGCAGGCCAAGACCGGGCGGCCCGAGAAGGCCGGCGTAGCGGCCGACGTTCATCGCCCCGCCCATCGGCACCACGCACACCCCTTCGGCGGCAAGGTCCCGGTCACGCCGTGCGGCCATCGCCTCGACGGCCGCGAGGTCACTGGGTCCTTCCAGCAGCACCGCCGTCCGCAGCCCCAGTTGCACAGCCAGATCACTCGCCGGTCCTCCGGGACCGCCGGCCGCCCAGCGGCTGACCGCGTCCCGGAACGCCCACATGTCTGCCATGGGGTGAGTCTGCACGTCCACCGACCGGCACTGCACGGAATATCTCGGCTCCCGCCCGGCATGCCGGGTGCACTCGCGGGAAAGTGCCTCGCTGCCGCCAGCTTGTCGATCTAGGATTCGGCGCATGTCACAGCCGATACGCCTCGTCATCCTGATCACGGCTCTTCCGGGTCGCGGGCAGGAGCAAATCGACGCATACGAGCGCCTCGCGCCCATCGTGCGGGCCGAAGACGGATGCCTGCAATACGACTTGCACCAAGTGAGCGGCGATCCCGACCGTTTCGTTCTCATCGAAGAGTGGTCGTCGAAGTCGGCGCTCGCCGCACACGATGCCACCCCGCACATGATCGAGGCCGACGCGGCCAGTCCGGCGTTCCGAGCGGGACCCGCAGACGTGATTGAGCTCGTCGCCGAGCCACTGGCCTGAGCGCACGCGGACCGCCTCCCGCAGCTCGTCCCGCCCGAGGGCGGCGTACTCCGACACCGCGTCGGTGCACGCCGCCCCGTCGGCGTCCCCGGCCCGGCTGGATGCGGCGGTGTCAACGCGGTGGGGCGGTGCCCGGGAGCCAGTACGTCAGGTGCTGATCGCCCGTACCGGCGAAGGGTTCGTAGTACTCGCCGCCGTGCTCGATCCGCTTGCCGCTGAAGGGCGGCCGTACGACATGGAAGTGGGGCGGCTGGGTCGGGTCGGCCTTGTGCTCGACGATGGCCACGATGTTGCCCCACGGCTCAGCTCCTCGCATGTGGGCGGTGGACCCCACCCGACGGTAGTAGGTGACATGCCCGTTCTCCTCCGGCGTCCGGAACACATCGACGTTCTCCAGTACTTCGAGGTCGCCGTTGATGAGGCTGCGGGCCAGTTCGCGGGCGCGTCGCAACGCGTCGTCCCGGGCATGGGGACCGGTGAAGTCGGTGCGGTTGGTCGGGGCCCGCGAGGCCAGTACCAGGTCCCCGGTGTGCGGGACACCGGGGAACGTGGCCGGTCCACCCGTTCGCGCGCCGGGCAGCGACACGGCGCCGGGGGCTGCTGCTCCGGGGGCCGAAACGGGGCCGGACGCCGGAGGGGCGCCGGGCAGAGAGACCGGACCGCCGCCTGGCGCTCCGGGAGCGTGCACCGGCTCCGGTGGCCGGGCGGGCACCGCCACCGACGTCGAACAGTGCCGGTACACCAAGTAGCCGACGACGCCGATGACGATCACGCCGGCCACCACCCAGCCGACCACGGGCACCAGGGAGGTTCCGCCGGCCGCGGCCGCCGCGGTACCCAGCTCCGCGCCCGCTGCGGCCGTTCCGATCTCGGCCGCGCCCAGCGCCGCGCCACCGGCCTCAGCGGCGCCGACGGCGGTGCCGGCCTCGGCTATGGGGGCCGCCAGCTCGGGGAAGAGCACCGAGGGCGGAACCGGCGGCGGCCCGGTGCCGATCGGCACCATCGTCATGCCTGCCGCCAGAGGAACTGCGCCCGTCAGGCCGATCAGCTCCACCGGCGCCCAGCGTGCCCCGGCGTCGAGCCGGAGCCCGCCCGCGAGTCCCGTGGATGCGGGCCTCGCGTCGGAGACCCGCGGTGGTGAGTCGATCAAGGGCAGGAGCTCGTCGCGTTCGCGCAACAGCCGCTGAAGCTGGGCGATGGGCATGAAGGGGTCGGTCTGCACCTGAGCGTCGATCTCACGGGCCCTGGCTTCGGCACCCGCCGCACTGTAGGGCCCGGGGAAGTGACTCGGCGGGAGAACGGACGCCAGCTCTCCGGCCAGGCGGCTGGGAGTGTGCTCACTCGTCGGCTTGTGATCGCCGGGCAGAGCCGGCAAACGATGTACGGGGGAGGGCTCGCCAGGCACCTTGGCATCCGCCGACTCATTCACGTGGTGGGCAACCACAGGAACTCACCGCCTGGGTCGGGAACGGACATGCCCCATCCTTCGCTGCTGACGTCACCGTTGCGTCTCGGCTTCCTCAGGTTTCCCCGTGCATCGCGACCGGGAGGCCCAAGCACGGTTTCGGGCAGGGCGCGTTCACGAACAAGGCTCTGGAACGTCGGGCAGCCCGACGTGCCGCCACCACTGAGCCGTTCACTGAGTCGGTGCAGTCAACTGACGAGCCGTGTTACAGGTACTGACTCGGGGGCCAGCTAGAGCCGGGGACACCGTGGTGAGCGAGGCCCGGTTCTGCACGGCGCAATGGGAGGACCGCGGCTGATCTGCAAGACGCCTCGATCGCTCCGCTGAAACGCTCCGCGCAGGCATGTCCATTTTCTGTCCCGCGGGTGTTCCGGGGGACGCATGTGCGGGGAGAACCACATGGACGTCGCTCATGACGGGCTCGCTGTGCGCAGCCAGTCCCGCAACCCGGTGAATGTGGACGGTCGCAGCTAGAGATCGTACGCGGTCGGATGCAGGGGCTCGTACAGCCCCACCTCACCACCGCCGGGCAGCCGGAAGGCGGTGAGTTTGCCCCACCGCTGCTCACTGACCGGTGCGGTGAACTCCACGCCCTTGTCTTTCAGCTCGGCAACAGTCGCCTCGACGTTGTCGCACATGAAGTTGAGCTCGTGCTTCTGGTCCGTGTCCGTCGGATGGACAGCCACCTCAGCGGGCGGCAGCTGCAGGACGAGCCAGCCACCGCCGGTGTCGACGCTCTTCGCACCGAGAATGTCCCGCAGGAAGGCTCGGTCCGCTTCTGCATCGCGGCTGTAGAGGATGACATGCGCTCCGTTGATCACATCTCTCGACTCTACGTCGCCGCGTCCCGAAGGTCAGGGCACCACGCCTGCGTCCGCTGGAGAGGCGTACGGTGCGGCAACCGGTCGCATCTGATCACCGCCCGCGACCTGGCCCACCCAGTTCAGCGCGGTCACCCGCGAGCGCCGAGGCCACGAGCGTCAGGTCCACGAGTGCGTCGTAGCCTGCCGGCTGTCGTCGGTTGCGGGCATCACGGCGTTGTGGCCGGGCGGGAAGCCGGGCGTCGCGCGGAAGGACTGCATCACGTCCGTCAGCGCTGCGACATCAGCCTGCTTCCACCAGGACCGGTGTCGTCCCGGTCCCGTGGACGGTCATGCTGGGTAGCTGGGAGCTGGCCCTTGCGCGCCCCCTGCCTGGCTGCCGATGACAGCCGGCCAGGAGGCGCGCTCACTCCCGTTCAGCTCGACTTCGCGAATCCATCCAGGAGCCCGCGCGGGTCGAACGTCACCCGGATCCGGACGATCTTTCCACCCGCGACGTGCATCCAGTTCGCCGTCGGCGCGGGCGGCGCGATGGCGGTGCACAGATCGAACCAGGTGATCACCTCGTCGCCCTCCGCGACCCGCACTTTCACGTCGATCTTCTCCAGTACCTGCCCGAGACCCTTGAGCCCGGCCAGAGCCTCCTCCGTCCCCTGCGCCGTTCCCAGCGCCCCGACGAAGTCAACGTCTTCGGCCAGCAGCCCGCGCATCGTCTCGAAGTCGCCCGCCTCCCACGCGGAGAAGTAGGTCTCGGCAAGCTCTCGTGCGGTCTTCGTCGTCGTCATGCCTCCATCCTGCCCAGACGCCATTCATCCGTCCAACAGATGAATCCGATCCGATCTATCATCATCAGATATGGAGATGCATCAGCTGCGCTACTTCGCCGCCGTCGTGGACGAGGGCACGTTCACCGGCGCGGCCCACCGCCTGCACGTCAGCCAGTCCGGCATCAGCACCCAGGTGGCGAAGTTGGAACGTGAGCTGGGTCAGCGGCTCTTCGACCGCTCCGGCCGTCACGTGCGCCTCACCCCGGCCGGCGAGGCCGTACTACCCCTCGCGAAGAACGCGCTCGCCACCCTCGACGCCATCCGGCACACCGCCGCCGAGTTCGCCGAGGCCGTCCGCGGCCGCGTCCGGATAGGCATGATCACGGGCTGCTCCATCCCGTCCTTCCTGGACACCCTCGCCGACCTCGGCCGCACCCACCCTGGCATCGAACTCAGCCTGCACGAGAGCGACTCCGACGACCTGCAGTCCCAGGTCCTCTCCGGTTCCCTCGACCTGGCCCTGGTCGGCTACACGGGCCAGGCAGCCACCGGCCTGCAGGCGAGCGTCGTCATCGACGAGCCGATCGCCGCCGTCGTTCCGGCCGGGCACCCCCTCGACCGGGCGGAACTTCCCCTCATCGCCCTCCGGGGAGAGAAGATCCTCTGCCTACCCCGGGGCACCGGCATCCGCGCCGCCTACGAAGACTCCTGCCGCCGACTCGGCCTCGACCCGCGCGTGGAGCTGGACGCCAGCTCCCCGGCGGCGCTGCTCCGTCTCGCCGAGCGAGGCGCGGGCGTCGCCGTCCTCAGCGCCTCCTCCGCGCAGGGCTCCGGCCTGCGGGCCGTCCCGCTCACCGACGCCGCCGCACACGCCCGGCTCGGCCTCGTCACCCGCCCCGACGAGCACTCACCGGCCGTACGCCTCCTGCATGCCCGGTTCCTGGCCGCGTTGTGATCGACCCAGGCGGGCTTCGGCGCCCACGCCTCAAGGCCTCTGAAGGTCGCTCTGGGCTCGGGCCTGGCCGTCGACACCGGGACGCTCATAGCCCGACGTCCTCGCCGAGCAGGAGAAGCTGCTGTGGGCGGACACCGACTCAGCCACCGCTATGAACGTCCCCCCCGCAACTGCCTGGCCTTTCTCGGCCTCGCCGCCGCCATCTGCTGCCACAAGCGGCTCGTCCGCCTCACCACATAGGACACCGTCTCAGGGACTGGTGTGTCGTGGCCTCTCTTCGTGGTCCATCGGGGTGGCGGTGAAGAGCAGGTGGGCGTAGCGGATCGGGGGCCAGAGGCTTTCGTCGTAGTCCGGTGTGCCGTTCCAGGAGCGGCTGAACAGGCGCAGGCGGTCCCAGGTTTCGCCGAGTTCGACTTCCATGTCCTCCTCGCCTCGGTGGAGGAAGTCGTAGCAGTCTTCGAGTTCGCCCCAGGTGATCTTTACCGCTCTGTGCAGGGCATCGGCAGCCCGGTGCTCCTCGGTGCGGGGTGGGTGAACTGCGAGGAGGTGGCCGATGCGTCGCAGCAGGAACGTGTGGAGGGCGTCCATGTGTTCGTGGGTGAGGGCGTGCGCGGGGATTGCGGTGGCCCTCCGGCGGAACTGTCTGCGACGGGGTCCAGCGGCCCCACGCCAACGGTGAGAAGTGGCTCCGCCAAGCGTTCGACTGCCGGGCCGACGGGTGGCCCGCGCACAAGCTCAACCTGCGAGAAGGGGCCGTCTGTGGCCGGGGTGAGCCTTCGATGGCCCGTTCGAGGGGTGGAGCCACTTCCCGCCGTTCCCCCGGGGCCGGCGAACCCCGTCCAAGACAAGGAGATGCGTGCCGTGACCGTGCACCTGATCTATCGGGGTGCAACGCCCTACGAGGCCGCCGATGCGGCGCACGAGGCGTTCATCGCGCTCCTTCCGGACCGATTGCGGACGATCGAGTATCCGGCCGCCTACCTCAGGAAGGTCGCATGGACGAATTACCTCCGTCAGGCCCATCACCGGGAGTCGCCCACGGATCCGGTGCCCGACCGACCCGGGGGAACGTGCCCGATCCTCGAGGTGATGCTGACTGAGGCCCAGCGTCGCATCGTGCATGCGATCCAGCAGCTTTCGCCGGCGCAGCGGGAGGTCCTGGCGTGGCAGCTGGACGAGTTCGAGTACGCGGAGATCGCGGACTTCACGGGGAAGACCGAGGCGGCCCTGCGCACGAATGCCAAGCGCGGACGGGCGAGGTTGAAGGACCTTCTGCTCGTCGCGGAAGCCGGCCGGAACGAGGCAGGTGCTTCGAATGAGTGATCAGTGGGACGACAACGGTGAGGCCGACGCCCTCCTCGATGCGCTTCTCTTCGCACACACAGGGAAGCTGCGCCGTGTGATCGGCGGCGCCCTCGACGTCGACGCCGGACTGGCGAACCTCCAGTCCCTGAGGGAGCCCCTGCGGCAGACGCGGGAGAGCCCGGGGGGCGGGGAGCCCGTGGCAGTCCGGGCGGAGCCCGCGAGCCGTACAGGAACCGCCGACGAAGGCAACGCGGTGGAGCAGCTGGTCGCCACCCTGTGCCACGAGAAGGGCAGGTCGCCGGGCTGCGGGAGAGGTTCCAGGCCGTCGGACCGGCCGAGTTCGGCTCCGTCCGCTCCGGGCGCGTGTCCAGCCGCCTGCGCTCCTACGGTTCCTATCTCGGAGGTCTTGCACAGGATTTCGGGAGCCAGACCGCGATGGACAGGGACACGGTCCTGCAGAGCCTCAGCACGCACCAGGAGCACCTCAGGGACATCCGGGTGCAGTGTGCGGGGGCAGCCTCCGGTACGAATCAGCGGGCACAGCGGGAGTGGAAGATCTTGGTGCTGCTCGTGGAGGAGCGTGCGGACATCCTGCTGGATCTGTACGGAACCATCGAGTGGCTCTTCGAGAACTCCGACTACCTGCAGGAGGTGAACTCCTGAGCACGGTCCCGAGAGGTGGGGCAGCCGGTGCCGGCCGGCGGTGATACCGGGGAGGCGCCGGAGGGCCGGCGGCTCCGGGCTCCGGCCGGCGCCGTGAACCCGGCTGTCGTCGAGGCGATGGCCGGTGTCGGGTGCCAGGCGTCAGCGCCCGGTCATGAGGTGATCGGATCGCGCTGAGTGCGGCCGGGTGCACCTGGTTGCGGTGGGTGGACCATGAGGGTCCCCTCCGGGTCGAGGGTGATGTGGGTGCCGAAGGTGCGGCTGGTGCGGGCGAGAACCCCGTGGAGCCACTCGGCGTCCTTGCGCGCGGCGTGTCGCAGGCGCATCTGGTGGGCTTGCAGGGGGACGAGGCGGGCGTGGTCGAGCCGGCCGGTGTCCGGCTCCAGCGAGACGAAGTACAGCAGTCGCAGATCGTCCCTGTACTGCTCGTTGCCGCCGATGCCCTCGTAGTCGTCGATCAGGTCGCCGCAGCCGTACAGGACCGGATGCCCCCGGTACACCTCGACCGGGCGCGGATGGTGCGAGGAGTGCCCGTGCACGGCGTCCGCCCCGCCGTCGACGAGTGCGTGTGCGAAGCGGATCTGATCGCGCGGGACGGCGTAGCCCCAGTTGGAACCCCAGTGGATCGAAACGACCACGAGGTCACCGGGGCGTTTCACCCGCCGGATGCGGCCGACCACCTCGGCCGCGGCCGCATGCGAGGCCTCGTCGGAGAAGTCGATTCCGCTCCGGTCCGCAGTGGCCGCCCACGTGTGGGGGATGCCGCTCGACGCCATGCCCAAAGAGAAGACCAGCACGCGCCGGTGTCCGGGAAGGGAGACGACCACGGGCCGCCGCGCCTCATCGAGGTCGCGGCCCGCTCCCGCCGCCCGCAGTCCTGCGGCGGCTAGCGAGTCGAGGGTTTCGGCGAGCCCGCGACGGCCGTAGTCCAGGACATGGTTGTTGGCGAGGCTGCAGACGTCGGGACGGGCGGCGGCCAGGCACGGCAGGTTGGCCGGGTGCATCCGGTAGTGAACCGATTTACCGGGGGCGATGTCGTCGCTCTGGGTGACGGACGTCTCCAGGTTGAGGATCCGGGCGTCCGGCGCGGCTGCGTCGAGGGCGGCCAGCGCTTCTCCCCAGGGCCAGGAGAAAGCCGCCGGACGCGGAATCGTGCCGTTCGCTGCCTCCGCCAGCTCGACGTACGTGCGGGCGTCGGTGACGTACGCCTCCGGCAGGGAAGGTTCACCAGGGTGCGGAAGGATCTGGTCGACGCCGCGGCCGAGCATGACGTCCCCGGCGAGGCACAGCGTCACGATGTCACCGCCCATCTCTCCAGGCTAGCGAGCGATTCCCAGATGTGACCGGGTGGAATCGTCCCTGCCGGGACCCATGCCGGCGCAGTGCTGACCTCAGTGCCCCTGCGTTGTCCCGGCGATGCGCCGGATGTGCGCCGGGCGCCTGTCCTGCCGTGCAGCAGGAAGGCGAGACCGCCGAACATCCGCTTCTCGGTGAGGGCGGGCTGCTCACCGAGCCGCTCCCGGATCCGCTGAGCCAGCCCTGCGTCGTACGTCATGCCACCCACTGTCCTGCGCGGTAGGCCCACCCGCGCTCCGGGTCCGCCGGGAAGGAGTGCATTCCGCCGGCAGATGCTCAACCGTCACGTTCCGCTTTCCGGCCGACCCCCTCCGTAGGGGTGCGTAACGGCTTCGGGCGGGAACGGAATCCCGGTGGAGCGGGGGCTGTGTGACCACCGGGTCGGTCTTGACCGCCGTCCGTTGCTCGGAGAGCGTGGACCGTACGTGCAGCTGAAGGCGCAGGCGCAGGCGCCAGGTGTATGCGCCGCGGAACGGAGGTCACCCGCGTGGGAGAGAACCAGCGGCGCATGGAGGCCGGTGAGTGGTTCCTCCCCGACGATCCCGAACTCGCATCCGACACCCTGCGCCGGGTCGGGCTGTGCGCGCAGTACAACAGCGCGCCGGTCGCGCTGTCGTCCGAACAGCGTGATGCGATCCTGCGGGAACTGCTCGGCTCGGTGGGTGAAGGGGTCCGGATCCGAGCACCCTTCCACTGCGACTTCGGCCGCAACATCCGGATCGGCGCGGGTACGTTCGTCAACTTCGGCGCGGTCTTCCTCGACACCGCGCCGATCACCATCGGCGCGGACACCCAGATCGGCCCGAACGTCCAGCTGTTGACCCCCACGCACCCCCTGGACCCCGCCGCCAGGCGGGCAGGGTGGGAGCGCGGCCTGCCGGTGACCCTCGGCGACAACGTGTGGCTGGGTGGCGGCACCATCGTCTGCCCCGGCGTCACCATCGGCGACGACACCGTGGTCGGCGCCGGCTCCGTGGTCGTCAAGGACCTCCCGGCGGGCGTCCTCGCCGTCGGGAACCCGGCTCGCGTCGTACGCTCCCTCGGTCCCGCCGAGTCGGGCCCGGGCCGCCCGGACGAGGACGTGCCCCACCGCCCGTAGAGCCGGTGCCGCGGTCCCGGCCTCGCGTACTCGCGCAGGATCCGGGCGCGATGCCAGGGCCGCTCCCGCTCGCGGGTAGTTCGGACGGGCGACCGCGCCTGACCACCCGTCGGCCGTCTTTCCGCTCGGGCATTGAACCGCGGGCGGTCAGCGGCGTGAGAGGCCGTCCAGGAGCGCGTCGAGGGCGAGTTCGAACCGGGCCTGGTGGTCCTCGGGCGTACCGAGCCCTCCCGCGACGGCGGCCGCCAGCACCGGGAACCCTGCAAGGTCGGGAGCGTCCTCCGTGTCCTGTTCGGGGTGCCCGGGGGTGCTCGCGGCTTCGGCCAGGCAGTGCCCGGTCACCAGCGTCGCGACGGAGTTGACGATGCGCAGTGCGTCGACCGGAGGGAAACCGGCGCGTCCGAGTGCCGCCGCGGTGTCCTCGGCCACCCGCAGGGCGGCGGCGGAGCGGACGGGCCGGGTGGCGACCAGCGCGATCACCCCGGGATGCCGCAGCAGCTCGGCCCGGTAGGCGACGGCGAAGGACCGGAGCCGCTGGGGCCACTGGTCGGCCGGTCCTCCGTTGTCCGGCCGTACGGTCGAGGTCACCAGCTCGACCAGGCCGTCCAGCAGGGCGGCCTTGTTGGGCACGTGGTGGTAGAGCGTCATGGCCTCGACGCCGAGTTCCGCCCCGAGCCGGCGCATGGACAGCTTCTCGATGCCGTCGCGGTCGACGAGGTCCAGGGCCGCGCGCAGCACCTTCTGCCGGGTCAGCCCGGCCCGTCTGCTGGTCGGTTCCATCAACGGCTCCTTGACTTTCTTACGGTGTAAGGCGAGAGTAGCAGCCAACGCACCCTTACGCCGTAAGAGAGAGGGGTTCGGGATGGATGCCCGACAGAACAAGCAGCTGGTCAACGGCTTCTTCGCCGCGCTCAACGAGGGCCGCCTCGCCGGCCTCCGCGACTATCTGGCGGCCGACGTGGTGGACCACAACAAGATCATTCACGGTGAACCGGACGAGCCGGGCGCCGCCTTCGCCGCCATCGCCATGCAGCTCCAGGCGCTGAAGCCCTACCACGCCAGGGTCGACGAGCTGATCGCCGAAGGCGACAAGGTCGTAGCCCGCATCACCCAGCGCGGCACCAGCTCCGGGGCGCACCCCCGCATGCCCGTGCCCACGGGCCGCGACTTCGAGAACGAGGCGATCTTCGTCTTCACCATCGCCGATGGCCGCATCACCGAGATACGCGGCGTCTCGGACCGCCTCGGCCTCTTCCTCCAGCTCGGCTGGGACTGGCCCACCGTCGACTGACCGCTCCGCTTCGGCCCTGCCGCGAGGAGACCCGGAGGTCGTACGCGAAGTCCTGCCGGACCTGCCGGACCTGCCGGACCTGCCGCGCAGGTCGTGGAGTCGGGTGGGGCTGGGCGGGGTGCGGATGGGGATGAGGTCTGGCGCGCGTGCAGGACTGCGACGTAGGCCAAGTCCTGCTCGTGGAGGTGGGGGAGTACTCACCTGACCAGGGGCCGCCTCCGAGTGGCCTTGCCGTGGTCGGAATGCGGCCCGTCGGCCTCGTCAAACGACACGCAGGCGAGGGCCGGACCTCACCAGCGATCAGATCGAAGCCTCGCCGGTCAGCGAGGGCGCGGCGCACGGGCGGAGGACCATGAGCGAGTCCTCCAAGGCCGCCACCATGGCGAAGGGGAACCGGTCGAGTTCAAGACAGAACGCGACGTCATCAGGATGGGCTCCTTGGCGCACGCCCTCCGCCAGCTCGGCGGCGGCGCGCGACTCGCCGGCCCGGCGGAGGAACTCGGCTGCATCCGTCCCCGTCTCGGTGGCCCTCCGGGCGATGTACTGAGCGCACGCCAGATCTTCATCGGCATGCCCATCGTCGCCAGTGACCACGAACGTGACACTGTCACACTCGCGTGTCCGCAAGATCCGAGCGGTTGCCTCCGCCACCACGAAGCCGGCGCACAGCACCAGCGGCGCCTCCTTGACCGCAAGGGCGCCGACCGTCCCTGCCGTGGTCTTCTGCACAACGGTCCGTCCGCCAAGGTCAATGGACCGCAGCAGGCCCGGCGAGTTGACGGCGTCGAACCCGGGCGCCGGCGGACCGTCTTTGAGTGCTGCCCAATCCGGGTGGCGAGCCTTGAGCGCCAGGGCTTCGTTCAGCGACTCAGCAAGAACGATCTTTTCCGCCCCCTGGGCAAAGGCCCATGCAGCCACCGTGAAAGCACGCATGACGTCGACCACGACCGCCACAGACGGGGCTTCGACCAGCTCGGAGATGCCAAGGAAACGAGCGTCCATCCGGTCATGATCACGCATGCCGGACCCGAAGCCCCCGGACAGTGGCACGCCTCACATGGGCGGTCCCGGAATGCAACGACTCCGGCTGCCTTTACGGGCCCCACGCCTGCACGGTCGCCGTCCCGTACCGGGTGGTGCTGGTCTGCGTCACCACAGTGGCCTCGCCCCGAGCGGCCGGATCGCCGAAGACGAACTCGCCACCGTGCTCGGTCGGCCGGCCGCCCTGCGGTGGCAGATCCACGACACCGGGACGGGCTTGCGCATGACCCGCTCCGAGCGCATCCGGCCCGGGATCGCCGGCGCGAGCGCCAGGTCCACGAGCGACGAGCCTCAGCTGTCCGGGGCTCCGCCCGCCGACAGGCCGTGGCGCCCGCGGCCACCGCTGCGGGACAGTTCGGCCCAGGCCGCCGAGAGGCGGCCGACCAGTTCTGCCGAGGTCTGCGCGGCGAAGGAGAAGGGGAGGCGGATGTAGCTGTCGTGGGCGCCCGTGGGATCCATGGCGACGCCCGGGATGACCTCCGCGCCGTGGCGCAGTGCCACCTGGGCGTAGATCCGGGCGTCCGTGCCCGGGGGCAGTCGGATCCACAGGACGGAGCCTCCTCGCGGTTCCTGCCAGCTCCAGTCCGGAAGCCGTTCGGCGAGGAGCCGGGTCATGGTGGCGAGCTGCTCGCTGCGGATGCGAGCCCGCTCGGGCGCGAGGGCCGGTAGCGCGGGGAGGAGCCGGGCGGCGAGGGCTTGGTCCAGGAGCGGGCTGCCGAGGTCGCCCAGCGCCTTGAGCCGGGCCAGGCGGGCCACGATGTCCTGGGGTGCGCGGAGCCAGCCGATCCGCAGGCCGCCCCATACGGCCTTGGTCAGCGAGCCCACTGTCAGCACGGTTCCCCGGGCGGAGTGGGCGGCGATCGGCGGGGGAGCCTGACCGGGGGCGAGGGCCGCCTCGTGGGCGCTGTCCTCCAGGACGGGGACGCCGTGTTCGGCGGCGAGCTCGGCCACCCGGTGACGGCGGCCAGCGGACATCAGGCTGCCCGTGGGGTTGTGGTAGGTCGGCATGAGGTAGAGCAGCGCGGGCCGGTGTTCGGCGAGCGCGGTGGCGAGCCGGTCGATCCGGACCCCGTCGGAGTCGACCGCGACGCCGACCAGCCGGGCGCCTGCGGCTCTGAAGACGTCCAGGCAGCCCGGCCAGCCCGGGGATTCCACGAGGGCGGTGGTCCCGCGCCCGAGGTACAGCTGGGCGCTCAGGGCGACCGCTTGGGTGGCACCGGTGGTCACCACCACCTGCTCGGGCACCGTCGGCAGGCCGTGCCCGGTGTGGTGGGCGGCGATCGCCGCCCGCAGCGCGGGCAGCCCTGCCGGGTGGTAGCCCGCCTCGCGGACCAGGCCAGGCAGGTCTTCGCGTACCAGCCGGAGCAGTGCCCGGGCCAGATCCGGACCACCGCCCTCGGCCGCCTGCCCCAGCGAGATGACGTCCGGCGGTTGGGTGATCAGCCGTTGGACCACCGCGGTGGCCCGGCCGCCGCGCACCCGCCCGTCCGTCGGCACCCGGCGGCCGGCCGCTTCTCCTGACACCCGCGTACCGCTGCCCCGACGCGTCTCGACCAGGCCCGACCCGCGCAGTACGTCGAACGCGGCGACCACCGTCGCCCGGCTGACCGAGAGGGCGTCGGCGAGCCGCCGCTCGGACGGGAGGCGGTCGCCGACGCGCAGGTCCCCCGACCGCACGGCCCGGCCGAACGCGTCGGTGAGCCGCTGGTACAGCGGTCCCTCGCCCGCACTCCAGTCGCTCAGCAGGTCGATCAGCTCGTCCAGCTCGGGCGCTTCACGGTTCCGGTCCACATTCCCCTCCATTGGCACGGGAGCACGAGCTGCCGTCACGCGAGGCTAACGGCATGACTTCCACCTCACCTCTTGATCCACGGCTGGCTGCCGTCTGCGACCTCTCCGTCTTCGCGGCGCGGGACGGCGCGGGACGGCACGAGTACGACGGAACCGTCCAGGACCTGTCGCCGGACGGCGTACGACGCGGCCTCGCCGCGCTCGGCGGCCCCGCCGGCACCGAGCCCTATGCGGACCTGCACGACGAGGCACACGCGGCGGCCGCGGAGGAAGCCCTCCGGGTCCGCTTCGGCGAACTCGAACTGCACCGCAGCAATCCCCTGTGGCACATCGAGAACCTGGACCTGACCGGCTATGACCGCCCGTACGCGCCCGAGAACGAACGGGACGCGGCTCGGTCGGCCCACCTGGCCCGGTGGCCGGACGCGGCGGTCGAGGCACTGGACCGGGTCCCCGCGCCGCTGGCCGATGCCACGCTGCGGCTCGCCCGTGGTCTGGCCGCCTTCCTCGACCCCCGGGGCGGGCCGGTCCACGCCGCCGCCGGCCGGGCACACGCCCGCTTCGTGGCCCACCTGGAGCGGGCCGCCGTCCAGGGGACGCCGTCAGCGGCGCTCGGCGGGCCCGCTCTCGCCCGGCTCCTCGGTGCGGCCGAAGCCCGCACCGTCGACCTCACCGCGTTGTCCGCCCGGGTGGATGCGGAACGGGACCGCCTGCGTGCGTTGCTCGACGGATCGCTGCGCCGCGTCGACCCGACGGCCGCGCCCGCCGATACCGTACGGGCTCTGCAGGCCGACCACCCCGACGCCGACGGCCTGTTGGGCGAGTTCGCGGCGCTCGTCGACGAGACGGTCGCCTGGACCGCCCGGCACGATCTGGTGCCCCACCACGATGTCGAGGTGGATGTCCTGCCGATGCCGGAGTCCCAGCGCCGGGCGCTGGCGGGCCTGTTCGCATCCGCGCCCTACGAGGCCGACGTGCCCAGCGCCGTCCGCGTTTCCCTCCCGGACACCGGGTGGACGAGGGCGGAGAGCGACCAGTGGCTGTCGACGGGCTTCAACCGGACCCTGATGCCCAACATGGCCATCCACGAGGTGGCACCCGGACACGCCAGCCACGGCAGGGCGCTTCGCCGGGCCACGACCGATGTCCGCCGCACGCTTCACTCGGACGCCTTCATCGAGGGCTGGGCCCACTACTGCGAGGAGCTGGCCCTGGAGCAGGGCTTCCGAGACGGCGACCCGCGCGTCGCGGTCGCGGTCGCCCAGGACGCGCTCCGCCGGGTCACCCGATTCGCCTGCGCCATCGGCCTCCACACGGGAGCGATGACCCTGTCGGACGCGGCCGCCCGGTTCACCCAGGACGTCTCGCTGTCCGGGCCTGCAGCCCTGCACGAGGCCGAGCGCGGGCTGTTCGACCCCACCTACGGTCGCTACACCTGGGGCAAGTTCGCCATCCGCGACCTGCGCGAGCAAGCCATGGCCCGTTGGGGCAGCGCCTTCTCGCTCCGTCGCTTCCACAACGCACTGTTCGACCTCGGCGCCCCGCCCCTGGGCCTGTTGCACACGGCACTGGAACGCGGATGAACTCACTCGCCGCCTTCGCGCTCGCCACGCTCGTCCTGGTGGCGGTGCCCGGACCCAACCTGATCTACATCATCACGCGCAGCGTGCAGGACGGACGGCGGGCCGGCGTCGTCTCGGCCCTCGGAGTGGAGACCGGCACCCTCCTGCACATCCTCGTCGCCGTCTGCGGACTGGCGACCGTCATCACCGACCATCCCCTCGCCTTCGCCGTCCTGCGCTACACGGGCGCCGGCTACCTCGCCTGCCTGGGCGTACGAGCGCTGCTCCGCCGCCCGCCCTCCTCCGCCGTGGAGGCGGACGACGCCGAAGACCGTCCCGATCGGCGCCGGCTCTATCGCGACGCCGTCCTCGTCAACGTGCTCAACCCCAAGGTCGTCCTGTTCTTCCTGGCCTTCCTCCCGCAATTCGTGCCCACCGGCCTGACCTCCGCGCAGACCCGCACCCGCATGCTCGTAATCGGCGCGGTCTTCCTGGCCATCGCCCTCGCCTTCGACCTCTGCTACGCGCTCGTCGGCGCCGCACTCGCCGGCTGGCTCCGCGGCACCCCGCGCCGAGACCGCGGCCTGTCGTACGTGACCGGTGGCATCCACCTCGGCTTGGCCGCTCTGGTGCTCAGCTGATGCCCGATCAGCGCCTCAAGGCAGGCCAGGGCTTGTGACCTGCGCGTTCGTGTGCGCTGGCCGACCACGGGCCCGCGATCTGCGGGCGTTCCGGTTGTCGTCAGTGCCACACCTGGTTCAGGCCGTTGTTCCAACGGTTCGCGTAGGTGCTTGAGCCGTTGCCGTCGAGGTGGAAGCCGGCCACCCAGTCGGCGTCCGGTGCCGGAGCTTCCAGCCCTGCGGCGTCCAGATCTCCTCCCGCTGCCGCCACCGGTTGCCGTTCCGGCAGGTTTCTGGCCGGGGTGCCCTGGTCGGCTTGACTCTCCAGTGGCTGGAGACCGGAGAGTTGCTGTCATGAACGGCATGACGCCCCCGCACTCGATCGGCAGCCTTTCGGCCCGTACCGGCATCCCGGTCCGCACGATCCGGTTCTACTCGGACACCGGACTGTTGCCCCCGACCCTGCGCACCCGGGCCGGATACCGGCGCTACGACGACGCGGCCCTTGACCGGCTGCGGACGATCGGCGTGTTGCGGGAACTGGACGTCGGCCTGCCCACCATCCGCCGTGTTCTCGACGGCGATCTCACTCTCACTGAGGCCGCCACGGCGCACGCAGACGCCGTCGAACTCCAGATCCGGGCCCTGCGCACGCGGCTGAGCCTGCTGCGCTGCATGGCGGGGCGCGGCTCCACTCCCGAGGAGATCACTCGTATGTACCGCCTGACCCGTCTCGCCTCCGACGAACGACGCCGCCTGGTGGCCGACTTCCTGGGCAGCCTTCATGCAGGCACCCCCGCCGCCCAGAATGCAGTCGCTGCCCTGCGCACTGCCGTGCCCAACCTTCCCGATGACCCGTCCGACGCGCAGCTCGACGCGTGGGTGGAGATCACCGAGCTGATCGCGGACGACACCTTCCGCGCGCTCCTGGCCCAAGCGGCACTCCCGCCCGCCGACGAGGACGCCCTTGCGGGTACGGCGCCGGAGCAAGCGGCAGATCTCGTGCGCTTCGCCCGGCAGGCGGTCACCGCCTCGGTGGACGCGGGAACCGACCCGGAGAGCGACCAGGCCGTCCTTGTGGCCGACGCCGTCGTGGCGCGCTTCGCCGCCGTACTCAACCGGCCCGAAGACGGCGAGCTGCGGGAATGGATGGCCCGGCAGTTCGAGGTGGGGTACGACCCGCTCGTCGCCCGGTACTGGCGCCTGGTCTGGACCGTCAACGACTGGCACGTGATCCCCGGGCACCTGCCCTTCCAGCCCTGGCTGGTCACGGCCCTGCGCACACCCCGGCCGCACAAGCTCGACGCCCGGTCCGCCGACGCCCACCACGACGCTCCGTGATCCGTGATCCGCCGTGCTTCCAGCGGGGCTTCACAACAGCAGGGGTCGCCGCCGGCCGACAGCCGTCTCCCCACCGGACGGGAAACCGAGGAGGCTGACCTCATCGGCTGCCGCGGGCGGGCTTCGGCGGGGGCCGCCAGGTCCGCTTGATCCTCCTCTCCCCGTACCCGGGACTGCGGGCCATCGAGGCGCTGGCCACCAGCATCCCGTTCTTCCTGTCACGGCGAAGTCCGAGGCAGCGCAGGAACACCGCGGCAACCGCCCCGCGCGGGGTGAAGCACGATGAGCCGAGCAGACGAAGACCGCTGACCAAGGGCAGAACCGGAACAAACGGACCCGCCAGGCGTTCCCGGGACTCGTCGGCCGCCCGGCACACTCGCCCAGCTCCACCCGACCGGCTCTCCGGCGGTCGGTTCATGCCGTGCCACAGAGGGCTTCGACCGGTGGCGGCTGCCACGGATCACGAGTCCGAGCGTGCCGCAGCGGTACGGAATCGTCTGTTCCCGCAATGATGCGCAGGACGGATCCACACCGGCCGCCGGGCGGTGGTGCCGCCCAGCCAGGCAGGAGGGACAGCCGGTGGCCAGCGACGAGAGTACGGGGTCACCGGCGCGGCACGCCGTCCCGCAGGAGCCGGTCGCAACCGGTGAGGCCCCACCCGACGCCCGCTGGTGTCGGCGGGCGAACCACCAGGCCCTGGCCGACACCGTCCGGGCGGGTCGGCTCCCGGCTTGGATGCCGGTCACCGCCGAAAGGCCGAACCGCCCGATGCCCACGCCACCACCAGCCTCAGGCCTGTATGACCGGTGTTCCGGTCGGGCCGGACTCCGAGGAGACGATGCACATGCCAGCCGGACCGCCCGCCGAGCCCGCTGCAGCGCCGAATGACCCGCTGGCGATCGTCCGCACCCGCGGATATGTGTCGGTGTTGGTGATCTCGGCCCTGCTCGGCGTCCCGATTTCGGCCGGCGCGTTCGGCTTCCTCGCTCTGGTCTCCGAACTCCAGTCGCTGGTCTACAGCGACCTACCGAAAAGCCTCGGCTTCCAGGGCACTCCCGACTGGTGGGCGATCCCGCTGCTCGCGGTCGCAGGTGTACTGGTCGTCCTGACGATCCGGTACCTGCCCGGCGGTGGCGGCCACAAGCCGGCCGAAGGCCTCAAGACCGGGGGCACACCCTCGTTCGCCGCCGTGCCGGGGGTGGTAATCGCCGCGGTCACCTCGCTCAGCCTGGGGGTCGTCCTCGGCCCGGAGGCCCCGCTGATCGCGCTCGGCGGCGGGCTCGCCGTCGGCGCGGTCAGATTGCTGAAACGAGATGCTCCGCCCAGCGCCGTCGCCGTGATCGGCGCGGCCGGCAGTTTCGCGGCCATCAGTGAACTGCTGGGATCCCCGCTGGTCGGTGCCTTCCTGCTGATGGAGGCCTCCGGGCTGGGCGGGCCGATGATGGGCGTGGTGCTGGTGCCTGGCCTGCTGTCCGCCGGCATCGGGTCGCTGATCTTCACCGGTCTCGGTGCCTGGACCGGCCTCGGCACCTACTCGCTGGCCTTGAGCCACGTGCCGGCCGTCGGCCGGCCCACTCTCGGCGAGTTCGCCTGGGCGATCGTCGCGGGCGTCTTGGCCGCACTCCTCGGGGAGGCGATCCGCCGTTCCTCGCTCGCCCTGCAAGGCCTGGTCGACCGACGACGGCTGCCGCTCACCGTCCTGATGGGCCTCGCCATCGGCGTGATCGCGCTGCTGTACGCAGTGATCACTGAGCGGCCGGCCACTGGTGTGCTGTTCTCCGGCCAAGACGCACTCGGCCCGCTGCTGGCGGACAGCGCGGGCTACACGGCGGCCACCCTGATCGCCCTGTTGGTGTGCAAGTCACTGGCCTACTGCGCCTCGATGAGCGCCTTCCGCGGCGGCCCGGTCTTCCCTGCCCTGTTCGTGGGCGCGGTCGGCGGCCTCGCGCTCTCCCACCTGCCCGGCCTGGGAACCACCGCTGGATTCGCCATCGGGATCGGCGCGATGACGGTGGCGATGCTGAAACTGCCGCTGACCTCCGTCATGCTGGCCACCCTGCTCCTCGGCACGGAGGGTCTGACCGTGATGCCGCTGGTGATCGCCGCCGTGGTGGTCGCCTACGTCGGCACGCTCCGGCTCACCCGCCTCCCCGCGGGGCCGCCGCCGGAAGCACGACCACAAGCGGCAGCGCCCGCCGCGTAACCACCAACGCCCTGTGGCCAGACTCTCCTAGGCCAGGGCCAGGGCCAGGGCCAGGACAGCGGCAGCCTCGACGCGGATGAGGGGCGACGTCACGTCTCCTCTCGGTAGTCAGCGCCGCCTCCGCGGTCGCCGAGCGTTGCTGCACGCAAGCCCGGGCAACGCCCCGCGTGGAGGCGGCGACGCGCCCAGGCGGTGACCGCGATAAGCCCGATCCGGTTCCAGAGGCGGATCCGGCTGCAGGGAGCACACCCGTCGCAGTTCAGCCGCGAGCACCGGCGCCAGTGTGGCGTGCCTCCCGGCAAGGACGCCGCGAGCCTGCGCCTCACGACCAAAGGCGGACCGGAACCGCCCCGCCCTGCTGTTCACCCCACCGAACGGGCCGCCTTCACCGCATGCCGTTGTCCGTGGCGGGGCGGAGGCGTTCGGGGCACCGGCGTGGCTGGCTTGACCCGTCGGGCCAGGAGCCGCAGAGTCGGATCACCGTGCCACGCGGGCGCCGGCACCCGTGCCCACCCCACCGGGCAGGCCTGTGCAGAACGCCCGTCCGGGACCCCGGGCGGCCCTGACCTCCGGGAGGGGGCGGTTGTGCCGATGGTCGTCGACTTGGTCGTGATCGGCGTGGCCATCACCCTCGGACCTCTGCACAACAGCGCCTTCATCCTGCTGCTTGCATCGCGCCGCGGTGTTCGCAAGGGCCTCGCCTTCCTGCTGTCCTGGCTGGCCGACCTGGTCGTGGTGGTCGCCTGTGTCGTGCTGCTGACCGGCGGGACGCCGCCCGTCCACCACAGCACGCAGTCAACCGCCGCAGTCGCCGCCAAGCTGGCGATCGGCGTCGGCCTGGTGCTGTTCGGCGGCTACCGGTTCCGGCAGCCGCCCCGCCCGTACAAACCACCGAGTTGGACGGGCCGCGTCGACGGCGCCTCGCTCGGCACCGCCGCCGCGCTCGCCTGGCTGCTCCAGCCGTGGGCCCTGGTCGGTGCCGGCGCTGCCACGGTCGTCGATGCCGACCTCTCCTCCCTCTCCGACTGGCTCGCCCTGACCGGCTACTGTCTGCTGGCCACTCTCAGTCTCCTGATCATGGAGCTGTACACCGTCTGGGCGCCGGGTGCCGCCCAGGCTCGGCTGAACGCTCTGCGGACCTGGCTTGAGCATCACCAGGACCAGCTGATCGTCACCCTCTCGCTGCTGGCCGGACTGTGGCTGACCAGCAGCAGCATTTACGCACTCGTCGCCTGACGACCCGCCGGTCATCCCTGGTGGCTGCTCAGGGTGACAGGTGCCGGCCCGGCTCCTCCACCACTGCGACGTCGTCCTGATCAACGGCTCCAGCTACCGGCTCAAGAACCGCCCCGCCGCCATCGACGGCGAAGCTGGCGCCGCCTGATCACGCCCGTTCCCTCAGGGCCTTGATCCGTCCAGTGGGCCTGCCATCCTCCGCCGGGTACCGTGGCAACGACCTGGTCGGCCCGTTCCAGGTGCGAGAAGGCCTCATAGCCCGGCGGGTGCTGGGAACCGGGGCCCCGGGCTCCGAGGCTGTGGACGAGCGAAGCCTCGGGGTGGAAGGGGAAGGGTCCGGTGGATCGAGGAGGCTGCCGGTTGCGTGTCAGCTGGTCTGGAATGCCCAGGTGCCCAGCGTGTTCCATGCGCTCCAGGCGGTGCCGTTGGTGCTGTGCTAGGGCCGGTCCTGCTGCGCGAGGTGTTTCTTGAGCCGGGTGAGCAAGGTTGCGAACGCCGGGGACATGGCGGCGTCCGACTGTTCGAGGACCGTCGCGTGGTCGTCGTCCTCCACCGTGATCGTGTAGGTCATCGCGTCCCTGGCACGGTCGTCCTGGTCCTCCACGGGCATCGCGACGGCCGCCGCCACCAGCTGGGTCAGCTCCGCTGCGGCGTTCTCGGGCAGGGTCGCTGTGTCCAGCACCTTGGGCTGGCGGCGGACTACCGCCGCCAGCCCGCCGTATGACTGCAGAGTCACCTTCATTGCGCGCGACCGGTGGTCACTTGGCACCCTTCAGTGCGGCCATTTCCTTGGCCAGCCCGGTCACCTTGGCGTTCAGTTCCCCGATCTGCCTGGACAGGGCTGCCAGGCCGTCCTGCCGGCCCAGGCCGCCGTTCCCGTCGACTGGCAAGCTCCGTGCCCGGGCGAGCCCCGCCGGGACCCCGCTGATCTGGATCTCCACTCCCTGCCACGCCGCCAGCACGGCCGACTGCTCGGGGCTTCCGATGCCGAACAGTTCCCCGGCCTTATGGAAGGTGGTGTCCGCGAATTCCTGGAAATTGGCGTCCTTGCTGGAGGCTTTGAGTGTTTCGTACCAGACGGCCCCGGCAGTCTCCCATGCGAATCCGCCAATGCCCACGGCTGCCAGGAAGAACGCCTTGTTCGGGATGCCGGAGTTGAAGTGCACCCCGCCGAAGTCCCCTCTACGGGTGTCGGGCAGGTGGATGAATTTGCTCATACGGTCGGGCTGGGGGTCTTTTCCGAATTGCGGATTGTTGTATGCCTGCCCCGGCTCCTTCATCGATCGTAGGGCGTCGCCGGCGATTCCCGGGGTCCATACCTCAGCCCCGATCAGCCAGTCCGCGTCCTCGGCCGCCTGCTTCAGCGACCATTGCTTGACCAGCGACCCGAAGACGTCCGACATCGACTCGTTCAGGGCCCCGGACTGATTGTGGTACTCGAATTCTGATGTGTTCTCGGTGACCCCGTGCGTCAACTCGTGTGCGATCACGTCCAGCGATCCCGAGAGGTTGCTGAACTCCGTTCCGTCCCCGTCACCGAAGACCATCTGACGTCCGTCCCAGAACGCGTTGTTGAATTGCACGTCGAAGTGGACGTATCCGTCCAGCCGCATCCCCCGGTCATCGATCGAATTGCGCTGGAACACCTCCTTGTAGAAATCGCGCGTCAGGCCGAGTCCGTCGAACGCCTGGTTGACGGCCGGGTCCGCGGACTGCGGTCCGTCTTCCGGCCTGACCAGGACAGCGTTGGGGAGGGAAACCCCCTGCTCGCAGTCGAACATGGTGCGCCTGCCGTCACCGGCGGTGGCGGCCGCGCCGGCGAGGGACGCCCGGACCGCTCGCTCGCCCCGCAGGCGCGCAGTGGTCAGCAGCGTGTCCAAGGCGGCCTGGCGCACCTCACGGTCTTCGCTCTCCAGGAGCTTGTCGAGAATGTATGGGGGAATGATGCAGTTGACGGGGCGGGTCCCGCTCATGGGACACCTCCTGGGCGAGAGGGCCAACGGTTGACAATTCATCAGTTGATGCTTGGATGTTCTCAGGTCACTGCTCGTGTTCCCGGCCATGGAAAGAGGCGAGGAAATAGCAGGGGCCCGCTGATGTGACAACAGCGGGCCGAAGCATTTGGCGCCAAGCAGCCCGGATTCCAGCGGTATGGCCACGCTGATATCACCAGTCTCCTGCCATCCGCAGCGACGGGCAAACGCGATGAAAGCGCGCGGAGATCCACTCCGGACGACCGCCGGACGCCAATAAATGGGCGGCGCGTAGCAGTCTGTCGCGCCTGTGGGTCCCCAAGCCTGCTCTGGTCGTCGTCGCGTGCGGGTACCAGTCCGGGTGACTTCGACCTGGACCGAAGCGACCGTGTCGAGGAAGCCCACCTCGCCTCGGGCTCTGCGTTTGAGGGTTTCGCCGGCAATGGCGCCGGGCGCGTACTTCTCCTGCGGTGAGGGAGGCGAGGAACGCGCGTGAGCGAGTCGATGAGCGCCTGGAGGCTGGGCTGCGAAGGAGCGGTGGCCCGCCGACGACGGCGGGATGACGTCACGTTCAGGCCGTAAGGCGTGTCAAGCGATCCGGTGCCTGGTCCCGTCAGGCAACGTGCAGACGTAGCCGTCGTAGGGGATTGATGTGATCTGTCCGCCCGCGGCGGTGCACTCGTCTCTGGTGATGGTCACAGACGCGGCGGCCTGGGCGCTGACAGCACCGATGGCGCTCGTGCCGGCAAGGGTTGCTGCGGCCAGCGCGAGGCCCAGCATTCTTCGCATGCGCATGACTTTCTCCTCTCAGGCGCCGACTTCGGCCCTGGGGAAGGACAAGTCTCAGGGCCGACGGCGCCCTCCTACTCAGCATGGGCGATGCGCGGGAGGCCCGCGAGGCGAGCCGGGCACGCTCTGGGCTTCGGCAGCTCCTCGCCGCACCGCTCGACGAGGCCGCCACGGCGCAGGTCTCCCGGGCTTGCCGAGCAACGGATCACGCAGGTCGCGGTCAGTGGAACATATCCAGGCCGGGGCCGAGTTTCCGCTGTATTCGGCCGTGCGGGCTCTTGCCGTCGACCGCCGGTCCGCGCAGTTGACCGCCCGTGCCGACGCGACCGCTGGCTAGCCAGCGGCCCACCTCCTGGTACAAGGCGTGGCCATCGATGCGGCCCGGCCGCCGCCGTACTGTCGCTTCCGCAGGCAGGCACCGCCCCAACGGGGTCGGGATGGTGCTGCGGGTGATCGGCGATCCGCGTCCATGTGGTCCACGTGACGTGTCACGGGCCGGTGGCGTCAGGCGCTTCCAGGCCCGCCCTGGGGCACGTCATCCGTCCGCGGCGTCCTCGGCCTCCCAGCGGAGCAGGTCGCCCGGTTGGCACCTGAGCACCTCGCAGAGCGCGGCGAGCGTCGCGAAGCGCACCGCCTTGGCGCGGCCGTTCTTGAGTACCGCCAGGTTGGCGGGCGTGATCCCTACGCGGTCCGCGAGCTCGCCCACGGACATCTTCCGCCTGGCCAGCATCACGTCGATGTCGACGGTGATCGGCATCAGATCACCTCGTCCAACTCGGCCTGCATCTGTGCCGCTTCGACGTCGCGCGCGACGGCTTGGGCGAGCAGCATCCGCAGCACGAGCACGATGAGCGCGACCCCCAGGATGGCCACGCCAACCCCGCCCATGATGACGGTGACACCCGGGTCGTCCCGCTGGCCCGGCGCATTGAGGGCCGTGACCGTGAACCACACGAGGGCAGCCGCCACGATCGCGCCGATCACACCGTCCACGTACCGGAAGGCGGCGTGGGAGAAAACGGTTCCGCGTCGCACCATGGTCACCAGCCGCCAAACGCAGACCAGGGCGACCTGGGCTGACACCATGCCCAGGATCGTGATCACGCGCAGCGGGGTCAGCGGGAGCGACCCGTCCTCCGGGTCGGTGGCCAATGCCCACACCATCAATGCCTGTACGAACACGGTGCCGGTGAGCACCACCACGAGCACGGCGCGCAGCGCATGCACGGTCAGCTTTCCCATGGCCCATCCTTCCATCGAGTTGCGATGGGAATCTATCGATATTCGATAGGTGAAACAAGGCCGGAGCGGCGGGTGGGCGGCGGTTCCGCACCGTTGCGAGTACATCTGTGCCAACTTGGAGCGTCCGTAAGTGCGCTTGGGCTGGTAGCCCTTCCGGGACTGCAGGTCGTCCAGGTCGAGCCGCTCGGACCTCGCCGCGAAGCTGCCCATCGTCACAACGCGGGCTGCCGGCGCAGCCGACGGCAGCGGCATCAGCCACCGGGTCAACGCGAAGTGCCCAAGGTGGTTCGTGCCGAACATGAGCTCGTGACCGTCCCCGGTCTCCCTGCGCGGCGGGTCGTCAAGCGCGACGCCGGCGTTGTGGACTACCGCGTCAAGGCGTTCCACCTCCAGTGATTCCACCGATGTTTCGAGCGACGAGAGGTCGGCGAGGTCCAGCCGTACGGCCCGCACCCGTGCGCCGGGGACACGCGCCAGGCGGTCAGGTGGGCGCTGTCGTCTCGGAGCTGGGTGGACACGTACACGACACCCCCGTCCTCCTGTGTTGTGGAGGCGGGGGTGTCGTGTACGTGGGATCAGGCTGTTTACTGCTTCAGGTCATGCGCAGTCAGGCGGTCAGAAGGTGAGTTTGAAGTCGGTGATCGTACCGACGTCCGCGGCTCCCTTGTCCTGGACCTTCAGCTTCCAGGTGCCGTTGGCCGCGACGGCCGAGGCGTTGACGGTGTACGTCTTGTCGAGGTTCGCCGTGGAGTCCGAGGAGGAGTTCTGCAGGCGGTACGAGGTCCCGTTGGGCGCCACGAGGTCGATCTGGAGGTCACCGATGTAGGTGTGGGTGATCTTCACGCCGACCTTGAGGGCGCTCGGCGCGTTGCCGGTGACACCGGTGACGCTGACCGACGAGGTGACCGCGGGGCCCGGGGAGTCCGGGATCGCGACCTGGGCGGTGCTCTCGAAGACGTTGCCCGGGGTGGGGGTGCCGCCGTTCGAACGGGCTCCCACGTTGACGGCGGCCCACGCGTCGGTGATGTTGTTGACCTCGGGGCTGCCGGCGCCGTACAGCTCGGTCGCCGCGGCGATCGTGCCGGCGCGGGCACCCGCGTAGTCCGTGCTGGAGTTGAACTTGGTGGTGAGCGCCTTGTACCAGATCAGCTGCGCCTTGTCCCGGCCGATCCCGGTGACGGGCAGGCCGTCGGAGGTCGGCGAGTCGTAGCTGACCCCGTTGACGGTCTTGGCGCCGGAGCCCTCGGAGGCCAGGTAGAACCAGTGGTTCGCCGGGCCCGAGGAGTAGTGGACGTCGAGGTTGCCGACCCCGGAGTACCAGCTGTCCGCGGAACCGCCGTCCTTGCTCGGCTTGTCCATGTAGCGCAGCGGGGTGCCGTCGCCGTTGATGTTGATCTGCTCGCCGATGAGGTAGTTGCCCGGCGCGCTGGTGTTGTTGGCGTAGAACTCGACGGAGGTGCCCATGATGTCGGAGGTCGCCTCGTTCAGGCCACCCGACTCGTCGCTGTAGTTGAGACCGGCGGTGGCGGCGGTGACGCCGTGCGTCATCTCGTGACCGGCGACGTCCAGCGAGGTCAGCGGGTCGTTGTTGCCCGTTCCGTCGCCGTAGGTCATGCAGAAGCAGCCGTCGTCCCAGAACGCGTTGACGTACGCGTTTCCGTAGTGGACCCGGGAGTAGGCGGCGACGCCGTCGCCGCGGATGCCGGAGCGGCCGAGGACGTTCTTGTAGAAGTCCCAGGTGACCCCGGCGCCGTAGGCGGCATCGGCGCCCGCGGTGGCGGCGTTGGAGTTGGCTCCGGTGCCCCAGGTGTCGGTGGTCTGGGTGAACAGCGAGTCCGTGCCGGACGTACCGTGGTTCAGGTTGTACGTCTTGTGGCTGCCGCGGCCCGTGTCGTTCAGCGTGAAGTTCGAACCGGACTTCGAGGTGCCGAGGGTGACCTGGCCGCTGTAGTGGGTGTTGCCGACACCGGTTTCGATGCCCTGCCACTGGTGGAGCTTGGCGCCGGTCTTGGCATCGGTGATGACGTGGAGCTGGTTGGGGGTGCCGTCGTCCTGGAGTCCGCCGATGACGGTCTCGTAGGCGAGGGTCGGCACGCCCTTGGCCATCCACACGATCTTGCGGGGCGCGGCGTCGGCCTTGGTGGCCTTGGAGCCGACCGCCTTCGCGGCGTCGAGGGCCTGTGTGGAGGCGGCCGCCGGAGCGTCGGCCGGGGCGGAGGTGGAGACGCCCGCGAGCTGGGCGGTGGACGCCTTGCTGACGCTCTGCGTCGTGTTGGCCGCCGTACGGTTGACGACCAAGTCGCCGCCGAGGACCGGGAGTCCCTCGTACGTGCGCTCGTACCGGGTGTGGGTGGTACCGTCCTGGTCCTTGACCACATCGTGGACGAGGAGCTTCTCCTGGGAGGTGAGGCCGAGCTCCTTGGCCGTGGCGGCCGTGGTGCTCTGGGCCTTGGCTATGAGCTCGGCGCGCTGGGACGGGGAGAGCTGTGCGGGCAGCGCGCCCGGGTTGCGCACCGGCTGGCCCTTGGGGGCCGCGGCGTTCGCGGATTCGTCGGGCTGCGCGCTGGCGCTGCCTGCCTGGACACCTACGGTGAGCAGGGCGGCCGCGGCGAGCAGGGCACCTGTGGCGGTGGCGTTACGACGATGCGTGGACTTCACGCTGACTCCTTTTGCCTGTGGGGGGTTACCGGGCGGCTGGGATGAGGCCGGCCGGGCAGAGCGTGGCGGAGCTGGTCCGTGCTGGGGATGGGGAGAGAGTGCCAGCGATCGCGATCATTGTCAGGAGCACGTCATGAATTGGCCGAATCGAGTCCGGATTTCGCCGTTCGGTGTTCGGTGAGCGGACGCTCCGGGGTGGCAATCGGCCGCCGCGGGCATACCCGACAGGGCTGACCTGGAGCGGGACTTGCTCCGGCCGGGGGCCGGATCTACTGCGGGCGCACGCCGGTGGCCGGGGCGTGGCGGTGGAGGCTGCCGTGGAGGCGGCGTACTGCGCATTCAGGTAAAGCGTTCGGCATCAAGCGTCAAATACCCTTGTCCTGCACATGACTTGCCGGGTGAGATCTCGAAAGCCGCTCTGCGCGGTGCCACCCCCCCCAGGGAGTCTGCAATGCATCCAGTTCGTCGTACGTGGCCGCGTTCCGCAGCCGCAACGGCCGCTGCCACCGGCCTCGCGCTCACCGCGATGGCGGCCGCCCCACTGACCGGTACCGCGACCGCCTCCGCACCGCACACCTCCGCGGTCCCGCGCACCGTGGCCCGTCCGGCCGTCGCGGGACACCAGCTGATCCGCTCCGTGGGCAGCCCGCTCTCCATAAAGGAGTGCCGGACCAAGTGGAAGATCGCCTGCTACACCCCGCTGCAGTACCGCGAGGCGTACAACCTGAACCCGCTGTACAAGGCGGGCATCACCGGCAAGGGCCGCACGATCGTCATCGTGGACTCCTTCGGCTCGCCGACCGTCCAGCACGACCTGGACGTCTACAGCAAGCAGTTCGGGATACCCAGCACCAAGGTGGAGGTCGTCAAGTGGGGCAACGTCCCCGCGTGGGACCCGAAGAACGCCGACATGCTGGGCTGGGCCGGCGAGACGACCCTCGACGTGGAGATGGCGCACGCCGTGGCGCCGGACGCGAAGATCGTCCTGGTCGAGACGGCGGTCGCGGAGACCGAAGGCACCACCGGCCTGCCGGAGATGATGGACGCCGAGAAGTCCCTGATCGACCGCGGTATCGGCGATGTGATCACGCAGAGCTTCGGCGCGACCGAGAACACCTTCCCCGGCTTCGACAAGGGTGACTTCTCCAGCATCAAGAACCTGCGCTACGCCTTCGAGGCCGCGGCGCGCAACCACGTCACCGTGCTCGCCTCCTCCGGCGACGGCGGAGCCACCGACTACAACGCCGACGGCAGCGCCTACTACGACCACCCCGTCAACTCCTGGCCCTCCTCCGACCCGCTGGTGACCTCCATCGGCGGCACCCAGCTGCACCTGAACGACGCGGGCAAGCGGACCGCCCCCGAGAGCGTCTACAACGACAACGGCGCAGGCGGCGGAGGCCAGTCGCACGTGTTCAAGCGTCCGGCCTTCCAGAACGGCGTCAAGAACATCGTCGGCGCGCAGCGCGGCACCCCGGACATCTCGATGGCCGCCGCGGTCGACGGCGGCGCGTGGATCTACAGCAGCTACGACCCGGCGACCACCGGCTGGGACGTCTCCGGCGGCACCAGCGAGTCCAGCCCGCTGTTTTCCGGCATCGTGGCCCTGGCCGACCAGGCCGCGGGCAAGCGCCTGGGGAACATCAACGAGGCGCTGTACTGCCTGTACGGGCGCTCCGCCTACGACCGCTCCACCGGCATCGTCGACGTCAACGACGGTACGAACAACAGCTACCAGGGCGTCACCGGCTACACCGCGGTGAACGGCTACGACATGGCCACCGGCGTCGGCACGCTGGACGCGGCCCGCTTCGTGCCCGCCCTCGCCCGCGAAGGACGGCGCGGCTGACGGTTCGCCGCCGACAGCCCGGCACGGGTGCGCTGCCGCAGGAGGCAGCGCACCCGTGGTAGAAGCGCTGGTAGTAGGGCGCGCGCCTCATGGATCCGGTGGTCGGCATGCCGATGACCCGGGATCGTCGGATGTTCTGCGCCCGGTCGTGGGCCTGCCTGGTGCATGTCCGCCATGCTCCGGGGCTGCTCCTGGGCGCGTGTCCTGCAGCGGGGCCCGTCCCGTCGCCTCGTTCGTGGATTCGGGCGTTCTGGTGGTGCCGGTTGGGGCATCGTCGTAGTCCGGCACCCCTTCCCCGGGGCGCCCGGGAACGCGGGGCCGGTTGCAGGAGGGGTGTCATGAGCGAGCGGGAGACGTGGACGAGCGAGGAGTTCGGCAGCTCTCACGAGGGAGCGGTCGGTGTCCTGCTGGCTGACGGGAGGGTGCCGGGCCCGGCGTACTTCGACACCGGGTCGGGCTCCCACGTGCAGTCAACGTCCCAGTGGAGCGTCTACGACGGCCGCTTCCCCCACGCACCGCGTGCGGCTGCTCTTCGCGCGGTGTGTTCCTGCGGCTGGACCGGCCCTGAGCACCATCTGGACTGGGAGGCGATCGGCGAGCAGGAACTCGACGAGGCCGCCGACAACGAGGCGGATGCCTGTACGCGGGACTGGGACGGGCACACCACTGCCGTCGAGGCGACGACCGTCCCCCTGCCCGAGACCCTCACCATGCTGCTGGAGCAACTGGAGCAGGAGATCGGCAAGCTGGCCAAGACCTCTCCCGTCGCGGCGGTGCGGGCAGCCCGGTGGACGCGGATCACGGCCGAGCGGGCCGGCTACTGGGCCGCCCGCGCCACACGACAGGACCTGGACGACGCTCAGGTGGCTGCTGCGCTCGGTCTGGATGAGGATGCCGCCCGCACCGAGCTGGCACGTCTGGGTCGTTGGAGCCCCTACTCCGGCTGAGCCACTGCCTCGTTTGCGGGTATCGCCCCGATTCCCCGTCTGGAAGCCGCTTGCGGAGGAACCCTGTGCACGGCGGGTACCCGATGCTGCCGGCGGCGGATTCATCGTGCTGGCCGGCCGCTGACGGTGTAGTCGTCCCAGCGGGGCAGGCCGTGGTGGGGTGCGCGTTTGTGGATGTGGGCCTGAGCGACACATCCAACCTGTCCGCCAAGCAGGAGCAAACTCAACCTCGTCCGCTCCGACCCGGCGATCACCGCCGACGTGATGTTCCGCATGGTCACCGGTGGCAACACCCGCAAGGTCCACTACTACAGCGGCCCCGACGCCGAGGCGATCGCGCGCGTCAAGCAGCTCCTCGGCCAGGACTGGTACTGGGAGGAGCTCAGTGCTCGCAACCGCGGCGAAGGCCACGCCCCTCTGGAACGCGCTGATGCCGACCCCGGCCCCTGGCGGCGCGGCCACGTGACCACGACGGGAACGGGCTCGCGGGACGCTGGTGTCCGTGGCGCCGAAGGCCGGGCGACCGAAAGGTCGACAGCCCGTGCTGTCTGCCGAGTTCTGCTTGGTACTCCAGCTGTAGATCGTGACCTGGCATCTTGTCACGCGGCAGTGAGCCCTTTCCAACCTCAGGTTGAGGCGTGGTGAAGGACGACGACGGCCTTCACGATGTCGCTGATCCGGTTGGTGCTGCAGCGGAGCTTGCGTAGCAGGCGCCAGCCCTTCAGGACGGCCATGGCCTGCTCTCCGAGGCACCGGATTTTGGCGTGG
>NZ_JBEORW010000051.1:0-53378 GCF_040302565.1 Streptomyces sp. NPDC097981
GCACGTTCCACGAGGGCTCGAAGCCGCCCGACACGACCTGCACCCGCACCCGGCCGCCCTGCCGGACGCACTCCACGACCACACCGTCCGCCGCCCCGCCCGCCACCCCACCCCGCAGCGCGGGCCGCCAAAGAGGGCACAGCCGGCGCAGCGAAGCGAAGCCGGGTGGGCACTCCACGCAGCGAAGCGGAGTGACGGAGCGCAGCGGAGTGCGGCCCGCGGCCCCGTGGTGCGGGAGGGGGCGGCGCAGCGGGAGGCGTGAGAGCGCGCAGCGCTCGGTCCGGACGCAGCGCAGCGGAGTCCGGCACGCCTTCCGCTGCGCCGCCCCCTCCCACCCCGCCGGCACCGGACCCGCAACGCCCGCCCCCACCGGGCTGAATTGCCCTGAGGGGGCCACGGCCTGACGGCTGTAGCCCCCTCAAGCGGAGAGTTGGTGTCAGGGGGCGTCGTAGAGCTGCTGAGCGGCCTTCAGCGCCGTGCGACGGACCGCCGGCGGATAGCCAAGGCGGTCTGCGGCCTCTTCGACGTCAAGGGCCGGCTCTGCGCTCATCAGTGCGGCGATGCGCGCCGCGCGTTCCTGCTGGAGGTGCTTCTGCGCGGTGGAGAGGGAGATACCGAGGACGTCGACGGCGTGGGCGGCGGTCACCACGGGGTCGGCGTCGAGCAGTTCGGCGATGCGGCCGGGGAGGAGGTCACGGGGGACCATGTCGCCGGATCCCTTCGGCCTACCGCTAGGCGCGCTCATGGTGCCGCGGGTGGCGGCGTAGGCGAGCACCGCGGCGCGCGGCCAGTGCTCGACTCCGCACACTACGACGGCGTGGGCAGCGAGGCGGTCGTCTCTCTTGTAGCTGTCGAAGCTGCGCGGCTTCACGTCGAGCACGGCGGCAGCCTCGCGGCGGTCGAGCAGGTCGCTGTCATCCTCAGCGGCAGGGATCGCCGGCAGGGGCCTGCCCGCGCGGTAGGCGTCGACCTGCTCTCGGTCCCACAGCAGCACCTGCCCGCCCTCAGCACTGATCGGCTCGGGAAATCCCTCCGCGGTATAGGGCATGACGCTGCGGAACGTCGGCCACTTCATGCCCAGGAGCTCAGCCAGCTCCTGACGGCCGACAGCAGTTCGTCCAGCGCGGATCACGATCCCAACCTCCCCATAGGCGAGGCGCGCCGGTGCGCGCCGAGACAGGCGAGTCCGCCTGAGCGGCGCACCCAAAACAGAAAAATACTACCGCACCTAAGACGCGCTGTGTCGTGGGTGCCTGCGCCCGGCCCGGGCGGGCGCTATGCTCGCCCCGATGATGCCCTGCGGGTTCTCTCGCGGTGTGTTCTTCGGTAGGCCGGCGCCCTTGCCACCCGCCCTCGGCGGAAGTGGGCGCCGGCCACATCTCTTTCACCCACCCCCAGCCTTCCCACCCCACCCGCTCCCCTCCTTCTCTCCACCCAAGCACGCCGCCCCTCCCACGCCACCTCCCAGCCCTACTTACGGACGTCTGCAACACCCCCCGTCAACGCCAAGCCCAACCGACCCAGCCCAAAACAAACACCACCCCAACGACCCGAACCTCTCCCTCCCCTATAAGTAAGTCTGACCAGTCACCAGCGCCGAGACCCGCGCTGACCAGCAAAAATGCAAGACCACCACCAGACCGGTTTCCCCCTCAGATTCCCCCTCGCCATCCCCCTCATACATCCCCCTCAGAATCCCCCTCACTGTCACCCTCAGTCACCCGGCCCTTCCGGGCCGAACCAGGCTGCGCAGCCCACCCGTTCGGCCGAGCACCCGCTGCGCCCTCGACCTCAACATCGCCGCCCGCCTGTGCCGACTGCCGCGCGCCCACTGGCACCGTGGACGGGGCATTGCTGGCTGAACGCTCCCTCCCGCGCAACCGGTCGAGCAGCAGGGCGGCCACGGGCCTTCATCGCTATCGGCTGTCAGAGGTGGACGTATCCTCCGCGTTCATAGCCGAGGTGTTCGCTCATCTCGGCTTCCAGAGCCCGTTCCAGTACGGCCTTGGTGATCTCCGTCAGCAGCCCGCCCTCACCCAGCAGAGCCGCCCCGAGGCATCAGCTTTTTCGAGCAGCCACTCGACCACCTCGTCGACCGTCTTGTCCCCAGCCGCCGAGGGGTTCCGTCTTGTCTGCCGTGACTCGTCCGATCCGCCCGGCCCGAGGGCCCGAGGCCGAGTCCCGGGCCAGGCTGCCACATAACAGACTTACACGAACTTTCAGGCACGCTCGTCAGAGGTGTTCAGGGAGCCAGGGTTCGAGGTCCGAGGTGGCGCGGATCAGCTGGGTCAAGGCTTCGCCGGAATTGGCGGTGACTCCCGTGAGACGGGCTGCGGCGGCTGTCCGGTAGCCGCCGGCGTACCAGACAGCGAGCTGCCCGCGGGTGAGCTGGACATCGCCGTGGGCTCGGGTCTTGGTGATCTGACCCGTGCCGTCCTTCACTTCCAAGAGGTACGAGTCCCGGTCTCCGCCGTTCTCGTTTTCGATCTCCACAGGCATGGCGATGGCCACGTCGCTGGGCCAGCCTCGCAGCCGGACGGCTTCGGGGATGTCAAGGACGCGGAGCATCCATGGGTGCCATGCCTCCGCTGTCAGCCGGTAGCGGTGCAGGTTGTGCAGCAGTGTGGGGTACGGGGGAAGGGCGGAACGCCGGAATTGGACGGTGGCGGCGCGGGTGTGGTGTCCGCCGAGGAACGCCATCATCTCGTTGACGGTCTGCGCGTCCGCGGCCCAGAAGTCGTGAACGGTCAGGTCCGTGCCGTGCCGCTGGTGACGTTTCATGGAGAAGGACAGCACGCCCGTGGTCGTTTGTCCCGACCCGAAGCGGTAGGTGATGAGCTGCTGTTTGTCGTCCATCCAGGCAGACCACCATTTCGGGCGCTGCACGGGCCCGTTCCACTGGCGGGCCAGGCGTCGTTGCAGCTCCTCACCTTCCTCTGCCCGGCCGTGCTCAATGTGGAGTCCTGGGCTGGTGAAGCCGCGCTTGAGGTCTTCGGTGGCGATGGACCAGGCGAACACGGGGACTGGTGCCTGCCAGCCGAGGCGGCGCAGGTGTCCGTTCGAGGTCGTCCAGGCGGTGGAGATTACCGCGCCCTGGTCGCGCAGGGGGCGGATTCGTTCGGCAAGTAGGCGACCGGCGAGGTGGTCCCCGCGTTCTTCGGGGGCGACGCACCCAGCGCTGATGATCGCGGATGGGACGGGGGCCCCGCCGAAGAACTGATCGGTGAGGAGGCCCAGGCCGCCGGCGACGACGCGGCCGTCCCGGACTGCGACGCGGATGTCCGCGTGGGGGCGCAGTCGGGTGATGTCGCCTACGGGGTGGCCGTAGCTGCGCGTGGCGAGGTCGTTGTACTCCTGCCACAGCTCGTCGTCGGCCTCCATGATCCGGAGCGGATCAGGCATGTGGAGCCTCACGTTCTAATAGTTCGTATGGTCGCGGACGGCGTCCGCTGTGGCCGGTACGAAGAAGCTGCGGGTGAAGGTGATGACGGTCTTGCCGTCTTGGTTGTGGCCGGCCGTGCGGCAGGTGACGATTCCGGTGTCTGGCCGGCTGCGGGACATGCGGCGGCCGGTGATCTGCGTCTGCGCGTAGAGGGTGTCGCCCACGAAGACCGGGTGGGTGAAGCGGACTTCCTCGAAGCCGAGGTTCGCCGTGGTGAGGCCGCTGGTGCTGCGTACGGTCATGCCGCCCACGATGTGGAGGGTGATGCTGCTGCACACCAGGGGTCGGCCCCATTCGGTGAGGCTGCAGTAGTGGGCGTCGGTGTGGATGGGGGCGTCGTTGCTGCCGAGCATGGTCATCAGGACGTTGTCGGTCTCGGTGATGGTGCGTCCGGGCCGGTGCTCGATGACCAGGTCCTCGTGCAGCTCGTGGTAGCCGAGGCCGACGATCTCCCGATAGCGGCTTTCCCCGACCTGCCGGTACCCCTGGGGCATGCCGCTGTTCACGCGGTCACCTCGTGGGCAGTGCGGGCGTCCGCGCGTGCGAGCAGGGATCGGGCTGCCTGGACCATGGGCGGGCCCACCATCTGATGGCCGACTCGGATGATGCGGCCGCCAGCGTTCTCGGCCGCCGCGACGATGGCGCGGGCGGCGGCGATCTCCTCGTCCGTCGGCCTGAACACCTCTGTCAGGACGTTCAGGTGGCGGGGGTGTACGCAGCTCTTCCCGGCGAAGCCGAGGGCCTTGACGCGTTCGGCCTCGTCCCGCAGTCCTTCGAGGTCGTCGAGGTCGAAAAACGGAGAGTCAATGGCGGGGATGCCTGCGGCGGCGGCGCTGACGACGAGCGCGGAGCGGGCGTGGAGCATCGGCTCCCAATCGTTGCCGCAGCCGGTGGCTCTCGCGTAGTCGGCCGTACCGAATAGAACGCCTGCGATGCGCTCGGCCCGCACGATGGACGGCAGCGCCTCCAACGCGCGCGGGGTCTCGATCAGCGCGTACAGATGGGGGGCGTGGTCGGGGGTGTCCAGGACACCGGCAACGATCTCGATGTCTCGCGGCGATTCCACCTTGGGGATCAGAACGATCTGCGGCACCACCGGGTAGTCGGCGAGTGCGTCGAGGTCGTGGATGCCGTCGCGGGTGGTGGGCGAGCTGATGCGTACCCCCAAAGCGGTGTCGGCCGGGGCGGGTGTGGTGAAGAAGGCGCGGGCCATGAGGCGGGCGTCCGGCTTGGCCGCAGGAGGGACTGAGTCCTCCAGATCGACCAGGGCGACGTCCGCGCCGCTGGCTCGTGCGGTCGGGAATCTGGTGGGGGTGTGGCCGGGGGTGATGATCCACACTCCGGCGGGCGCGGGCGTGTTCATCGGCATGTCTCCTTGGCCTTGAGGTTGCGGGCGGCGTCGGGGATCGCGTCCTCCTGGCCGGCGATGATCTGACGTCGTCCGAGCTCGTGGAACAGGTCCCAGGGGTGGACACCTTCTCGGGCGGCGGCCTCCAGGACCGGTTTCTTGAATCCGGAGAAGACACCGGCGAGCCCGCTGGCGAGGCTGGTGGAGTCGATCGTCGGTGGGGCGGGCATGAGGGTGCGATCGGCGAGGTCAGCGGCCTCGGCCAGTAGCCGCACGTCGATCCCGGTCCGGTGGTCGAGGCGTTCCAGAACGGGGACGAGGACTTCCAGCTGGGTGTTGCCCGCGCCTGCGCCGAATCCTCTGGCGCAGGCGTCGATCACGCGGGCGCCTGCCTCGACGGCGGCCACGGAGTTGGCGACGGCCATGCCGAGGTTGTTGTGTCCGTGGAAGATCACCGGCACGTCGACCGCGGCGGTGATCGCGGTGATCCGGGTGGTGACGTCGTCGGGCAGGTAGTGGCCGGCGCTGTCCATGATGCCGACGGCCTGCGCCCCGTATTCGGCCATCAGGGCGCACTGCTCGGCGAGCTTGCTGGGACTGGCCATGTGGATCATCATCAGCACGCCTTGGGCTTCGGCACCGAGGTCGCGGATCACGCCGAGGTGGCGTTCGGTGGCGCTGGCCTCAGTGCAGTGGACTGCCATGCGGGCAATGTCCGCGCCGCGTCGTACGGCGTTGGCGAGATCGGCGGAGGTTCCCCATGCCGGTGCCATGAGGACGGCCATCCTGCTGTGGGTGAGGGCCTCGCGGGCGGTGAGCAGCATCTCGTCATCGCTGAGTTTGCCGTGCCCCACCTGGTATGAGGATGCGCCGAGTCCGTTGCCGTGGCCGATCTCGACCACGGGGACGCGGGCAGCGTCGGCCGCGGCGGCGTAGGAGCGGATCTGCTCGCGGTCGAGCTGGTGGCGAACGGCGTGCTGGCCGTCGCGCAGCGTCGGGTCGTGTATGACCAGCGGGTCCCTGTTGGGGGTCATCGGGAAGTCTCCTCCAGTGCGGGAATCCTGGCGAGGGCGTGCTGCTCTGCCGCGAAAATGGCGGCTGCGCTGATGACTTCGAGGTTGCCTGCGTGCGTCGGCATGCCGTTGCGGGTGGCGGTGACCTCTACGACCACGCGGACCGTGTCGTCGGTGACTGCGCACGAGACGAGGCGGTATCCGGGGATGAGGGCTCGCACGGTAGTGGCGGCGGACTCCACGAGCTCGCGGACGGGGCCCGGCTCGGCGCCAGGGGCGACGATCGTCATCGCGACGCGGAAGGGCGGCGCAGGCGAGGCTGGGCTGATGTTCAGCATGGTCTTGGCGGTGCCCGCCTGGGTGAACTGCTGGATCGCTGATTGCGTCGCCTCGATGTACTCGTCGAGGTTGAGGCGGCTGGCCCGCCCGACACTGCGGCTGGCGGCGGTGGCCACCATCTCCACGTGATCGGGAAAGTAGTGCTGGGTGATCGCGTGGAGGATGGGGATCGAGGCCTGACCACCACAGGTGATGAGACCGATGTGCCGGTGTGCGGCGGCCTGGTGGCCGTTCACGGCGGGCACGATGAGCGTGCCGCCGCTGGTGGGGGTCAGGTCGATGAGTGTCGTATCGGTTTTGGCGAGCTGGGCCCAGTGGGTCGGGTGGGCGAAGGCGTTGGTGACGTCGAAGACGATGTCGAAGGCCTCGCCCGCGTCAGCCAGGGCGCCGATGCCCCCGGCCGCGGTGGCGCAGCCCATGCGGGCGGCTTGGGCCATTCCCATGCTCTGCGGGGTGCGGCCGATGACAAGCCCGCAGCCCAGGTGCGGGGAGGCCTGGATGCGCTCGACCAGGTCGAGGGCGAGGAGTCCGGTACCAAGGACGGCCGTGTTCAGCACGGAGTACTCCGTTCGCTGGTGGTGGCGGGTCAGAGAACGTGCAGGTGCACGGTGGGCAAATGGGTGGATGTGGCTCGAACGTCCGTGCCGGGGATGAGCGGGATGCTCGCGTGGACCGACCCGGCCAGGACGACGTCTCCGGCGCGCAGGGTGGTGCCCAGGACGGGCAGTCGATGCGTCAGCCAGACCAGCGCCTTCAGGGGATCACCGAGGATGTCGTGCCCTTCCCCCCTTGCCGCTGTGTGCCCGTTGACGCTGGCCACGATCTGCTCCGCCCGGAGGTCCGTGGTCAGGTCGAAGGGGACGGGGCTGCCGAGGACCACGCAGGCGCACGCCGCGTTGTCGGCGATGGAGTCGACCAGGGTGATGTTCCAGCCGGTGTAGCAGGTGTCGAGGACCTCGAACGCGAGGAATACCTCAGCCACCGCATCCCGGACCGCGCCCAAGTCCGCGGGGCCTGCCAGGTCGTGGCCGAGCCTGAAGGCGATCTCGGTCTCGATCCTGGGGTTCAAGAAGTCGGCAACCCGCAGAAGGGACCCGCTCGGCCGGAGCATGTCGTTGAGGATGAATCCGGAATCGGGCTCGTGAATGCCCATCTGCTGCTGCATGGCGGGCGAGGTCAGACCGATCTTGTAACCGGCGACCCGGACACCTCCCGAGACCCGCCGCTCCACGTTGATCTGCTGGATGCGGTAGGCGTCTTCGAGGGTCAGGCCCGGGAAGCGCCCCGCCAGGGCCGGCACGGGAACGCGAGACTGGCTGGCTTCGACCAGTTCCCCGGCCACCGCAACGAGGAACTGCTCCTTCTCACCGGGGTTGGTGCTCTGCACGGTCGGGTCTTGGGGGCCGCCTGCGGGCCTGGCCATCTGCTACCTCCTGCTGTCCGCCTGGTCAGGGGTGTCCGTCGCTGCGTGCCGTGCGGCGAGCACGGGCAGGAAATCGACGCTGCGCCCGTCGAGGTGGCCTACGTCGGCTGCGGAGCGTACGAACTCGATCCGGTCCAGCTCCGGGGTGCGGCCCTGTGCGGTCTCGACAGAGACGAGCTCTGCGTACTGGTGGTCGAGCGTCTTCGCCGGGCAGGCAGGCGCGCGGAAGTGGATGCCGATGTTGCCCTTGTCGCCGCGGGTGACCGCCCACAGGCTCAGGTCGTGAGGCCGGACGTCGCGCCCGATCTCCTCCAGGAGCTCCCGTGCGGCGTGGCGGCGCAGCGCGGCCAGATTGAGGGGGGCGTCGTCAGCAGGCGGCTCGATGGTGCCGCCGGGCAGCTGCCAGCGCCCCGGAGCAGCGGTGGACGACGCCATGCGTCCCACCAACAGCCGGCCGTCGTCGGTGGGCTGGGCAACGGAGACGAACACCGAGGGTGCCGCCACGGCGTGGACCGGAGCCAGGCGCAGGACGTAGAGGCGGTACGTGGCCCGGTACCAGGTCAGGACCAGAGTGTGCGGGTCCTTCCAGTCGACTCCGGCGCACACCACGACCGGTCCGTCGAACAGTGACGGGTTAGACGTGGTCATTTCGTCCCACATGCGGTCCATGGCTGCGCTCTGCTCCTGCGTCAGGCGGGGCGCCGCCGTCTCCACCAGGTGGAGCTGGCGGGCGTCGAGGAGTTCCACAGCGGTGGGTTCTGGCTGGTTGATCAACGAAGTCTCCTGGAGATGCCCTGAGTGCAGGGCCTAGTGGGGCGCGGTGGTAGCGGTGTGGTCTGGCAAGGCCCGGACCGTACCGCTTCTGAGGGGTGGCTTCTGGCCCGATTGCGGTGCAGATCTCACTGGCCAGAATCCAGGGCAACGCCGTGCGGAACGCGAGACGCAAGACGCCGGGCCGGGCAGCTGGTGGAGACGGTGACCTCTTCCAGGCCGGCCAGGGTGCCGGCCGGGTGCTGGGCCGGGATTCTGACCGGTGACGGCGCGGGCCATGGGGCGCCGCGCTGCCACCGGAGTTCAGGACGGGCGGGTGCGGGATCCGCAGCGGCAGGGCCGGGGCTGGGTCGTGCGTGCTGCCGGTTGGGGGGTGGCGCTGTCCGCCGTGTCGGTGGCCGGCCTGCGGGACGGCTGTGCTTCGGCAGAAGCTTGGTCCGGGATGGTGATCGAGGAGCCGATGGGGGTGACACCGTCGGCCTGGTCGGCGCAGGAGAGGGCGAGGACGGCCAGGCCGCGCACGATGCCTGTCGTGAGCAGCAGTCCGGCGATCGTGTTCCCGTCCGGCCGCCGGGCGTGCCGGCGCTTGCGGGGCGGGCTGAGGTGGGTGGGGCCGTGTAATTCGCCCCAGCTGCTGGCGCTCACGACGGCGCCTGGCCTGTGGTGAGTTCGGCCCAGACCCGCTTGCCGGTGGCGAGCCTGTCGCTGCCCCAGCCGGTGGCGAGCTGGTCGATGAGCTGGAGCCCGCGGCCGGCCTCGGCCTCGGCGTCGGGGACGGAGGGTTCCGGGGTGGTGCGGCTGGTGTCGGTGACAACAATCCGTACGCGGTCGGGGTGGCGGGTGACCGAGACACCGACCCGGCCGGTGCGGGTGTGCCGGATCGCGTTGGTGACAAGCTCGGACACGATGAGCCGGGCGTCGTCGACCAGGTGATCGAGGCCCCAAGTGTGGAGGCAGAGGGTGACGTCGCGTCGGGCGCGGGAGGGTGCGGTGTCGCGGGGTGAGTAGCCGTCGCTGTAGCGCTGGGGTCCTGTGAGGGCTGCTTCCACATCTTCCGCCAGGACGCCGGTCACCGGACGGCCCTTCCGGCGGCGGCGCTCTGTACAGCGGAAGCGTGAAGCCGGTGGGTGAGGCGGCCGAGCGCAGCGGTGGCCGGGCAGTGGGTACGGGTAGTGCGAGTGGTGCTCTGGCTCATGGGTGGCCTCGGCAAGTTGGGAGCGGGTGTCGGGGCGGGCCTCGTGTCCCCGACGGCGCGGGCGGGGACACGAGGCCGCATGGCCGGGCCATGCTCGAACCCGGCCGTTCTGGAGCCGCGACCTACCACCTCAGCGTGATCATCTGCTGACACTTGGTCACGGCGTCACATTGGAAGAATGCACCCAATGACGCGATGCCTGCAACCATTGCAACCAAACTCCCAACGAATGAAGGGATGTTCGATCGACTTCCGATCCCCGGGCCGGGCAGACTGACCCGGAAAGAGGACGTCGCACCCCGGAAGGGGAAGATCCGCCCCCCGCATCGCCCCGCCAGCCCGCAGAGAGGTTCAACTACCCGTGCCCACACCGCCGCTTGTGCAGACCGTGCGCAGACGCCGTCTCGGCAGCGCGCTGCGGAACTTCAGGAAGACCGCCGGCCACACCTCCGACACCGCCGCTCAGGCAGTCGGCTGGGACGGCAGCAAGATCAACCGGATCGAGAACGCCAAGGCGCACCTGCCGATCAAGGACGTGAAGCCGCTCCTGGAGGCGTACGGGGTCACCGACGAGACGGTGGTCACCGCCATGGAGGAGCTGGCCCGCGACGCCAACAAGGTCGGATGGTGGAGCAACTACGGCGACCTGCCCGAGACCAACTACAAGGACTACATCGGCCTGGAGGAGGACGCGGAGTCGACCCGGATCTACCTGCCCGGTCTGATCCCCGGCCTGCTCCAGATCCCCCAGTACGCCCGCGAGATCATCACCGCGACCGCCATCACCCGAGACAGCGACGAAGTCTCCGCGCTCGTGGAGATGCGCAAGAAACGCCAGGCCATCCTCACCGACACCAGCCGGCTCGGCGGACCTCTCCACCTGTGGGCCGTCATCCACGAAGCGACCCTGCACTACCGGTCCGCGACCCATCCCTCGCTGATGCGCGAACAGCTGCGCCACCTGCTCGACATGGCCGAGCTGCGCAACATCACCATCCAGGTGATGCCGATACTCGCCAACCCGCACCCCGGGATGGTGGGCCCGTTCCACATCGTCCGGTTCCCCCGTCCCTGGCCCACCGTGGTCAGCGTGGAAACCATCCGCGGCGGGAACTTCGCCGAGGCCACCGACGACGTGAAGGTCTACGAATCCGCCTTCGAGCGGATCGTGGCCGAAGCACTCCCCGTCAACGACTCGCGGGAGAAGATCAAAACCATCATGGAGAAGTCATGAACACGAACAGGCTGTACGCCACCGACCTGCCCGAAGCTCACTGGCGCAAATCGTCGTTCAGCGACGGCGGCGAACAGTGCGTCGAGATCGCCGACACCCGGCCCACCCACGGCTTCATCGCCGTCCGCGACTCGAAGCAGCCGACGGGCCCGGCACTGGCCTTCACCGAGGAAGCATTCACCGCCTTCCTGCCGCACGCAGCACACGGCCGCACCCCGACGGCCTGATCAGGCCGCACAGCGACCAACGCCCGGATTCCCCCAGCCCGCAGCGGGGGGAATCCGGGCCTTGCCTGTATGGCGATACCCCGTCTGCCCGCGTGGACGCTCCGCGTCCACAGCCGATGTCGAGGACGATGCCGTTGCCGGGGCGGGCCGTGGCCGCGTAGGCGGCGATCACTTTGGCCGTGGGGCGTCCGGTGATCTTCGCGGACATCAGGGCGCCGGTGCGGTCGGCGAGGCGCTGCTCGCTCTCGTACAGGGAGCCGTTGACGAGCTGCTGGTCGAGGAAGGCGGAGGTGTCAGCCACGGCCGGCGCCTCCGGTGTGCGCGGTGTGGGTCAGGCGGGCTGCGTGGCCTTGAGGTGCGCGAGCAGGGCGCGGGCTTGGCGCCGGCTGGTGACCGTGTGCACGGTGGCCCCGGTGGCGTGCTCTTTGATCAGCTCGCGGACGCGGGGTGCCATGGTCTTGCGGTAGCCCCACACGTACTTGATGAAGTTCCAGGTGATCCGGTCGTACACGCCGGTGGCGTCGTTCTGGCCGCCGCCGTAGCGCAGGCGCCGCTGGGCGATGCCCCACAGGCAGACGGTCGGCGGGATGTCCAGGAAGATCACCGTGTCGGCTGCGTGGAGCCGGATCGGGAGCGTTCCGGCGTAGTTCCCCTCGATCACCCAGGAGGGGGCCTGCACCAGTTCCTCCTGGATCGCGGCGAACTTGTCCTTGTCGAGGGTGTTCCAGTCGTCGTCGTAGTACACGGCGTCGAGGTGCGTGAGGGGCGCGTGGAAGTGCTGGGCCAGCTGCTTCGACAGGTACGTCTTGCCGCTGCCGCCGCAGCCGATGAGGGCGAGTCGCATGTGGGGTGAGGCTACCGATTCCGAGTGGTGTGGTGGGTGAGCTTTCCATTGTCCGTCCCTCGGTGTTGATCGAATACCTGGCCGAAGTGTGGAGCTGTTGGGACAGCCGGAAGGGGTCCAATCTGCGGATGCATCGCTCCAGCAGCCGGGCCCAGTCCCCGGTGGGCATGGAGATCAGGGTGCGGGTGATATCGGCCACGTGCGCCCCGTCGCAGGCGTGGAGCTCGCCGGGGATGCTGGCGGCCCGGTAGTGGGCGGGGGTGATGGGGGCGCAGCCGGCCAGGACGGATTCAAAGATCCGCTGGGTGTACCGGCCGCTGGTGGCGTACCGGGTGGGGGCGAGCATGACGGGGCGGGCTGGCCGAGGGTGAAGTAGTCGGCAGCCTTGTCGGCCAGGGCGACGGATGCAAAGGGCCGGAACGGCTCGCGGAACTTCACCTTCGCGTTCAGACGGTGCACGATGTCCGGGCGCAGCGGCGAGGCGTGGGTGGACCGGTTGCCGAGCGCGCGGGGACCGGCTTCGAGGCGGCCGCGGAAGACGCCGACGATCTCGCCTTCGGCGAGCTGGTGGGCGAGGTGGCGGGCGGGGTCGGCCGGGCGGTGGGCGGTCATGCCGGGTCGGGGCTGCTCGGACCTCCGCGACGGTGTCGCAGCCGTCGAGCTGCCGGCAAACCTGGGCATCCCCGGGGGAGGAACGCCGGGGTGCAGTCGCTGTGCGAACACGGGGCGTTGACGTCGTCCTGGTCCTGGACGACGACGGCCTGCTCCCCCAGACCGACACGCTGCGACTGGTCAGGGAGGCATTCACCGCGAACCCCCGCCTGGGGATCGTGGGCTTCCGCATCGCAGACGAAGAAGGCGTCTCCCAGCGCAGGCACGTCCCCCGCCTCGGAGGCGCCGACCGCTGCTCTCCGGCCCGGTCACGACCTTCCTGGGCGGCGCCCAAGCCCTATCCGGAAAAGTTCCGCCAGGACGTCGTGCGGGTCGTGAAGAACCGCGGCCCAGGTGTGACGGTCGAGCAGGTGGCCACCGACTTCGGAGTCCACCCGATGACCTTGTGGAAGTGGATGCGCCGGGCGGACATCGATGACGGGGCCAAGCCCGGAACGTCCAGCCAGGAGAGCGCGGAACTGCGGGAAGCACGTCGGCGGATCAAGCTGCTGGAGCAGGAGAACGAGGTCCTGCGCCGGGCCGCGGCCTATCTGTCGCAGGCGCATCTGCCGGGAAAAGGATCTACCCGCTCGTGAAGGAGCTGGCCGGGGACGGGGTGCCCGTCACGGTGACGTGCCGGGTGCTCAAGCTCGCCAGACAGCCCTACTACCGCTGGCTCGACAGGCCGGTGGCCGACGCCGTGCTGGAGGAGGCGTATCGCGCGAACGCGTTGTTCGGTGCCCACCGTGAGGATCCGGAGTTCGGCTACCGCTTCCTGGCCGATGAGGCCCGTAGCAGCGGGGCCACCATGGCTGACCGGACCGCGTGGCGGATCTGCCGGGACAACCGCTGGTGGAGCGTGTTCGGGAAGAAGCGCGGCCGGGGCAAGAAGGCCGGCCCGCCGGTGCACGACGATCTGGTCCGTCGTGACTTCACCGCGAGTGGCTCGAACCGGCTGTGGCTCGCCGACATCACCGATGTATGCCACCGGCGACGGGAAGCAGTACCTCTGCGCGATCAAGGATGTCTTCAGCACGCAGGATCGTGGACTACTCCATCGACGCACGAATGAAGTCCCGCCTGGCCGTGACCGCCCTGGACAACGCCGTGGCCCGACGTGAGCACGTCGACGGATGCATCCTGCACAGCGATCGCGGCTCGCAATTCCGGTCCCGGAAGTTTGTCCGGGCGCTCGATGGCCACCGGATGGCCGGGTCGATAGGGAGAGTCGGGGCAGTCGGCGACAACGCGGCAATGGAGTCTTTCTTCAGCCTGCTGCAGAAGAACGTCCTAGACCGCCGGAAGTGGGCCACCCGCGAGGAACTACGGATCGCCATCGTGACCTGGATCGAGCGGACCTACCACCGGCGCCGCCGGCAAGCCGCCCTCGGCCGGCTAACCCCCGTCGAATTCGAGACCGTCATGACCACACCGGCCCTCCAAGCCGCGTGACCCAACCTGTCACCCGAACCTGCACCAGACCCGTCCTGCGGTCGCCTGCGAGTCGTACGCTCAAGGTCCAAGTCGGCAAGCGCAAGGGGGCACCGTGACGACCGGAATCGTCATTGTTCACACGACCATCGATGAGGAGGAGGGCGCCCGGAAGCTGGCTGAGGAGGCAGTGAAGCAGCGGCTGGCAGCCTGCTCACACCTCGACTCACCATTCGAAGCCACCTATTGGTGGGAGGGCAAACTAGAGAAGGCCACGGAGTGGCGAATCTCGTACAAGACCACTGTGGACCGCGTGCCGGACCTCCAGGCGTGGGTGCACGAGAATCACCCTTACGACGTACCAGAGTTCATTGTGCTTTCCGTGGTCGACGGCTCGGATGCCTACCTGAAGTGGGTAGCCGACGAGACTAGGCCCCGGTAGCTTCGAGGCTAAGTGGCGGAGGCTCGATAGGGACGAGCCTCCGCCGTTATGCTGCGAGCTCCTTCAGATGCTCGGTCAGGTCGCGTTCCGAGGTGGGAAGCAGGCTGGCGATAGCCGAAGCCCGGGAGCGTCCCATGGTCGTCGTCCGCGCCGCGGCCGCGGTGGCGAACTCGTGGACCACGTGAACACCTTGCTCCCGAGATCCTCCTTGAAGATGAGCAACGGCTAGATCGCCCAAGACCACCACCCCCGCGTCGGACAGGTTGTCGCCCAGTCTCTGGGTGGCCTCGTCAGCTGCATCGAGCAGCTCAGGGTGTCGCAGTCGTCCGTATACCGACAGCACGAGGGAGTCCCGCCGGGACGGCGTCATGAATTGAACCCAGGCTTCCTCCGCCGTGTGGTCGGCGTACTCGTACGCGACCCTGGCCCGGTCCAGTGCGCGAAGCGCGTCGAGTTCGTTACCGAGGCGCGCGGCCTCCTCGGCGTGACGTGCGTGAATCCAGGCGGCGGCTGTCGCGTGCCCTGGTCCGCGAACACACTGCGCGGCCTCCTTCAGGAGGATGATCGCCTCATTCGGCGGGCAGCCGTAGCTGGTATAGGCCAAGGAAAGGGCTCGCAGGGGTGGGTGGCCAGCCGCAGATGAGCACTCCGCGGTCACCCGGTAGTAGTTCCGCGCTGTGCGATAGTCTCCCAGGTCCCAGGCGAACCAACCAGCCAAAGCCGCGGTCTCACCAGCAGCGATGGTCAGCGCCTGCTGCTGCCTACCGGCCCGGGGCAGCGCGGAGGTGATGGCGTCAAGGTGGCTATTCACCCGGTATCGAAGCTGCCCCGCTTCAAGCTGCATCTCGCTGGTGTGGAGGCGACGTGTCTCATCCACGAGTACCCGGGTTGCCGGTTCATCGATGCCCCCAGCCCCAGTGATGGCGTGAGCCAACCGGGTCCAGGGCTCCGCAGACCCTGTCGCCACGATTGACGCGCCCTCAAGCAGCGTTCGGCGTTTCACTTCGTACCTTTCTGATTCGTCGAGTGCAGCCCGCGCTCGTCGCCGCCGAGCGCGAGCTTCCTTCGCCTCCCGTAACAGGTCTTCGGCCGCCATGCCGTAGGCAGCAGCCATGTCCCTGATCGTGGGAGTCGTCGGGATCGTCTCGTTGTTCTCGTACCTGCTCAGCTCGCGCCGCGTCATCACGACCCGGCCGCTCACTGCGTGAATGGCGTCGACCTGTTGCTCCTGCGTGCGCCCGGCGCGCCGGCGCAGGTCCGCGAGTAGCTCACCGAAAGGATCTTGTCGCTTAGGCATGAGTGTGGCCCCTATCTCTGGGTTGGGAGCATCATGGCCTCAATTTCCCCCTCCCAGTTCCCCCTTGACGAGATTTTCGGTGCTCATTTCCCCCTCCCAGTTCCCGCTGGATGCCGGGGGGTAGTACGCAGTGTGATGAGTACGTGACCGAGACCATCAGCACGCCGGGATTGGACGTGGCCATCTCTCCTGCCCGGGAGGGCCCCGCCGGGGCCGTCAGGGGTGCGGACGCAATGTGGCCGCAGCGACTGCGGCGCACCACACGGGCTGCCTTGACTCACTGGGGATGCACGAGCCTTATCGATGACGCGCACCTCGTGGTGACGGAGCTCGTAACCAACGCCCTGTTGCACGGTGACGGTGAAATCAGTGTGCGGATTCGCTTCGCCGAGTGCTACCTGCACGTGGCAGTTCACGACGGGTCCACCGCGTGCCCTGTTCCTCGCATCAGCACTCCAGACGACGAAAGCGGACGAGGCCTCGTACTTGTCGATGCCCTCGCCGACGACTGGGGCGTCGAAGCAGGCGGCGCTTGGTACCGGCTGTCGTTCACGGGAAAGAGCCTCTGATGACCCGCATCAGCGCGATGGCGCTGACCGAGACCAGCCGGTGAGCGGCTTATGGGCGTGGGTGGACCGGCAGCGGTGGGTTGACCGGCGCTTTGAGGTGGGCTGGCGGCAGTGGATCTTGCAGGTGCTGATCGTGCTGATCGTGTTCGGGCTGATGGTCGCGTACTGGTACGCGACGGAAATGAGGGGATGAGCGTGGAACACAGCAGGGCAGTGGACCAGGCGGCGTTACCGGTATGGCGGCCGCAGGCAACGTTGCAGCGGCTAGGCGCCGTGGGGGCGCTGACCCCCGTGGCCGCCGGCCAGGAGCGTCATCACCTTGCACGGCTGTAGACCGTCGTCCTCGAAGACCTCGCGGCGGACACCGCGACCTTCTAAGACGCCCGGCCTGCGGCCCCTCCCCTGCAACATCCGACCGAGGTCAGCGCCACCGCGCTCTCCTGCGGAAGGCAGCCTCCCTCAGCCTCCTACCGACCTTCGTGCTGTCCCCTTCGCCACCTCCACACCAAGGCTCACCCATGTATGTGATGAAGCTGCTCACCCTCGATCATGTGCCGGCGCTCAACCAACTGCTTGCCCTGCGCATGGACTGGCTGGCGGAGAACGGGCTCCCGCTGGGTGGGGAGAGCTCCATTCTGATGGAGCTGGTCCGTCTCCCGGAGCCCGAGCCCGGCATGCTGCCTGTCGGAATGTGGGACGACAAGACGCTCGTCGCTGCCCTCGCCGTGCAGTCGGCAGCACCCTTGTTCGGCTGGACGCTCGAAGAACGCCAGGAGCGCAGCCTGGTGCTCTCCCTCGCTCACACCCTTCCGAGGGAGCCGCGGCTGGGCACGATTCTTGCGGACGCGCTCTGCTACTACGCCGCGCGCATGCCCGTTCCGCCGGCCTGGCTCCGCTGCACGGTCCGACCGCGTGCACTGGCCGACTATCTCGAAGAGGCCTGTGGCTGGGCCAAGATCCGCGAGATCGGTAGTCCGTACGGAAACTCCCATCACCTGCTCCAGCGTCCCCCTCAGCTAGCCGAGCACATGGCGCTGCTCGTGCGTGCTGAAGGCGGGTTGGTGTGATGCCCACAGCTGCACTCTTGGCAGACGTGCCGGATACCACCCCGGTTGCGGCTGCGGACCGGGAAGTAACTGTGGCGGAATTACGCGAACAGATCGTGAAACCCATCACTGCGGCGCTCCACCGGCCCTCGGTCCGACACCTGGGGAGCACCCCGGGCCGGGAACCGCCCTCCGGCTGAAGAAGCCTTAGGCAAGTCGAGCAGCCGGAGGGCGGTCTCATCTCCGCCCCATGCCCCGTAGACCAGACCCCCGCCACGTGCCAGCCTCAGCCTCTATCGCCATCGCCATCGCCGGCACCCGTCGCACTCCCAAGAGCCGCCACTTCGGGCGGACCTGATCGCCACACAGGTGAAGGGATCACCGATGACCAAGCACTCCGTCGTCCTGGACTGCTACACCGTCGAACCCAGCGGGCTCGGCGTCCCGCCCTACATCTCCACCTACGTGCGCACCGCATACTCCGCCTTACGGCAGGCCCGCCCCGGGGACGACGTGCGGTACCTGACGATCGACGACGTCCGATGGTGCCTCAACGGCGGCCAAGCCCACGTACCTGCGCCGCACAGCGACCCGCTGACGTACTCCACGACCGTCAACCGTGACGACGCGATCCGCCTGCTGCGAGATGCCAAAGAGGTCATCGTCATCGGTGGGGACAAGGTGCCCTCCGTGCACCTGCATGCCGTCAACGGCGGCCTCGCCGACATCGCCCGCGCGATGTCCTGTGTGCGCGGCAAGCGCTACCTTCTCGGCCCGATGACCACGTTCATGCTGGCTGAGCCGGCCGAATACGCGGGCCTGTTCGACGCCTCCCACACGCACACGATCACCTCCCAGGACATCGCCCTCGGCTCCCGCACCGCCGCCCCCTACGAGCGGCTGCGCGACGACCGGGACTCCTTCAAGGGCCTGGTCGAGCAGATGCCGTGGACGCCGATCGCCGAGCTGGAGATGTACCGCGGCTGCACCCGCCGTCAGTTTTGCGACTTCTGCAACGAGCCCGGCAAGTCCCCGATCGTCGCGTTCCGCGATGTGGAAGACATCGTCGAGGAAGCCGCCCAGCTGTACGTGGCTGGCGTGAAGCACTTCCGCCTCGGCCAGCAGACCTGCTTCTTCTCGTACCACCACCGCGACGTCGACAAGATCCGCGCCCTGCTCACCGGAATCCGGGACGCCTGCCCCGACCTGGAGGTCCTCCACATCGACAACGCCGACCCGCTCGCCGTCGCTGCTCCCGTCGGCCGGAAGATCGCCCAGCTCGTCGCCGACTACGGCACCGAGGGCAACTGCGCGCCCATGGGCATCGAGTCCTTCGACCCGGTGGTGATCGAACAGAACACCCTGACGTGCACGCCCGAGATCCTGCTGCGCGCAGTTGAACACATTAACGAGGCCGGCGCCGAGCGCGGCCCCGGCGGTCTGCCGAAGCTGCTGCCGGGCCTGAACCTGATCTACGGCATGCCCGGCGAGACCCGCGCCACGCACATCGCCAACCTGAACTGGCTCACCCGCATCCTCGACGCTGGGCTGATGTGCCACCGCACCAACGTCCGTCAGGTCCGCGCCTTCCCTGGCACCCCGCTCGCGGCCTCCATGCTGTCCCCCGTGGCGTCGGCCGAGCACTACGAGACGTGGAAGGCCGACATCGACCACGGCTGGGACCAGCCCATGAAGAAGCGCGTCTACCCCGAGGGGCTCCTCGTGACGGGCCTGCACTCGTACTTCGTCAACGAGCAGGGCACCTGGTGGCGGCGCCTGGGCTCCTACTCCATCCAGATTATCGAGCCCGACACCGCAACCGCCGTCGGCACCGGCGGCGACCTGGCCGTCACCGGCCACGCCCCCCGAGTCATCTTTGGACAGCGCCTTGCCGTCGCGGCCTGACCGCAAGGTGTCCGCCGCCCGTACGGGCGGCGGACACCCGCGCCGCGTCGGCGTCCTCCTCCCCTGGGCCAACGTCGCCATTGAGGAGGAGCTGCCCCTCCTCGCCCCCGACGGCGTCGTGTTCCACTACGCCCGTCTCGTGCCCGCCTCGCGTACCACTGCGATTGACCACAGGTTCTGGGACGGCCTGCGCGCCGCCGCCACCGACGCAGCCGACTCGCTGCGCCACATCCCCTTAGACGCCCTGCTCCTGGGCTGCACGTCCGCCGGGTTCATCGAGAGCACCACCCCCGTGCCCGCGGGCACGGTGACCGCATTCGACGCCCTCATGGCCGAGCTCGACCGCATCGGCGCCCACAGGATCGTCCTGGCCACCCCGTACCCGGACGCTGTCACCGGCACGGAAATCAAGGCATTGAGCCGCCGCAGCATCACTGTGCTGGCGTCTGCCAGCCTGGGCCTAACCGACGGCTACCCCGGTGTCGATCCCCTGCGGGCCAAGACCCTCGTCCTCGGGCTTCCACAGCGCGCCCTGGCGCAGGCCGATGCCGTGGTGCTGTCGTGCACCGGGTGGCGCACCCAGCCGGTACTGGCCGAACTTGCCCAGCAGTTGGGTCGGCCGGTCATATCCTCCGTCCTCGCCATGGCCAACTACGCCGCCCACCTCCAGCAAGGAGCCACCCCATGACCGCGAAAACCACCGCCGCGCAGCGGAACCGGATCCACCGCCTCGTCGAGGCCGCGGCCACGCTGCCCGACGTGCGCACCGAGGTCGAGGGCAACCACGACAACAACCGCTGGTGGCCGATCAGCATTGCCGACCCCCGCATGAGGATGCTGGCCGCCGGATGGTCAACCCGGGTCAACTACCGAATGATCGGCTCCTACGCGGATGTCATTACCAAGGCCGACGCGGCCGGCTTCGAGGCGTTGGCCGCATACACCGACGCCGACATCACCGAACTAGCGCGGCCGATCGGCCTGCCCCAGGCCCGCATCGACTACCTGCGCTCCCTCAACGTGCTGATCGGGCAGTGGGCCAAGGACGAGATCGACCCCGCCACGATCCCCCAGGGCGAGCTGATCCAGCAGATCGCCGATCAGGTGCACGGGGCCTCGTACAAGGTCGCTCAGTGCGCGGTCCTCTACTCGCGCGGCTACCACTGCGGGATCATTCCCGTCGACTCGGGCATGGTCACCAAGCTGGCCCCCGCGCTCGGCTTCACCCTGCCGTACGGCCCGATCGCTCACGAGCGCCTGCGTCACACCCTGGAGAGCGCGGTCACCCACGACGCCGACGCCTACCGGGAGATGACGGTCCGGCACCGACACAAGGTGACCATCCCCGACGACGCCACGCCCACGTGGTGGGTGCACCTCGTGCTGATCTACTTCAAGCGGCTGTACCTCAACAAGCCGCCCACTCACCTGTGCACGCGACGGCCGCTGTGCACCAAGGTCATCCGCTGCTCGCACACGGCCGCTGAAGGGAGCGGACTATGACCCGCTTATCGGTCATCGGCAACATATCCCGCGACCTCACTAGCTACCCCGACGGCCGCCGATCTCACCAGCTCGGCGGCGCCGCCCTGCACACGGCCCTCGCCGCCTCACATGCCGGCGCCGACACGGCGCTCGTCTCAGTTATCGGCCAGGACCTCGCGCCGCTCGCGCGCAGCACGGGCCACCCGCGCCTGGACTGGTCCATGCTGTGCGTCGCCCCAGAATCGTCCGCCATTTTTACCCTCATCTACGACGAACAGGATCGCCTCGTCTCCACCGAAGCGGACTACGGCGCGGCCGCCGGACTGACCAGCCACGCGATCGGCCACATCGTGGACCACGTAGGCGACTTCTTCCACTTGAGTCTGCGCCGCCCTCTCCAGCCCGAGCCCGTCCTGGCCCAGCTCGTCGCCCAGCGCGCCGGGTACAGCGTGGACCTGTTCCTGCCCAGCGCCGCCGACATGATCCACGACGCCGGGCCGTGGCTCCCCCGCGCCGCCGTCGTCTTCTGCAACACCGCCGAGTACCGGCTCCTTGCCGCGGCCTGCGACCCGACCGAGCTGCCCCTGGTGGCCGTCACCGACGGCCCGAGCCCCGCCCGCCTTCTGCGCCACGGCCGACTCATCGTCGAGGCCCGGCCGCCCCAGGCCACCCCCAGCGAGGTCACTGGCGCCGGCGACACCTTCGCTGGGACCTTCCTGGCTCGTTGGCTCGACGGCCGCCCCGCAGCCCACGCACTCGCCTCCGCCGTACACGCGGCCGCCCGGCACCTAACCACCCCGGCGATCCCGCTTCCCCCACCTCACCACCTTTGACCCATCCGACCGAAGGGACAGCCACGTGGTGTATTACGTCGCGCACCGGCTCTTCTCCGCCCACGACCGCGCCCTCGGCGCTCGCGTCGCCGGACGCCTGGCCGACAAGGCCGGACCCGACTCCGTGTTCCTCCCCTTCTGCGACACCGACGAGGAAGACCTGGTTGCCGAGGTCAAGGGCCGCCGCCTCTTCGAGCTCGACATCGAGCGCCTGACCACCCTCACCGGGATGATCGCGCTCGTCCACGGCCCCAGCCTGGACGACGGCGTTTGCATGGAGATCGGATACGCCGCCGCGCTTGGCGTCCCGGTGACCATCCTCTCCACCGACTTCCAGACCTACGACCCGAACGGGCATGCTCCGGCCTGGCACTTCCCCGACCCACTTATCGACACCATGTCTCATCGAGTCGTCCGCGTCAGTAGCCTGGGGCCGGTAGAGGACATCACGGACCGATTCGCGGCGTTCAGCAGCCGCAATCACAGCCAGCTGGACACGGCGATCTCCGAAGGCATCACCGCCATGCTGAGCGCGCCCGCGCCCTCCCCAGCGCTGCCGCCCGCGACCGCACGGTACGGCGTCTACGTCGAGCCTTCCCCCTATTTCCCCGACCCGGGCCTGGTCGACACCGTGCGCTCGGGCGGGCACACCGTCCTGGCCGCCCGCCGACTCACCGACGAACGCCCCTTCGCTGCGGCGATCACCGACTGGGAGCACGCCGCATCCGCCGCCGCCCTCGTGGTCGACGTCTCCGGCCCCGAAACACCGCCCGGCGCCGCGGCCCTGATCGGCGCGGCGGCAGCCCGCTGCCAGCCCGTCATCGCCTATCAACCGCATCCCGTCTACACCCACGCCTCTGGCCGTGAACCCAACTGGCGCAACCTGATGATCCAGTACGCCAGCACTCGTCACGCGACCGATCTGGCTGCGGTGCTCGACGGGCTGGCGTGGTGAACGCGTCCGGGCTCGCTGCCATGTACGACACCGTGGTCCTGGAGGGGAGCGATGGTGCGGGAAAGAGCACCCTCGCCCGGCAGCTGGAGGCGTACGGGTTCACCGCCATACACTCGCCGCGGACTCCCGACGTGGTCAGCCTCGTCGGCCGTTACACCGAGCTGCTGGCCAAGCCCGGCTGGCTCATCCTGGACCGCTGCTTCATCAGCGAGCTGGTCTACGGCCCGCTCTACCGCAACGGGTCACGCATCACCTGGGCGCAGGCGCTGGAACTCGTCGAACTCGTCAACGCCCGCAGGGGCGTATTCGTACACCTGACCGCATCCCCCCTCGTGATCAGGACGCGCCTGCTCCAGCGCGACGGCACCGCCCCGCACCTCTCCGAGCTGGACACTCTCATCTCTGCGTACCGGACCGTCTTCCACACGATCAGCACCTGCGCCAACGTCGTCACCATCGATCCCGAATCAGACAGCCTTCCCATAACTGGCTGAGAATCGATCCATAGGAACTTGGGCCGATCCCACCCCGATAGGCTCCTCCGGCATCACCAGCACCCATGCCGGAGGCAGCCGTGGACATCCGTGAATCACAGAAACTCGCCTGGGCCAACAAGGTCGCCAAGGGCTTCAATACCACGGACATCCCTCTGGAGTTCGGCCTCCTCACCGCCGAGGTCGGCGAAGCCTTTACTGCCTGGCGCAAGGGCCTGCCGGACTTCGGCGAGGAACTCGCCGACGTCTTCCTGTACCTCGCCGCCGTCGCAGAAATGAACAACATCGACCTCGCCACCGAGGTCGAGCAAAAGATCCACAAGAACCACGAGCGTGTCTACCAGCGCAACCACAACGGCGTGCCCATCCGCGTGTCAAGCGACTGACCCAGACGTCTCCAGCTGACTCACCGAACACACGAGGGGCGCCCTTGCCTGGGGACGCCCCTCGTTGCGGCGCTTCGCCTACGACATCGGGATGCCCTTGCCCAGCAACTTGGCGGTCGCCCGGACCGCGTGCGGGGACCAGCACGTACCGATCCTTCGCTGTCTTCGAACTCACCGCCCTGCGTCGCGAATCCATCGGGCAGGCCGCCGCAATCGCTGCACCACCCCACCGTCTGATCACGACCTCCCGGAAGACCTCGCTGAGCCTGGCCGCAACCGGTGAGTGCGGTGGTGAACTCCCGCCGGTTCAGCCGTAAGGATCGGTGAGTGTCCCGCGTTCAGGGCTGTGACCTGCGGTGGGGAGGTTCCGCCGCGGTGGTGGTGAGTCACCGGTGAGTTCACCGCTCGAAGCGTTGCCGTCCCGTGACGGCGCAGGGCTGGTGACGGTGAGCCGGGCGGTGAGGACGCCGCCGTTTCGTGGAGTGCAAGCACAACCAGCACTCCACGAAAGGCACACCGATGACCCCTGTCCCCCGCCGCCACGTACGGCCGGCCCCCCGCCTGGCGGCTGCGCAGCCGCTGCGCCGCTCGCGTCCCGAGACCGTTCCAGTCCGTGGCTCCCTCTCGCGCGGCCCGCGTCTGGCCCGGGTCGGAGTGTGGGCCGCGCTGGCTGCCGGTCCTCTCGCCCTGGCCGCCGCTCTCGTTGTTCCCCGCGGCACGGCCGCCCAGGCCGCGCCCGTCAGCCAGGCCACCAGCGCGCTGCGTCCGGTGGCCGATGCGGCCGGTACGGCAGCGGTGTTTGTGGACCTGTGGCTGCGCGCTGACGCCGCCGTACCCGACAGCCCCGTGGCCGCGGCCGTGCGCGCCATGGCCCCGGCCGCGGACCTGCCCAGGCGGGCCCGTACCGAGGCTGCAGCACCCAGTGCGGTGCGCGTCGTCCCGGTACGGACCACGTCCACACCGGGCGGGTGGACCGTCGTGGTCGTAGCCCTCACCGACACCAGCCGCACCGCCTCACCGTCCCTGGGCCCGACGCCCGAGCGCATGGCGGATACCGCTGCGGTTGCGCGGTACTTCGCGGTGTCGGGGACCGGCGGGCAGGACGGCGGCCCGGTCGCCATCACCGGATCCCCGGCTGAAGTCGCCGCGCCCGAGACGGCCCCGGCCCCCGCCTCCCCCTACATCCGCCCCGTCCCCGCCGGCGACACGCTGGGCACGACGGTGGGCGAGTTCCTGCGGACCTACCTCGCCGGCGGGCAGAGCACCGCTCTGGAGCGCTATCTCTCCCCCGGTGTGCGGCTGTCGGCCCTCACGGCTGCGGCGTATGTGCGGGTGGATGTCGAGGAGGTGGCCGCCGACACCGACAAGGCGGCTGCCAAGGAGGTTCCCGGGGACGGGGTCCGTGCGCGGGTGCGGGTCCGGGTGTCCGGTGAGGATCGGTCGGGGGGTCGGTGGCCGCTGGTGTACCGGCTGGAGATGACCGCGCGGGCCGGGCGCTGGGAAGTCACCGCCCTGGACGCCGTCACCGGTTCTCCGGCTCCGGCCGCTTCCGCGCAGGGGGGTGTGCGGTGAGGCCGGTGATGCTTGCCGGACAGCTCGATGTTCTGGGTGACTCGCTCATCAAGACCGTGACCGACTGGGGTGGTGCCGGGCTGGTCGCCATGCTGATCGTGCTCGTGCTCGTCACGATCGGCCGCCAGATGTCGATGAAGGCCGCGATCGGTGCGCTCCTCGCGATGGTCCTCGCCCTCGGCATCTACAAGGCCCGCAACAGCCTGTCGGACATGGTGTCCGACGAGGTCAACCATCCGGCCAGCAGTGCCGGTGCCGTGGTCGTCGTCATCGACCCGCCCCGGACCGGCGACAGGGCTGTGCTGTGAGCGGGCAGGGGATTGTCCGCTCGTACACCGGTGCGAGGCGACACCCGTGGGTGCTGGGCAAGCTGGGCGACTGGGTCATGCCCTTCGGCCCGTACACGCCCGTGCAGCTGGTCGTCCTCGGCGGCGGCGCGCTGCTGCTGATCGAGACGTTCGCCTGGTGGTCGTGGGCGGGGCCGGTGCCGGTCGTGGTGTGGCTGGTGTCGGTGTGGGCGGTGCGCGGTGCGCAGATCGCCGGGCAGAACCCGTTCACTGCGCTGCTGGGCGCTGTGGCTGTGCTGACGCGGCATCCGGCGGGCCGGATCGGCGGCCGGGTGGCCCGGGAGCGGCGCCCGTCCCACTTTGGGGGCCGGTTCGTCATCGAGCCCGCGCCCGCCCCGGTGTCGGCGTCCCTCCCGGTGCCCGCCGCTGTGGCGGTGGGCGCGGTGGTGGGTGTGCGGGCGGCCGGCTCCGGCCTTGACCGGCTCCTGGCCGGTGCGGCGGGTGCGGGGAGGGCAGCGGCATGATGCGGACGCCCTTCCGGCACGTCGCCGGACACCTTTTGTGGGCACCGCCCGGCGGGGTGTGGGCGGTGTGGCGGGTGGAGCCCCTTGCGGGCGGATACCTCCCTGCCCCGGTCCGCCAGGAGCTGCTGGGCCGGATCACCGCGCTGGTGCGGTCGATGCCCGGCATGGAACCGAGGCTGTTCGTGCTCGCTGCGCGGACCGATCCCGGTGAAGTCGCCGAGAGGATGGTGGAAGGCATCGACTGGCAGCGGCTGCCCGCGTGGGCGGAGGTCTGCGCTGCTGGTATCGACCTGCTCGACGGGCAGGAGATGCATGAGCGCACCGTGTGGCTCGCCGTCCCGCTGCCGGGCAAGACAGGCGCCACCGCGGGTGCCTTGGGCGCTGTGTATGCGGAGGTGTCCGCCGCCCTCGGTCTGGCGCCCGCACCCGTGCCACAAGGCGAGGTGCGGGCCGCGCGCGAGGCGGCCGAGCGGCTGCAGACGTCGCTGGGCGGAGGTCTGGGGCTGCGTCCGGCATCGCCTGCGGAAATTGTGTGGATGGTGCAGCATGCGGTGCACCGCGGGCTGGAGGAGCCGCTGTTGTCCGATGCCGTGGCGAGCCCGCTGTACGGGAGCCGGATCCACGGCGGACAGCTCCTGTCTCCCTCGTATGCCGACCTGGGGCAGGTCCGTCTGGCCGAGGGCGGCCAGGAACGGCGGTCCGAAGCCCGCGGGCTGCAGGGCGCGGGCTCGTGGTGGCGGTCGGCTGCGGCGGCGTCTCCCCTGGGGCGGCTGTGGCTTCAGGTCGAGTCAGAGGCCGGGGCCGGCTACCAGTCCCATCTGGTCCTCGCCGAATTTCCCCCGGCGGTCGCCACGGACGCCGCTGATGTCCTTGCCCAGCTGGAGGGCCTGCCCTTCCCCGTGGACGTGAGCGTCGATCTGCGGGTGGTGGCGGCGAAGAAGGCGCGGGCGCAGGTCCAGCGCAAGAAGCGGGAGCTGCTGGACCAGGCCGGGCAGTACGGGGCGCAGCCCACTGGGATGCCGCATTCGCTGCCGGAGGCGGCCGGGGACCTGGAGGAGCAGGACGCGCGGATGGCGCGTACGTCGGTGGAGGTGGAGGTGCAGTCGGTGACGGTGCTCACCGTGTGGGGCCCGGATGCGGCCACGTGTGACGGGCGGGCGCGGGAGCTGTCGGCGGCTCTCGCGGCGGGTGACTATCGGGCGGTGCGGCCGATCGGCATGCAGGAGGAACTCTTCGTCCTCGGCCTGCCGGGCGGAGTCCGCGCGCCGAAGCTGGTCCAGTTCACGCAGCATCAGCTGTCGGAGGACTGGGCGGCGTGCGGGGCGCTGACGCAGTCGCGAGTGGGTGACCCGTCCGGGATCCTGATCGGCCGTGACCTGGACTGCGGCACCCTGCGCCCGGTGCTCCTCAATCCCGCCGACGCTCCCCAGGCCAACGCCTCCGCGTCCAGCGCGGTGATCGGCGATCTGGGCGGCGGCAAGAGCGTGCTGGAAAAGCTCGTCACCGCTGCGATCGTGGACCGCGGCGGACAGGCCATCGTCATCGACCGCACCCCCATGCGTGAATGGGCCGCGTTCGCCCAAGCCGCCATGGGAGGTCGTGGCCAGGTCATCGACGCCGCCCAGGCGCAACTGTCCATCGACCCGCTGCGCGTGTTCGGCGGAGCGGCCGGCGCGCACTACGCGCTGTCGTATCTGACCCTGCAGCTTGGGGTTGGGGCAATGAGCGCGGCCGGCGCGGTGCTACACCACGCCGTGGAGGAGGTCAGTGCCGGGCCCGAGCCGTCGATGGGCAAGGTTCTGGATGCCCTGACCGGCCTTGCTCATCTGGGCGGGAGCCGTGCGGACGCGGCGGCCACCATGGTGGATCTGCTGCGCATCGTCGCCTCGAACCCGCTGGCCGCGATGGTGTTCGACGCTGCCCTGCCGGTGGTGAGCCTGGCCGGTGACCTCGGTGCGGACATGGTGGTGGTCACCACCGCCGGTCTGACGCTTCCGCCGCGCGAGGCATTCGCCGACGTCGAAGTGCTGCGCCAGCAGCCCCTGGAGGCGCTGATCGGGCGGGCCGTGCTCTACTTGTTGGCCGCCATTGCCCGGCAGGCCGCCTTCAGCGACCCCACCCGGTTCTGCCTGGTCTCGCTCGACGAGGTGTACTGGCTGACGTCGTCGGCCGAGGGTTCCGCGCTGGTCCACGAGATCCTGCACGACGGCCGCAAGCACGGTGCCGGTGTCTTCCTCGGTGCCCACGACGCCGACGAACTCGGCAAGGATGCCGGCTTGGTCGCCTACCGCTACCTCGCCCGCACCACCGACCGCACCCGAGCAGCCAAGGGCTTGCGCTTCCTCGGCCTGGACGGCGACGACGAGGACCTGCTGCGGCTGGTGACCACTGGCCTCTCCCCCGTCGGCCAGGCCGGCCGGGAGGGCGAGATGCTGCTGCGCGACCCCCGCATGCAGGTCGGCCGAATCCAGGTCATCGCCCCCGATGTGCCCCGGCTGCGCGAACGGCTGTTCACCACACCCGGCCGTACGCCCGCCGCCACGTCCCACGGGGGGACCCCTTGATGAACACGCACCTGCGACTGCTGCTCACCGGCGCCCTCGCCCTGCTCCTCCTCACCAGCACCATCGCCGCATGGGCCCACCCCCCGCAGTGGCGGTCGCTGACCACCTCGGTACCTGTCGGCGCTGCGGACAGCGGGCCCTGTGATCTGCTGATCGGCCCTGCCCGTGACTGCTGCACGCGCGGCCCCGGCACGGCCGCCACGGTGACCGGAACTTCCTCGGCCGCAACCGCGGTCCCCGCCGCATTCGACGACCGCACCGGGCTGACGATGTTTGCCACCCTCGCCATTTCAGCGGCCATCGCGATGGTCCTGACCGTCGAGCGGCGGGCCCGATGAGAGAGATCCGCGTCGACCGCGGCACGCTGCGCGCGGCCGGATTCCTCGCCCTGCTCACGGTCGTGTTCCTCGTGACGAACACAGCGGTGGCATGGGCCGCGGACGGCAACGGGGACGCCGGTGGGAGCGGGCTGCTCGCCCCGTTCAACGTGGTGACGGCCGAGGGCGGGCGGCTGGACGCATATCAGCTGCAGGCCGACGGAGGCAGCTCATTGAACGTGGTCGGGCAGCTGCAGGTCCTGGTGATGTCGGGGCTGTTCGCGCTGGCGCGGCTGCTGGTGGGGATGTGCTGCTGGCTGATTGCGTTCGTCTTCCGGTTCCCGCTGCTGGCTCTGCTGACCGGCCCCGCGCAGCACCTCGCCGACGCCTACCAGACCCATGTGGTGGACGCGCTCGGTCTCAAAGGGCTGACGCTGGCGTGGGGGTTCGTCTTCGGACTCGTCCTCTTCATGCGGGGCAAGGCTGCAACGGGGTTCGGGCAGATCGCCGCCACCCTGGTGATCGGCGCGTTGGCCGCGAGCGCGGTCGTCCGCCCTGACTACCTGCTGGGCCGGGACGGACCGCTCGACGTCACCCATCAGGCCGCGATCGAGGTCGCGTCCATCACCACCAGCAGCTACTTCGGCAACAAGACGTCCTCAGATCCCTGCGACATGGTCGCCGGCCCTGCTCACGGCGCCTGCGAAAACTCTGATGTTCAGGCGGCGGCCGTGACCCGGCCCGTCCAGGACGCGCTGACCGACGCGCTGGTCGTCAAGCCCTACATGCTCCTGCAGTACGGACGAGTCCTGGACCCTCACAAGGACAAGGACGCCTACCAGGCCCATCGGGAGTGGATCAAGAAGAACAGTGAACCCCCCGGCCCCGACGCGGCGAAGAAGTGCGACATCCTGCCGGGTCCGGCCAAGGAGTACTGCCACAGCAAGGAGGTCGAGCGCGCGTCCGCGGACCTCGGCAAGCTCGCGGCCGAGCTGGAAAAGGCCGGGCCCACCGGCAAGGCCGCCGCCGCATACGCGAAGACTCCCAGCTGGGACCGTGCTTTCGGCGCTCTCGCCCTGCTCGTCGCCTGCCTGGTCGTCGCGGCCATGGTCGTCTCGATGGCGCTGGTCATGCTCGGCGCGCAGGGCGCGGACGCCGCCGCGGCCGGAGCAGGACCGGTGGTGTGGGTGCTGGCGATGCTGCCCGGCCCCACACGGACGCTGCTGTGGCGGTGGACGGGCGTCCTCGTCACCTCGGCGCTGGTCACGTTCGCTACCGCCGTGGGCCTGCCCCTCTTCGGAATCGCGGCCGGCGTACTGCTGTCGGACAGCGGGCCGGACGTGATGGCCGAGCGAATCCTGCTCCTCGACGCCCTCGCCATCGCCTTCCTCGCCATGCACAAACGAATCGCAGGCAGCGCCACCTCACTGGGCCGGCGGATGGCCCTGCGCATGCAGTACGCCCGGCTCACCGGCACCGGCTACCGCGGCGCCGGCCTGGCCCTGGGCCTGGCAGGCGCCCGCAGTACAGCGCCGTTCTCGATCGGCCAGGCCGTCGCCGAGGCACGCGGCGCGGTCCGTACGGGACTTGCGCCCCTGTCCCTGGCGATGCGTGGCGCCCATGCCGCGCTCATCGGACCCAAGCCAGGCCCCCGCCACCCCGCAGCCAAGGTGCTGGAGGCCGTACGGGCACAGGCCGGAGCCGGTGGTGTACGCGCTGCGGAAGGCGAAGTGCAGGTGGACAAGTGGACCGGCGAGATCCTGCACGACCCGGCCACCGACCGCCCCCTGCTGTCGGCCCGGCTGCACTCCCGTGCATCGCGGCTGCGCGGGTACCGCATCGCCCACCGCGCCGGCCGGGCCGCCTACGCGGCAACCCTGGGCCTGCCCCGCACCGTGCACACGGCGGAGGGGAAGGCCAGCGAGTTCACCGAGGACGTCCGCACCCAACTGCTGGTGAGCAGAAACCGGATCCGCGAGGACGCCGCCGGATGGCAGCCCGTCGTGGACGGCACCGTGAAGGCCGGGCGAGCCGTAGGCCAGGGCGCAGTCCACACCGGGCGGGCGGTCCGTGACACCGCGATCAGCGCCGCCGTGTACACCGCCCCCGCCACAACCGGCCGCGCACCCGGGCCGCGGACCACCATCAGCCGCCCGGACCACCCCACAACCACAGGCACCACGCTGTCCCCCGCCCCGGCTGGGGCCGCCGGACAGGCCACGGTCCGCCGGACCATGCCCGCACCCACGACCGGCAGCAGACACTCGGCGACAAGCCGACCGGCCCAGAGCGCCAACCGCGGCAGCGGCGCAACTCCCGCATCCCCTGTCGCCGACCAGGCCGCCGCGAACGCGGCGCGGCTGCGCGCGGCGATGAACCGGCGCCGCCAGAGCGTGCGACGAGATCAGGAAGGAGGAACCTCGTGAGGAAGACACGGGCAGGCTGCCTGGTCGTGCTGCTGCTGGCCCTGGCGGCGTGCTGCACGGCCCCAGTGCTGCTCGTGGCCGCCGCCAGCCGATCCGCCGGCCAGGGCCAGGTGGACGCCGCCGCGGCCGGAATCCCTGCGCGGATGCTTACCGCCTACCTCACCGGCGCCTCGCAGGTCACCATCTATGTGCCCGGCTGCCGGGGAATGCGCTGGCAGATCCTCGCCGGGATCGCCCGCGTCGAGTCCGACCACGGCGCCGGACGGCAGATCACCCCGAACGGCGACATCACCCCGCCAATCACCGGGCCCCGCCTCGACGGCTCCGGCGCCGGCGGCAACACCACCGCAATCCCCGACACCGACGGCGGCACATGGGACGGCGATGCCGCCTACGAACGAGCCGTCGGGCCCTTCCAGTTCCTGCCGGAGACCTTCCGCGCCTACGGCAAGGACGGCAACGGCGACGGGACCATCTCGCCCCACAACGCGGACGACGCCGCCACCGCGGCCGCCGTCTACCTGTGCGGCAACGGCCGCGACCTCACCGACCGCGAGCAACTGCGCGCCGCCATCCACACCTACAACCAATCGTGGGCGTACGTGGACGACGTCATAAGCGGCATCGACCGCTACGACGCCCTCGAAAACACCCCCAACGCGCCGACCGGCAACGCGGGTGTGGTCATCCAGGCCGCACTGGCCCAGCAGGGCCTCCCCTACTCCTGGGGCGGCGGCGGACCCGATGGGCCCAGCACCGGGATCTGCTGCTCGCCCGGCGGGCAGGACGGCCGCGCCGTCACCGGCTTCGACTGCTCCGGGCTGACCCAGTACGCCTACGCCAAAGCCGGGATCAATCTGCCGCGCACCGCGGCCGAGCAGGCCGGCGCCGGGCAGCGCATCCCCGCCTCCGCCGGAATCTCGGCCCTGCAGCCCGGTGACCTGATCTTCTACGGCTACAGCCCCACCGCGGACTCCACCATCCACCACGTCGGGATTTACCTCGGCGACGGACAGATGATCAACGCCCCCCGCCCCGGCAAGCCGGTGCGCATCGATCCCATCAATGCGATGCCCGACTACGCGGGCGGAACGAGGCTCCTGTGAAGACCCCACGGGGCGGGGGCCGCCCGCTCGCCGCCGCCATCGCCCTTACCGCCGCCGGAGCGCTGCTCACCTACACAGGCCTGCACCACCCCGGCCCCGCCCAGCAAGCCGCCCCGTACCAGGAGGCAGCACCGGCAGCGGCCCCGGCGGCCAGTGCCGGCCCGGCCCTGCCATCGCCCTCCCAGGCCGCCCCCGGCCCGGGTACCCCCGCCGTACCGGCAACTCCGAAGGCCAGCCGGGAGCCCGACGGACCGGCACCCCAGACGAGCAGCACACCAGGGGAGCTCCCGCCTCCCGGATCCGGTCCGGCAGCCGACCCTCTCATCCAGCAGGCCCTGGACCGGGCCAGCAGCCCTGACCTTGCGCCCGACGACGAGCGCGCACTGCTCGATGCGGGGCGTGCCGCGTGGCTGGCCGAGACCGTCGGATACACGCAGGTGCGGATCCAGGCCGCCACCGCCCGCCGCAACCCCGAGCCAGGCGACGGCCAACGACGAGCGGTGGTCCGGCTGGTATGGGCCGGAGCCGACCCGGCCGGAACCCTCCTCGACGGCCGCCCCGCCGCTCTCCTCTACGCACAGAACGGAAACGGATCATGGAAGCGCACATGACGGCCGCCGGCAGCGTCCATGCAGCCGCCGCGTTCATCGAGGCCCTCGCAGCGGTCGCGCACTGGGCCATGGCCAATGTCTGGTGGCTGGCCCTGCTCGGCGCGGCCGCCTGGGCGGGGTGGGAGTACCTGCAGCGGCGGCTGGCCGCCAAGGCGCTGTCGCAGCGGACCTGCCTGGAGCTTGTCCCCACGGCGGCGTTCGAGCCGCACAGCGAGCAGATTTGGCGCCAGGGGATGCAGCTGGTGCGGGCGGCCGGGTCGGGACCGTGGTGGACACCGCGCCGGGCCCGGTCGGTACGGGTGCGGCTGCGAGCCGACGGCGTCCGCGCCCTGGCCCACCGGATTGAGGCCCCGGCCAGCGCACATGCGCTGCTGGCTCGGACCCCGTACGGGCCGCGAGTGCGGGTCGAGGAGGTTCCGCCGGTCGCGGACAAGCACCGGCCCCACGTCGTGCGGGCGGTGCTGACCCTGCACGGCGAGCCGGGATCACGCCTGCGGGAAGTCCCCTTGGACCCCGACCCGCTGCAGCCGCTGCTGGACGCGGTGGGTGATCTGCGGGCGGAGTGCGGCGACCTCGCCGAGGTGTGCGTGGACCTCTCCCCCGCCCCGCGCTGGCACCTCGCCGTGCGCCGTGCCCAGGCCATGCACCGCGACCGCGCGCAGGCTCGCCGTGAAGCGCAGCACGATGCGCGGTGGCTGACCCGCGCCAGCGACGACGGCTTTGCGGCCGCCGTGGGCAGGCTGCTGGATCCCGCGGAGTGGCGGGGCCGGCCGCGGGGGCGGATGGTGATGTCGCCGCAGCCTCGCCGTGCGGGCCGGGAAAAGGTCCTGGGCAAACTCGCCCACAGTCCCGGGCTGGTGCGGGTGCAGATTCTGGTGCGGTGTGCGTCCAACGAGGACGGGCGGGCGCAGGCTCGGCTGGCCCGGATCAGTGCCGCAATGGATGTCTTCGCCGGGCCCTCGCGGTTGACGTCGCTGGGCTGGTCGCTGGGACCGCTGCGATTCGGCCCGGACCGGCGGCCTTGGCGCGGCCGGTTCGACGAGCAGTGGAAGCACGCCCTCATGCGGCCTGCCCGCGGCGGATGGGCGCACATCGAGGAACTCGCGGGATTCCTCAAGCCGGTGACGGGCGCGGCGAGGGTGCCGCTGATGGAGAGCGACATGCCGACGTACGAGGTGGGGGTGGGTCTGCTGCCTCAGGGCTGGTACCGGGGGCCGGATGGGCGGGAGCGGCTGCTGGCCACCCGCGAGGACGACACGTTGTTCGAGGTCCAGTCGGGCAAGGCGGGGTGGGGCAAGACCACCCGTGCCCAGGTCCACGCCGTCGCCAGCGCCCACAACGGGCGGGGGCTGGCGTTCGTGGACCCGCACGGCGACAGCTTCGCCGACGTCGCCCGCTACCTCGCCCACGAGGACCTCATCGACCGCGTCGCACTGTTCGATCTCACCGTCCACAAGGACACCGACATGCTCGGCTCCTGGAACCTGCTGGACATGAGCCAGAACCGTCCGCCGCACGAGGTATGCGCGGCCGTCGTCGAAGCGTTCGCCGGAGCCCTGGGCTGGGGGGACGTTACGGCGCCGCGGGCGCTGACCATCCTGACGAAAGCCGTCGAAGCCCTGGTTGCCGTCAACACCCGAGCTGTCGCCGCCGACAAGCCGCAGCAGCAGGCCACCGTCTTCCAAATCACGGCCCTCCTCACCCACACGCTGTTCCGGCAGGCCGTCGTCGCGGTCTTGGACGACGAGGCGCGCAGGTGGTGGAGGGACAGCTTCCCCGACCTTCCCCGCGAAAGCCTGCTGACCGTCCTCAACCCCCTGGAGCGCCTGGGGGCGTCCCCAGTCGTCCGGGGCTTCCTGGGATGCCCTGTCAGCGGATACGACATCCGGCAGGCGATGGACGAAGGCCAGGTGCTGTGGCTGTGCCCGCCCGGCACCGGGCCCACCGACCGGCTGCTGATCTCCCTGATCGTCCACGACTTCCTGCGCGCCGGCCTCTCCCGCCGCGACCTGCCCGAGAAGGCACGGCGCCCGTTCCGTTTCTACCTGGACGAGCTGATCAGCCTGGACCAAGGATCCTCCACAGTGCTGGCGGAGATCACCGAACAGCTGAGGAAGTTCGGGTGCCGGCTGCACGGCATGACCCAGCTTCTGCACCGGCTCAGCCCCGCCACCCGCGCCGCCCTCATGCAAAACGCATCCTGCCTGTCCACCACAGCCGGATCGGCCGAGGCCATTGCCCAGATCACCGCCCAGTGGCCCACCACAAACGTCACCCCCGCCGACATCGCCGCACTGCCCCGCTGGCAGCACTACGCGTCGTTCACCGTGGAAGGCACGCGGATCGGCCCGCTCCCGGTTCGCGGGCCCGCGCTGGACGAGGTCGGCCACCGAGCCCGGCCCGGCCAGGTCAAAGCCCTCCACAAGACCGCTCACGCTCGTGCCGGAGCCCTGCCACTGACCGAACGCACCACGATCGCCCTCGCCCAGGAGCAGCAGGTCCTCGCCTTCCTCGCCCCCGCCACTGCCCACGGCAAGACAGGAGAGCAGTACGCGTGACCACCACCGTCAACGACGCAGCAGCCACGGGAAGCATGGACTTCCAGCCCGCGAGCGGCGACAGCCAGGCCCACCAGGTACTCGCGTTGATCGCCCAGCACCGGCTGCTGACCACCACCCAGCTCCACCGGATGGTCGCCCCGCACCTGCCGCCCCGCAAGATCCACAAAGTGCTGGTGCCGCTACGCGAAGACGGGCTGATCACCCACGCCACGCTCCCCGGCCGCCTGCAGGCCCACTTCCTCACCCCGGCCGGGCACCAGACCGTCGCCGAATGGCCCGAGCTCCGCGGTCGCGCACCCACCCCGATCCACTCTCCGGCCGCAGCCCTGCTGCGCGCCGGCCACATCCTGACCGGGGCCCGCGCCCATATCGCCTTCCTCACCGACGCACGTACCCGAGGCGACGAATACCAGCCGCTGGACTGGGTCCCCGAGGTCACCCACCGCCTCCCCGACACCGCAGGCGAGGACCGGCTCATCGCCGACGCCGTCTTCCACTACACCGCGGCCCGCCCCCGCCGACTCCAGTACCGGGCGTTCGTGGAAATCGACCGGGCCACGATGAGCAGCGAGCGTCTGGCCCGCAAACTCATCACCTACGCCCGCTTCCACGACTACACCCCCCAGCCCACCGGCCGCCGCGGCACCGTCGGGGACCAGGCCGCCATGCTCGTCTGGCAGCGCGTCTACCCCCGATTTCCCCGGATCCTGTTCATCCTCACCGGCGCCCCCCACACGACCCTGACCAACCGCATCGCCGACCTACGCAGCATGGCCGCCGACCACGAACTCGTCGCCCGCATGGGCGCCCGCGTCCCCCTCGGCGCCGCCGTCCTCGAAGACCTCGAAACCTCCGGCCCCCAGGCCCCGGTATGGACACCCCTCACCGGAAGCGGCGAGCCCCGCGGCTGGACCGAACTCTGACTGCCACAGCCGCCCGCTGGCCCCGCTGAGCGCCGAAAAGCCGTCGTTCTGATCACCCCGGGCGCCGCCCGGCCGGGTCAGGCCCGGGCCGGTGAACTCCTCACCGGCCCCGACCGTGGCCCTCAAAGTCCGATCCGGTGAGAAAGACGGCGAGCACCGGACGAAAGTGTTATCACCAGCAAAGAACCAGCCAGAAGGGAGAGTTCCGGCCACATCGGGGCGCAGGCCCGGCAACGACCCTCCCCTACCGACCTCGGAACGATTCCCGCACCTCACAGCCCTACTGTCATATGCCGAAACGGCAATCCAGGGCAAAAGTACTGTTCGCTCAACTGCACCCCAATAACCCCATAGAAACTGGGGCGTTGACATCGTAGGGTGCCCTGTACCAACGCGGACCACAGCACCCTCAGGCGTTGCACAAGCGATTTCGACGCCCTGGAGAACAACACCAACACCCATCCGACGAGCCGGGGGTACCTCCGTGACAACAGCACGTCAGCACCACACCCGCACCACCCGGCTGCGCGCAGCCGCCGCCATCACCGCGGCCGTCGCCACCCTCACCACCGGCTGCACCACCGACGCCAAGGACGACAAGGCCGCGCCCGCTAGCCCTGGCCCGAGTGCTTCCCCCACCGCGTCCGTCGACCCCCAGGCCGCCGAGAAGCAACACGTCCTCGCGGCCTACGACGGCTTTTGGGCTGAGTCGGTCAAGGCATACGCAACGGGCACCGAGAAAGACACCAGGCTGGTGGACTTCGCTGCGAAGGCTGCCTTGGACCGGACTCTGGCTGACATCGCAAACATGCAAAAGGCAGGTGTCGCAAAGCAGGGCAGCCCCGGCCACAAGTCAGAAGCGACGGCCCTCAATCTGTCTGGTGAACGGCCTACGGCCACAGTCACTGATTGCCTTGACCTTTCCACATGGCAGACGGTCGAGCGCGCCACAGGCACCGTGCGGCCCTATCCATCTGCACAGCCCATGCGCTACGTCGCCGTCGCCGAAATCGAGCAGTGGGCCGGACGGTGGATGGTGGTCAAGATGACTCCGAACGGCGACAACAAATGCTGAGACGTTCAGCCGTCATTCCACTCGCCCTGTTCGCAGCCCTGGCCCTGCCAGGCTCCGCGCATGCTGACGGAGGCATCTGCGACGGCGCCGACCAGTACGTCACCATCTGCGTCGATCAGCCGGGTGAAAGGCCCGGAGGTGGCGGGCAGGGCAAGGGTGGTAGCGGTGGAGGCAGCGGCACCAGCAAGCCGGTCGTTGACGGAGTCTCCTGTGAGATCCGTCTTCTTGAACCTCAGCCGCCCGCCGGCAGCCCGCTGTGGGCAGGGCACGAACCTGGTGACGGTGCCATCTACGTCAATCCGTGCGTCTGGCAGGGCCCTGGGACGTCCAACGTCGACACACTGGGCATGACTTTCTGGTCGAAGGACGTTCCCGCACCGGCTGTTGATCCCGCTGTCCTTGCTCAGCGGGCGGTGGACAGCATGCTCCTCGCCGGCCCGGCGATCGTGAGTCCGCGGACGGATGGCCGCTACACGGTGGGTGTGCCGATGTGGCTGTGGGTAAGCCAGAGCCCCACCACTTGGGGGCCCAATACGGCGTCGGCGTCGGCGGGCGGGATCACGGTGACTGCGACGGCGAGGGTGTCGTCGGTCGTGTGGGCGATGGGTGACGGGTCCAGCGTGACCTGCAAGAGCCCCGGTACCCCGTACACGGCGGGCCGTGGAATGTCGCCGTCGCCGGACTGCGGGCATCTGTACCGGACGACGTCGGCCGGGCAGCCAGGCGGCGTTTACAAGGGCATGGCGACGTCCACGTGGAGCGTGGACTGGGCGGTGACCGGCGGCGGCCGCACGGGCCAGCTGACCGAGGTCCGTCAATCGAACCTCACCGTGTCGGTGGGCGAGGTCCAGGTCGTCGGCCAGTAACGGCCCGGCCTCACTCCCCCGTTCATTGCTTCTTTTCTCCCCTGTTTTCTGGAGGCACAGCACGTGAGCACGTCCACCCAGCCTTCGGCACCCCGCACGGCGCTGCCCCGGCCTGCAGGTCCGCCGGCCTCTCCGGCCGCAGCTCCCCGCGTGGTGCGCCAGCGGCGCCGCCGCCCCGGTCTGATCGCCCTGTCGATTGCGCTGATCGCGGCCGGGGGATTATCGGGGGCGCTGTTGTTCACGGCGTCGGGGCAGCGGTCCAGTGTGCTGGTGGTGTCCCGGGATGTGCCGGTGGGCAATGCGATCACTGACGCGGATCTGGCTCCGGCTTCCTTGGCCCTGGACCCTGCGGTCAGGGCGGTCCCCGTGTCGAAGAAGGCCGGCATGGTCGGGCAGCGTGCGGCCGTGGCCCTGAAGTCAGGTTCACTGCTCTCCCCCGGACAGGTCACCTCTGCCTCCCTGGTCAAGGCCGGTGAGCAGCTGGTGGGTGTCGCGCTGAAGCCGTCGCAGCTTCCGGCGTCGCGGCTGTCGCCCGGGCAGAAGGTACTGATCGTCTCGACGCCTGACCCGGCTCAGGCCGGTGCGACGGCGGGGGCCGGCAAGCCGGGCGATACGGCGGCGCCTCAGACGCTCGCGGCGACGGTGGTGGCGGTGGGTGTGGCCGCGCCTGCGACAGGGGTTGTGGTGGTCGACGTGGCGGTGCCCTCGGCCAGCGGGCCGACGCTGGCCGCCCGCGTTGCGACCGGCGCAGTCGCGCTGATCGTGGCCGCGCAGGACGGGGGCAGCTGATGACCGTCATTGCACTGGCTGGCGGGCTGGGTGCGCCGGGGGTGACCACGGCGGCGATGGCGCTGCTGATGACGTGGCCGATGCCGCAGGAGCACCGGGTGGTGCTGGCCGAGGCCGACCCGGACGGCGGGGCGATCCTGCCCGGTGCCCTGCAGGGCACCCTCGACAACTCTCACGGGCTGCGCAACCTTGCGGTGGCGGCGAGGCAGGGGCAGCTGGGTGAGGCGTTCTGGCGGCAGTTGGTGGATGTCACCGACGCCGGGAGTCGTGACCGGCTGGTTCTGCCCGGGCTGTACGACCCGGCGCACGCCTCGGCGATGGAACCGGTGTGGCGGCCGCTCGCCAAGCTGTTCACGGGGATCGAAGCCCATGGGCATGACGTGATCGTGGACCTCGGGCGTCGGGGGGCGTTCGGCCCGTCGGCGGTGCTGGCGCAGAGCGCGGACGTGGTCCTGGTGGTGGCCCGCGGCACGCTGCGTTCGCTGCAGAGCGCCCAGGTACGTGTGGAGGCGCTGCGCGAGTTGCTCGGCGGGACCACCGAGCTGGGCATGCTGCTGGTGGATGAGGGGCCGTTCTCGAAGGAGGAGGTCCGTAAGCACCTGGGTATCGGGGTCACGGCGGTGCTGCCGTGGCGGCCCAAGGAGGCTGCGGTGCTCTCGGACGGGGCCGAGCAGCCCCGCCGTTTCGAGTCCGGGGAGCTGATGCGCTCAGCCCGGTCGGCCGCGCTGCGGATTCAGGAGCTTGTGGCTGTGCGCCGTACGCGGCTGGCCCCGCCCGCCGGGCCGGGTGTGGGACGGGTGGTGACCGGTGCGCGCTAACCCTCTGCACAACAACCCTCAGATGCCCGCGCCCGGTTCGCTCCAGGCCCGCCTGGCCGGCTCCCGCAACCCGGCGGCTCCCGTACCCAGCGGGTCCCTTGGCGCCCAGCCCGTGAATCCGTGGGTGCCGCTGCCCGCGACGGCCACACCCGGCGGCACCCCGTCGGCCCAGGGTCAGGCGGCGGTCCTCGACTACGGGGCGGTCCGTCTGATCAAGAGGGAGGTCGGTGAGCGGCTGACCGAGCTGTTGCGGGCCCGGCCGGGCATGAGTGCCGCGGCGCAGGAGCAGCAGGGCCGGCATCTGATCAATGAGCAGGTGGCGGTGTGGTCGGATGCCGAGGCCGTCAATCGCGGCGTGGCGACGTCGGCGGCTGAGGACGCTGCGATCGCGCAGGCCGTGTTCGATCTGCAGTTCCGGGCCGGTCGTCTGCAGCAGCACCTGGACAACACGCTGGTGGAGAACATCTTCATCAACGGGTTCGCGGATGTGTGGCTGGACTTCACCGACGGGCGGCGTGTCCGGGTGGCGCCGGTCGCGGACTCCGACGAGGAGCTGCGCGAGCTGGTGCGGGATCTGGCGAGGCGCACTACCGGTCAGGCCGAGCGCAGTCTCTCGACCGCGGATCCGTTCCTTGCGCTGCGGCTGGCGGACGGTTCGCGTCTGCAGGCGGTCATCGATGTCACGCCGGGCACGTATGTGACGATCCGCCGGCACAGCATGCGCCATGCAGACCTGCCCGAGCTGGTCGGCCGCGGCATGCTCGACACCACCCTGGAGCAGTTCTTGCGGGCGTGCGTGCGCGCGGAGAAGAACGTGATGATCGTGGGCGGGCAGGCGGCGGGCAAGACGACGCTGCTGCGGGCGCTGCTCAAGGAGATCGATCCGGACGAGCGGTTCGCGACGCTGGAAACGGAGTACGAGCTCTTCGCCCACGAGAACGGGCACCACCGGCAGGTGGTGCCGATGGAGGCACGCGAGTCCAACGGCGAAGTTGTCGCCGGGGCCGCGGCCGGTGAGATCACGCTCATGGACCTCATGTACCGGGCGCTGCGCATGACACTCACGCGGATCGTGGTCGGTGAGGTCCGCGGCCCGGAGATCGTGGCGATGCTGCAGGCCATGACGAACGGTGCGGGCGGCAACCTATGCACCCTGCACGCCATCCACCCCTCCGTCGTCTTCGACCGGATCGCCGAGCTCTACCTCCTCGCTCAGGCCAACATGAGTGAATCGTTGGCCTACCGGCAGGCCGCCAACGGGCTCCACTTCATCGTGTTCGTGTCCTCCGTGGACGAGACGAAGATCGGCGGTCACCGCCACCGGTTCGTCTCCCACGTCCTGGAGGTCACCGGGATCGGCGAGGGCGGGCGCCCTGAGACGAACACCGTCTTCGGCCCGCGCCCCGAATGGGGCGAGTACCGGGCCGTCCCGCTCATGCACCCCCGGTGTGTTCCCGATCTGCGGCGTGCCGGATTCGACGCCGCCCTGCTGAACGACCCGTCAGGGGCATGGGGTGCGCCGCTGCCACTGCTGGTGACCGAGGGGGCGGCACTGTGACCGTGCTGCTGTGGGTTTTGGCCGGCCTCGCCGTCGCGGGCGGTCTGGTCGGCCTGGTTGCCGGGATTGTCGGGACAACCGCGCCGAAGGGGCCTGGTGTCGCGGCCCGGCTTCGGGCCGGGCGGCATCTGGCGACGCGGGACGAGCGCATGGCCCGGCGTACCTGTCTGATCGGAGGTGCACTGTCCGGGGTGCTGTTGTGGCTGATCAGCGGGGTGTTCATCGCGGGGGTGATGGTGTTCCTCGCGGTCATCGGGGTGCCGTGGCTGCTGTCGCCGACGAGGTCGGCCACGGCCCGGATCGCCAAACTGGAAGCCCTCGGCGACTGGACCCAGCGCCTGGCCAACGTTCTGTGGCTGGGCCGCGGGCTGGACGAGGCCCTGCAGGTCTCACGCCGGGGATGTCCCGAGGACATCACGGGTGAGGTGGCCGACCTGGTGGACCGTCTTCAGGTCGGATGGCGTCCGGTGGACGCGCTGCGGGAGTTCGGCGACCAACTGGGCGACGTGACCGCGGACAAGGTGGTGGCCGCCCTCGTGCTGTCGGCCTCCGACCGGGGTCCCGGTCTGGCGCAGGCCTTGGAAGACCTCGCGGAGTCCGTCCACGAGGAGGTAGCCCGGCGCCGGGCGATCGAGGCCGACCGGGCCAAGCCGCGCACCGCGATGCGATGGATGACGATCATCACCCTCAGCGTCATCGGCTGCGGGTTCCTCATCCCTTCCTACACCGCCCCGTACGGCACTCTGCTCGGGCAGCTCGTCCTGGCCGTTCTGCTGGCCGGGTTTGTCGGAGTCCTCGCACTGATGCGGCAGATCGCCGACATCAAGCCCGTGCCCCGCTTCCTGATCGCCGATCCCCGCAGCGCCGTCACCCCCGCCCCCACCGCCGGGGACAACGCCGGGGAGCCCACGGTGGAGGTGACGGCATGATGCCCGTCGCAGCGATCCTGTCCGGCGCGGCCATCGGAGCCGGTGGCGCCCTGCTCATCCGGGAAGTCCTGCGGCCCGCACCCGCCCTCGGGCCCGCGCTGCGCCGCCTCAACCAGCCCGCACCCGCCCCCGCCGCCACCCCGGCCGGCGAGGCGGGGGCCGACCGGGACGAGCGGTGGGGGCAGTGGCTGCTGGAGCGTCTCGCCGATGTCCCCGGCGTCCGGATCCCCTATAAAGATCTCGCTCTGACCGGGACCACGCCCGCGCGGTTCGTCCTGACCAAGGTTGCTTTGGCCGGGGCCGGGCTGCTGCTGCCGCCCCTGTCCACGGTGCCGCTGCTGCTCCTGGGCCTGCCCCTGTACCTCCCGGCGATCGTCGGGCTGCTCGCCGCCGTCGTGCTGTGGTTCGCCCCCGACCTCGCCCTGCGGGACAAGGCCAAGCGGGCCCGGGCAGAGTTCGCGCACGCCATGGCCGCCTACCTCGACCTCGTCGCCCTGCGCCGGGCCGGAAACGTCTCCGCCGAACAAGCCATGGAACAAGCCGCGACGGTGGGCCAAGGCTGGGCGTTCCAGCGGATCCAGGCGGCGCTCGCGCAGTCGAGGGTGGACAAGGTGGCGCACTGGGAATCCCTGGCCCGCCTGACCGCCGAACTGGACCTGCCGGTCATGGACGACCTCGCCGCCATCATGCGCCAGTCCGCCGACGACGGCGCCTCCGTCTACACCACCCTGCGCTCACGCGCCCGCAACCTGCGCACCGAACTCCTCGCCCAACAGGCCGCGGACGCCAACAGCGACAGCGAGAAAATGACCGCCCCCGGCGCACTGCTCGCCGTCCTGGTCATGCTCCTGATCGCCTTCCCCGCCATCATCCGCATGCTCACCACCTGACCCGAACCGAACAGAGGGAGTCACACCATGAAGACGCTCGTCCGCCTGAACGTCGCCCTGCGCTCGCACTGGGCCAAGATCCAGGCGAATGCCGCCGAGGACCGGGGCGACATCTCCATCACGACCGTCATCATCTGGGTCGCTGCCGTCGCCGGGGCCCTCGCCATCGCCGGAACCATCGGCATCGTCGTCACCAAGTACAACGCCAAGCTCTCCGGCATCTAGCAACAGCGAAAGGGGAAGAGGGGGACGCAGTGGCGCGTACGACGCGGAGACGGCCGGTCCGCAGCGGTTGGGCCGGGGGCTGGCTGACGGCACTTCGGCGACGGACGGCCGGGGACCGAGGGGAGGCGTCGATCCAGATGGCGATCATCTTCCCGTTCGTCATCCTGGTGACCGTCGCCGTGGTCCAGGCCGCCATGTGGGTCCACGCCCGCAGCATCGCCCTGACCGCCGCACGCGAAGGCGTCGCCGCCGCCCGCGTCTACCAGGCCCCCGATAGCGCAGGAGCAGCCCGCGCCCAGGAGACCCTCGGCCGGATCGCGGGCGACAGCCTCACCGCCACCGCCGTCAGCACCTCCGGAAGCTCCGCAACCGACGTGCAGGTCACGGTCACCGGCAGCGCCCCCTCCCTCATTCCCGGAGTGGGCGGGCTGTCCGTGTCGCAGTCAGCCGGCGCGCCAAGGGAGAGGTGGACGACCCCGTGAACAGCGCCGGGTTCATGAAGTGGATGCGGCGGCGTACCGCGGGGGGTGACCGGGGCAGTGAGACCATCGCGGCCGCGATCGTCACCCCGCTGCTGCTGATCCTGCTGTGCCTGGCCATCGCGGGCGGGCGCATCGTCATAGCCGGCGCGAAGGTCGATGCGGCCGCAGAGGACGCAGCCCGCGCCGCATCGATCTCCCGCACCTACAGCAGCGCCCAAGCCGAAGCCACCGCCGCGGCCGCCCGCTCCCTTGACGACCAGGGCATCCACTGCGCCTCCACCAGCACCAGCGTCGACGCCTCCGGCCTCGCCGTACCAGTCGGGCAGGTCGGCACGGTGACGGTGACCATCTCCTGCGCCGTCGCCATGAGCGACCTGCTGCTGCCCGGCGCTCCGGGATCCAAAACGATGACCAGCCGCTTCACGTCCGTCGTGGACGCCTACCGCTCCCGGGAAGGCTGACCATGCCGACACCGACACTGCAAACCTGGTGGCACACCCGCCTGCACGAGGACCGGGGCGGAATCGCCATCTACACGGCGGTCGTCACCGTGGCCCTGTTGGCGATCATCGGGCTGGCCATCGACGGCGGCGGCAAACTCCGCGCCACCGAACGCGCCGACGCCGTCGCGATGGAAGCGGCCCGTGCAGCCGGGCAGGCCATCGACCCCGCGGCCGCCATCACCGGCGCCGCGGTCCGTGCCGATCCCGCAGCCGCCCAGGCGGCCGCCCAGGCCTACCTCGCCCACGCCGGCACCCAGGGCAGCGCCACCGTCTCCGCTGATGGCACCCGCCTGACCATCACCGTCCACGACACCTACCCGACCAAGTTCCTGGCCATCGCCGGCATCGGATCGATGGACGTCACCGGCCACGGCTCCGCCCGCCTGCTCTACGGCACCACCCAGCCCCAATAGCCCACCGCTCCACGCGAGAAGGACCGGCCGATGCCCAACCCCCCAGCCACACCACCCTCACGCCGCCTCGGCCGCACCCAGACCGCAGCCGCGCTCCTGCGCGGACTGCTCTCCCTGACCGTGCTCGCCACGCTTCTGGCCGGACTGCCTGCCCTGCTGTGGTGGGCCACCGCCCTCGTCGGACCGCCCGGACTCGCCGCCCTGACCAACCTGCTGTCCACCGAGGACTCCGGACAGGTCTTCCTCCTGCTCCTGGCATGCGCCGGATGGGCCGGATGGGCGTGCTTCACCATCGCTGTCCTGCTGGAGATCCCCGCCCAACTCCGCGGCCGCGCCGCACCCCAGATCCGAGGCCTCGTCGGACAGCGAGCCGCCGCCGCACTCGTCGCCACCGTCCTGCTCGCCCTGCCGGCCGGCACCGCCCTCGCCGCCCCCGCCACCGCAGCCCCCGCCGGTACCCCGACCATCAGCGCGAGCGCCGCCCCCGTCCCCGGGACACAGAGCAACACGGCACGGACAGAAGCCTCAGCACCGACCGCCAGCACGGCCGTCACCCACACCGTCCGCGACGCACGGCCCGCCGAAAGCCTGTGGTCGATTGCCGCCGAACGCCTCGGCGACGGCGAGCGATGGGGCGACATCGCCGCCCTCAACGAAGGCCACACCATGGGCGACGGCGGCATCTTCCACGCAGACCGGCCCATCCAGCCCGGATGGATCCTGCAGCTTCCCGCCGACGCCCGGCCAGTGACAGGTGGAGAAAACCCGCAGCAGACCGGAGCGGCCCCTGCGACGTACACCGTCGAGGAGGGCGACAGCCTCTCCGGCATCGCCGCGACCACGCTCGGCGACGCCGACCGATACCGGGAGATCTTCGACCTGAACAAGGGCCAGACCCTGCCCGACGGGCACACCTTCACCGACCCCGACCTGATCCACCCCGGCCAGCAGCTCTCCCTCCCCCAACCCGCCACCACTACACCCACCCCGCTTCCGCCGCAGACCCCGCCTGCCACTCAAGCTCCTGCCACGCCCCCTGCAACAACCACCCCTCCACTGGCCGCCCCCGCACCATCAACGTCCTCACCCGCGACGCCGGCGCCCGCACCGTCAACTGCGACTCCCTCGGCTGGGGTCCCGCAGCAGACCACCTCGCCAGCCACCTCGCCAGCCACCCCGTCCGCCCGTGACACCACACCGAGCACCGAGAGCCCCACGACCATCAACTGGGCGTTGGTCGCAGGGATCGGCACTCTGCTGGCCGCCTCCCTGGCCGGAGCCCTCGGGGTCCGCCGGATCCTCCAGCAGCGCCAGCGCCGCGCCGGACAGACCATCGCCCAAGACCCGGACCCCACCACCGCGGAGCAGGTCCTGGGCGCGGCCGGCGAGCCAGGCGGCATCGTGCTCCTCGACCGTGTCCTGCGCACCCTCGCCCACCACGCCGCCGAGGCAGAGCGCGACCTGCCCGCGCTGCGCGGCGCCCGCCTCGACGCCGACGGCATCATCCTGCTGCTGAATGAGCCGGCGGAGCCGGTCGCTCCGTTCACCGGCGGCCCCGACACCCGCGCCTGGAGGCTCGACGGCGACGCCGTACTGCTGCCTGCCGACCAGGCCAAGGACGTCCAAGCCCCGTATCCGGGACTGGTCACGCTCGGCGCGACCGAGACCGCTCTGGTCCTGGCCGACCTCATGACCTGCCGCGTGCTACTCCTGGACGGCGAGGCCGACGAGGTCCTCGAAGTCGCCCGCGCCCTCGCACTGGAGCTCGGCACCTGTGCCTGGACCGACTACAGCGAAATCCTCACCACCGGACTCGGATCCCGCCTGGCCGGACTCCTCCCCCAGGGCCGTATCCGCACCATGCCCCACCTTCCCGCCGTCGCCACCGACCTCGGCGAACTCCTCCTCGAAGCCCACCAAAGCGGGGAACAGGTCCTGCCCTGGCTGCTGATCGGCGCCGGCGACAGCGACAAGGAACACGTCACCCAGCTCGCCGATGCCCTCGCTGCCGCGCGCAACCTGGACACCGCCGTCGTCCTGCCCGCCACGGAAACCACGCGCCGCGTCTTCCCCCACGCCGAAATCCTCAACACCAGCCGCGACCAAGACGCCCGCCTGGAACTGCTGGACGAGCCGGTGACCTTGCAACGAATCACCGACGAGCAGTACCTGCAGTACGTTCATGCACTCCAGGTATCCGTGCAGGAACCCGAACCCGCGACCGGAGCGTGGGAATTCGCCGAGAACCACGACCAGCCGGCCGCCACCGGCGCGCCTTTGACCGTGCGGGTGACCAGCGAAGAAGCCCACGACCCCGGCAATCCCTTCCCCGCCCTCCTCGCAGCCACCACCCCCGGCGCCCCCGCGGCCGGGAGCGAAACGGTAGACACCTCCGAGGCTGCCGCAGCCAAAGGCCAGCCCTCCGCGGCCAGCACCCTGAACGAACACGCCCGCCCCGGCCAGCCCCCCGAACTCATCCCTGCAGCCCGGACCTCAGCCGAACGAGGCGACTACTACACAGGTGTCTGCATCGAGATGCTGGGGCCCCTGCGTATTACCGGCGGCCTCGGATCCGCCCACAGCCCCCGCACCACCGCCATCGCGGCCTTGATCCACCTGCGCCCAGGTCGCAGCGCCGAGTACCTGTGCCAAGCGATGGACCCCGTCAACCCGTGGTCCACCCGCACCCTGCACTCACGCCTGTCCGAACTGCGCAACCAGATCGGCCTGACCGGCGACGGATATCCGCTGCTTCCGCGGCCCAAGAACGGCAGCGGGTACGCCTTCCACCCGGCCGTCACCTCCGACTGGGACCAATTCCAGCAGCTGGCCTCCAGCGGGCTGGCTGCCGGCCCCGCAGGCGGTATCGCGGACCTGGAAACGGCGATGGGGCTGGTCCGCGGGAAGCCGTTCGACGGCAGGACCCTGCCATGGGCCGACCCCGTCATCCAGGACATGCTGTCGAGGATCACCGACACCGCCCACACCCTCGCCCGCTGGCACACCGACGGACCCGCCCCCGACCTCGACGCCGCCCGCCACACCATCCAGCATGCCCTCGACATCGAGGAGACCTCCGAAGTCCTCTACCGGGACCTCCTCCACATCGAATGGGCAGCCGGCAACACCGCCGCCATCCGCAAGACCGTCGCACGCCTGCAGCACATGGCCCGCACCTACGACATCACCCTCGACAGCCTCACCGAGGACACCATCAACCTCGTCCTCTCCGGCCAGCCCTCCCCCACCACAGCCGGGACCACTGCAACCTGACAACCAGCACGGCAGACATGGGTGTGGGCCCCGCAGAAAGTGCAGGGCCCACACCCATGTCATCAGCGGGCCAGCTACCCCGCGTTCAAGCGAGCGCCGCCACCCCGTAACGGGCCGCGGCGAGGAGTTCAGCGCGGGCCGGCCCCTCACCGGCAGGCTGCCGCGTCACCCACTCTTCCCGCACGTCCGCCACCGCCGCGCACACAGCCCGCACTTCCACAGCCATGGCTTCGCCCAAACTGTCCATCTGCGGCCCGGTGACCACGACCGGCCCGAAGAAGCCGTAAGGGATCTCCATCCCCCGCCACACGGACGCCAGCACCCACGCCGACAGATTCATCGCCAGCCGCTCGGACTGCCCGTTCCCGTGCACATGGAACTGCGCCCTGCGGTGATACACCGCCGCATCCGCCACCCCACCCACAGCCGCGCGCACCACCTGCCTCCGCTCGGTGTCCCCATCTGGCCAGGACAGCACAACGACCGCACCATCCATATCGATCCGTAAGACCGTGCCCACGTCACCCTCCCCATCACCAAGTCAGCCCACAGCCTAGGAGCGATCGGCGGGCACTGACCGGCAAACGGCCGGTGCCCCGACGAACGCGGAGCAACGAGATCCCTGGACAACTCACTGCCCCGGAAGCGGCCCTGTCCGATTCCCTCGGCCAATGAGCGCAGCCAGTCACCGGGCACGCAGCGGTGTTCGGGGGCTGGTGACTTCGGGAGATCGGTCATGACCGATGACCGCTGGAGGTCGAATCGGTCACCGGTCACCGGTCACCGGTCATCCTGACCATCGGTCATCGGTCAAACCACAGGTCAAAGGGGTGTAGCTGCCGGATCGGTCACAGAGGAAGCGGCCAAGTATGGATGGGGTGCCAGGACTCGACCACGCCGGCCGCTCACGTCGAATGGGGCTCCAGAATCGGCGTGCTGGTGACTCGCACCGGTGAGGTGATAGCCGGTCACTCACCGATTCCGTCACCGGATTGGTCACCGAATCACTCACCAAGGCCGGTCAGATCATAACCGATCACGTCACCGGTCACCGGTCACGGAGGCGTCGGTCACCGAGGTATCGGTCACTGGTCACCGAGAGGTGTCGGTCACGCAGGGGCGGTCCGCTTCAGACCGAGCGGAGGTGAGCGTGCCCCTGCTGCCGACGCTGCTCGGTGAGGTGCTTGCCCACGTCGATCACGCGACGCTGACCCGTCTTGCGACATGGTCGGCTATTGAGCGTGCTTCCATCTCCCGGGGATACTGAGGGGTATGGAGCTGCGTGGGGACAAGGTCGTACTGCGGCCGGTGGCCGTCGGCGATGGGGAGGTCCTTGACAGGATCGTGCGGGAGCCAGGAGTCGCGGCGTGGTGGTCGCCCCCGGACGACTTCGAGGGCATGCTTACCGTTGTCTTCGAGGGCGAGGTCATCGGGGCGATCCAGTTCGAGGAAGAGGCCGATCCGGAGTTCCGGCACGCCGGTATCGACATCTTCCTGACGGCGCGGCATCACGGGAAGGGACTCGGCACCGACGCCGTACGCACTCTGGCCCGGTGGCTGGTGCACGAACGAGGCCATCATCGGCTGACCATTGACCCCGCCGCGGCCAACACCGCGGCGATTCGCAGCTACGGCAAGGTCGGGTTCAAGCCCGTGGGGATCATGCGGGCCTACTGGCGCGACCACCGGACGGGCACCTGGCAGGACGGACTGCTTATGGATCTGCTTGCCGAGGAGCTGATCTGACCGGTGGTCGGCGCCAAGTACACCGGGCGTGACGTGATGCGGGCCGCACCAGTTCTTCGGCTGTGCAGACGAAGCGGGCCCGTGCGGCCCTGTCCCATGCTGCCTTCACCGGCATCTCCCGTGCTCATCTCGGCGGATTGATCGAGGATCGGTCACACAGGGATGGTCGGCATCAGACCGAGCGGAGGTGAGCACGTCCCTGCTGCCGGCGCTTGATGAGGCTCGTTGAAATTCCCCACCCTGTGCTCAGGGGTTCCCCAGACCTGCTCACCTTGATTCCCCACTCCGGCGCGCTGACCTGCGGACGGGCGCCACACGGGAGGGGCCGCCCGATAGCCAGCCAGGTCCAGGGGCGGGACGGACTGTCCAGGGTGGCCGAAGGCCAGCACGCAGTGCCGCCGTAGGCGCCCTTGACCGGCCGGCACGGCCCGTACACTGCACGGTCGGGCGGCCCCGGCCATCGTCGCTTCCAGCAACCAAGTGGGGAACGAAGAGCAGCACTGGCCGATTTCACAGATCCTCATCACGCTGCTCGGTGAGGTGCTTGCCGGCGTCGATCACGCGGCGTTGACCCGTCTTGGGGGACACCCCCAGACGGCGGGCCACCTCTGCTCCGGACAGCTTCACGCCGGTGTCTTCGGCCTCGGCGAGCCAGGCGGCGACGGTGAGGATCTGCTGCCGGACCGGATCCAGGACAGGCTCCTCGGTCTGCTGCTGGGGCAGCCGAGCGGCGGCCGTACGAGTGTCGGTGACCGTCGCCTCCCAGAGCTCCGTCTCTCCCACCGGCTCTTCGAACGGACCGGTCAGCCCGTCGAGGGACGTCTGCTCACTGTCTGCGGCCGACAGCCGGTCACCGGCCAAAACCGATGCCGTCGGCACCTGACCGGACACGGAGGCGTGCGCGGCGGGTGCGTGGACGTCGCGGCGGGCCCAGGAGGCTTCAAAGAAGGGATGGGGTCTGGAGGCCGCACCGTAAATGGTCATCGAAAGAGCCGTCCGGCTTCCGGGGAACCGGGCCAGCAGCTCCTCCACCTCCATCGCGGGCAGCGGCCCACCGGTCGCCGGGTCCACCACCCCGTAAGCCTCGGCCAGGTGCCCGACGAAAGCAGCGGCGTCAGGAACCGCGCCGGTGCGCGCCGCGTACGAGCAGCATGCCTCCCAAAGCTCCGCCTGCGTCATACGGGCCGACTCTGCAGCCACCGGGGCGACTGGCCGCGTCGGCGTCCGCGCTCCCTGGACTTCGGGATTGTCAGCGTGACCGCGCCCGTACCCGTCATTCGTGAGACCGGCAGCCGGCCCCAACGCGGCGGCGAAACCCTCATCCGCATCTGCGGACTCCTCCACGGCCTGCTCCCCCGCCACGGCCGGTGCGGCGACCAGGGCACCCTGCGGTCCATCGGCCCGCTCCACCGTCAGCTGCTCGGCGGTCGCCGGCTTGGGGGGCAGCAGCACGGCGTCGATGCCCGCCGCCGCCAGTCCCTCCGGTGCCGTCTGGGACAGGGGGACGCCGATCCGGGCCAGCTTGAGCGGCATCAGCGCCTCCACCGGGGCCTTGCGGCGCCACGCGCGCCCGTACCGGGCCTGGAGCCGCGCCTGGTAGATCAGCCGGTCCTGCTCCATGCCGACGGCCTGCTCGTAGGAGCGCAGCTCCCACAGCTTCATCCGGCGCCACAGCTTGAACGTGGGGACCGGGGAGAGCAGCCACCGCGTGACGCGGACGCCCTCCATGTGCCGGTCCGCGGTGATGTCCGCGATCCGGCCCACCGCGTGCCGGGCCGCCTCCACCGTGACCACGAACAGGATCGGGATCACGGCGTGCATGCCCACGCCCAGCGGGTCCGGCCAGGCGGCCGCGCCGTTGAACGCGATCGTCGCGAACGTCAGCAGCCACGCCGTCTGGCGCAGCAGCGGGAACGGGATCCGGATCCACGTCAGCAGCAGGTCCAGGGCCAGCAGCACGCAGATGCCCGCGTCGATGCCGATGGGGAACACCAGCGAGAAGGTGCCGAACCCCTTCTTCACGGCGAGCGCGCGGACCGCGGCGTACGAGCCCGCGAAGCCGATGCCCGCGATGACCACGGCTCCTGCGACCACGACGCCGATGAGTATCCGGTGCGTACGAGTCAGCTGCATTCGGGCTACCTCTCCTCCGCTTCGTTCTCGTCGCTGCCCAGGTTCTGGTCTTCGGCCATGAACGGAGGGTGCGCCGGGGTTTAACGCCATTGGGAGTGATCGCACCGATCGCTGGGGACCTTCGGTGCCGTGTAGGCGTGCGCCGCGGCGGTGTAAAGGAAGCACGCCGTGAACGGTCCGGCGCACACAAACGCGGCGGCACTTGCATCGGCCCGCAACCTTTGGCTTCTGTCAAAGTGGAAGATTCGTCGTCTGCTGCGGACTTGCCGTCCCGCCCCTGACAGGTGAGCGTTCGCCGGAAGGGGCTCGCACTCCCGGGGGCCGCCGGCCTGTGCGCGCGCCCCTGAATCCGTCATTCAGTCTCCTCCGTCAGCTGGTCCAACCGGGATGTCATATCCGGCGGCGTCGATGGCGGCGCGGATGGTGGTGCATTCCTCGCATGTGCAGCCGGTTCCGTGCGCGATGTCGTTCTGGGCGGTGCGGGAGCGGTCGTCGCGGCAGGGGTGACATAGGCCATCCGTAGGCGGCGGGCTACGGAACTTCTCGGAGCAGTCGGCGCAGCTCCACTTCTCGGTCAGGCCCTCATACGGGATGGCTGGGCGGGGGCCGGGGCTGCTCGTCCCCCCGTGGCGTGGGACCGGGATGGTGGCAGCTTGGGGGCGTGCCGCGGTCTTTCGGTCGGCTTTGCGGTTGGCGCAGATTCCACATGGTGTTCCGGTGTCGACGTCATGGCCGTCTTCGCAGCGGGGCTCGGGGCAGTCGCCGGTGCCCAGGAGGGTGATCAAGGTACCGATCGCGGTGTCCAGCTCCCCAGCATCTGCCTTTGCTGCGTAGCGCCAGGCGTACCACCGGCGTTCGATACGTGCCGTGATTTGGCCGGCGGTTCGCTCACGCGGTGTGCAAGCAGCGAGGGCTGCGAGGATGGCGTTTCGGATGACTTTCGGCCGGGGGGTGGGCAGGAGGGATACGAGCTGCGCTGGGAGTCCCGATTCCACGGCGCCAATGGCGGCCGCCTCGGCGGGCGTCAACAGCTTGTGCTTCGTCACCGGCGCCTTCTTGCACGGCACTTGAAGCGCGGCGGCCTCGCTCGGCTTCTCGCGGGAGCCTCTACCTGTACTGGCCCTGCGGGCGTCTGGCAACGCGGGTTCTGGAGAAGGGTTATGGATGGGGGTATAGACAATGCCCTCCGTGGGTGGAGGGAGGAGGGGTCCAGGGCTGGAGGGCGTCCTCCCTCCATGGATGGAGGGAGGGGCAGTGGCTGCTGAGGAGTCCCGGGCCGCCTTCAGGACGTCCAGCACGTACAAGGAGTCGCGCGATCGGGCGGCCGTCGCGGGAGAGCATCCGGATGACGTCGTAGGCGCGCTTCAGCGTGGTGCGGATGAGGTGAACGATGCAGAGCTGGACCACCGTGGCGGGGAAGACGGTGCTGACCGCCTCGGGCAGGCCCTTCAGCCCGT